>DASQAK010000013.1:0-3092 GCA_035635755.1 Candidatus Methylomirabilota bacterium | reverse complement strand
AAAAGCGAGGGCCACAATTGGCTCAGGATCGATCTTCTCGAGGGGGGCCGCTATGTCGGTACCCTCCTCCGCGCCGTGAACTGAGGGTATGATGCCCTGCTGTCGCGCTCAGCCAAGTTCAACAGCGGACGGGACAACTCCTGTTGCTGCTGGGAGCCGTTGGCCTCGGCGCGCTCACGGGTCGTCTGGACCTGATCGTGCTTCCTCTGCTCATCGGATTCGTCGGGTTAGCGGTGTACCGGGTTAGACAGGTTCGGAGGAGAAAGCCATGAAACTCGGCTCCCTGGGCGCGGGAATGGCCGCCTGGGTCGGCGCCCTGCTGTCATCGCTCTGCTGTCTCTTGCCGCTGGCCGTCATCGCCCTCGGCCTCGGGAGCGGCGCCTTCATGGCGGTGACCATGCAATACCGATGGATCTTGATCCCGACGGGGATCCTTGGCGTGGCGGCGGGCTTCGCCCTCTACATCCGGGAGCGTCGTCGGTGTGAGGCGCTCGCCTGCCGCATGACAGGAGGCCGGGCCACTCTGGGTCTGCTGGTCTTGGCAAGCCTCGTCGTGGTGACGGCCATTGTGCTTGACCGATTCCCCGAGGCGACCTCCGACCTCCTGGCCCGCTTGAGTGGCGCGAGCGCTCACGGCGCGGCCGGGCATGACATGAAGGGCATGGGCGGGAGGTGACGCCATGAGACGTGGGCACGGATTCTGGCTCGCCGCCATCATTCTGCTCGCAGCGGCGCAAGTCGTGCTGGCCGCACAGTCGACGGTCGTGCTGGCCGTTGAAGGGATGACCTGAGGGGCCTGACCGGTCGCGGTCAAGCGAGCCCTGGAAGGGCTCCCGGGGGTGCAGCAAGCGGACGTGAGCTTCCGCAACAAGGAGGCACGGGTGACATTCGATCCCGCGCGCGTGACCACCGATCAGCTCATCCAGGCTATCGACAAGCTCGGATTTCGCGCATCCCTGAAGGCGGCTCGTATTCCTGGTGCTCCCAATTCTTTGGTTCATCAAAGAGCCGCGCAAATAGCACGAGGATCAGGCTTGCCGGCTCTCTCCAGCAGGAGCTGACCCAAGTCGAGGGCTTTCAGGACTTGCCTTCCCGCTCGATGGCCGTGATCTCCACGTCGGGGGGCACGCCCTTGAGGGTGAACTTGACGACGTCGCCCACCCGCGCCTGCTCGAGCACCTTCGGGCTCGCCGCCTTGAACCCCATGGTCATGCCCGCCGGCATGTAGCCCGGGATCTCCTCGTGCGTCACCACGATGAGCTGGGTCTCGGGGATGATGGCGCGGACGACCCCCGACACCACCCAGGTTCGCTCGACCCCGACGAGGAGCACGCGCTGCTGGGCATCGCGCAGCCGCTGCTCGAGCCGCGGGATCTGCTGACCCCAGGCGAGCCAGCCGAGCAGGAGGCCGACGCCCACGGCCAGGTTGAGCAGGATCACGGCGCGCCAGAGCCTCATCAGTGCACGTGCTCGTCCGCGGGCGCGACCGCGACGCTCTCCTGATTGAGCGCCTGCAGCTCCGCGAGGAGGGCCTTGATGTCGAGCCAGCCGGGCGTGGAGCCGCCGGGAATCCAGCGGGCGCGCAGATAGCCGCTCCGGTCGATGAGGAATTCCATGTGGGGCGGCAGCGGGGAATCGTGAAGGGCGCCTGCAGGCGTCAAGGCGCGCCGGAAGAGACCATAGGTCGCGACGATGTCCGCGGCGCCCTCCGTCGCCACCGGAAAGAAGACGGGCGGGCTCGGACCGAGGCGGGTCAGCACCCGATCGCTCCCGTCCATGGGCACCGCGATGACCGCGGTGTTGAAGGCCTGGAGATGACCGTACGCCCGGGCGAGCTGGTGCACTCGCGGCAGCGAATGCGGCAGGGTGAAGAGCACGAGGAGCACCGGCTGGCGTCCGCGATAGCTCTTGAGGCTGCTCTGGGCGGGCCCCGTCGCGAACGTGAAATCGGGGGCGGTGAGGCGTGCGCGGCCCGGCTCCGCGATCGGCGTCAAGCTCCGCGCCTGCTCGGCCGCGGACAGCGCGCGAGTGAAGTTGATCAGGTCCCAGCGGTCTTCCACCGACAGCTGGTCTCCGAAGCCCGGCATGGCCTGGCCGAAACCATGTGTCAGCCACCAGAACATGTCGCCCGCAGTGTGGTCATTGGTGTGCGGCGCGGTCAGGTCCGCCGCTCGCTTGGGCAGGCCTGCCGCCGCGGGTCCGTCGCCGCGTCCGGTCGAGCCATGGCAGCCTGCGCAACTCGCAGTGAACAGCGCTCCTCCGTGAGCGACGGAGGCCGCGGTGTAGGGCACGGCGGGGCGCAGATACGTGGTCGGATACGCGTCGACGGCCAGGGGAGGTAACGCCTGCTGCAAGCCGGCCACGAGCGCGATGGCGGCGCCCGCCAGCAAGAGTGGGCGCCAGCGCCTCACGAGGCATCCGGCGATCACCGCGAGGATGCCGATCAGCACGATCTGGGCGCCGATCATGACCTGCGTCTTGACACCGGGCAGGCTCCACGTCACCTCGGGCGCCAGACGAAAGCTGAAGGGCCAGAGGGGCGTCTCGTGCCGGCCGGGCGGCGTGACGGCGAGGGTGCCGGCCACTCCCAGGATGAGGAGCCCCGCCAGGGCCTCGAGCCCGATGAAGCGCGCGAGCCCTCGCATGGCGGGCCGACCCACGGTGGCGGCCTCTCCGCCGAGATGTGCCAGAAAGCGCCGCCGATTCCAGGCCGCCAGCGCGAGGACGGGAACGAGGAGCGCGCTCTTGAGCAGCACCAGATGCCCATAGCGCGTTCCGAGCAGCGAGCCTGGGTCACCCGCCTCGTTCCACGTGTTCCAGATCCCCGTCGCGATGATGACGAGCATGATCACGAGGGCACACGCCGAGAAGCGCCGCGCCGCCAGCACGGCGAAGGGGCGCGCATCGGCGCCATCCTCACGGCTGGCCGCCGCGCAGAGCAGGGCCAGAGGTGGCAGGGCGCCCAGCCAGAGGCCGACACACACGAGGTGGAGGGCATTGACGAGGGCAGGCACCGCGCTGGCCGGATTCACGCCGACGGCATGGCCGGCCCACGCGGCCGCGCCCGTGCCGAGGGCGGCGAGGAGCCAGGC
>DASQAK010000012.1:0-12576 GCA_035635755.1 Candidatus Methylomirabilota bacterium | reverse complement strand
ATCTCCATCCCGGCGAGCAGGACGTGCGCCCCCGCCTTCTGGAAACGCGCCACGATGGCGTCGAGATTGGAGCGCACGCTCTTGAGGTCCTGGCCCCGGAGCCCGTCATTGGCCCCCAGCGCCACGATGACGATCTCGGGCCTGCTCTTGAGCGCCCAGTCCACGCGCCGCAGCCCGCCCGCTGTGGTGTCGCCCGAGACGCCGGCATTGACCACGCGATAGTCATAGCCGGAGGCGCGCAGCCGCGCCTCGAGGCGCGAGGGATAGGACTCCTCGGGCCTGACGCCGAGACCCGCGGTCAAGCTGTCGCCGAAGGCCACGATGACGTGCGGCTCCGCGGCGGAGAGACGCGCGGCGGACGGAGAGGCCACGGAGACGGCGAGAAGGGCGACCGCCCACAGTCGGCGCATACCGCTAGTGTAGTATGGCTGCATCATGATCACGGTGCGCGGGCTCCGCATGCGCCTCGACAGCGGCGGCCGCCCCGTGGACGTGCTCACCGACGTCACGCTCGAGGTGCCCGCCCGGCAGTTCGTGGCCATCGCCGGCCCCTCGGGCAGCGGAAAGTCCACCCTGCTTGGTCTCATCGCGGGCCTCGACCGCCCGACGGCCGGTGACATCACGGTGCGGGGCGTCGAGATCACGTCGCTCGGCGAGGACGAGCTGGCCCGCTTCCGTCGCGACACGATCGGCTACGTGTTCCAGTCCTTTCACCTCATCCCGACCCTGAGCGCCCTCGAGAACGTGGCCGTGCCGCTCGAGCTGAGCGGAGAGGCGGGCGCCATGGAGCGGGCGCGCGCCCTGCTCGACGACGTGGGGCTGTCCGAGCGCGGGCATCACTATCCCGTCCAGCTTTCCGGCGGAGAGCAGCAACGGGTGGCCGTGGCCCGCGCGGTGGCGCGGCGGCCGTCGCTCCTGCTCGCCGACGAGCCCACGGGCAATCTGGATTCCGCCACGGGCAAGCAGATCATCGATCTGATCGTCGCCCTCAACCGCAATCTCGGCAGCACGCTCGTGCTGGTGACCCACGACCCCGCCCTCGCCGCGCTGGCCGACCGCGTCATCACCCTGCGCGACGGGCGCATTGTCAGCGACGAAACGAGCAATGGCTCGGAGAGGGTTTCGTAGAGATGATGTTCGAGCTGAGACGCTGCCGACGAGCCGCAGGCGAGGAGAGCGGCGAGGCGAGGGCTGAGAGATGATGTTCGAGCTGAGACGCTGCCCGATTTTCGAGCTGAAGGGCGAAGCCCTGAGGCGAGAGCTGAGTGAATCCCGCAGGCGAGGAGAGCGGCGAGGCGAGGGCTGAGAGGTGATGTTCACGCTGAGGCTCGCCTGGCGCGAGACGCGGGGAGCGTCTCGGCAGTTCGCGTATCTCATCGCGTGCATCACCCTGGGCGTGGCCGCCCTGGTGGCCGTGGGAAGCTTCGCGACCAGCCTCGAGCGCACGGTGGGGCGCTCGGCGCGCGCGCTCATGGGCGGCGACGTCGAGATCCGGAGCAGCCAGCCGCTCTCCGCCCGCGCCGAAGCCGCCGTGGATGAGCTCGCGCGTGACGGCGTGGACACGCTGGGCCTTCGCGAGCTGGTCGCCATGTCGACGGCCGCCGGACGTAGCCAGGTCGTCGAGCTGAAGACGATCGCGCCAGGTTACCCGCTGTACGGCGAGCTCAAGACGGAGCCGTCGGGGCGCCTGCCCGCGCTCGTGGGCCAGGGCCGCGCCCTCGTCCACCCGTCGCTGCTGCAGAAGCTCGAGCTTTCCGTGGGCGATCGCATGAGGATAGGCGAGGGCGACTTCACCATCAGGGGCGTCATCCTCCAGGAGCCGGATCGCGCGGTGGGCGTCTTCTCGCTCGGGCCGCGCGTGATGATCGCCTCCGAGGACCTCGAGCGCACCCACCTCGTGCGGCCGGGGAGTCGCATCCGGCACCGGACGCTCTTCCGTCTCCCGGCGGGCGCGAGCGCGGAGGCCTTCAAGGCGAGGCTCGCCGAGAGCCTGCCGGATCCCTCCGTGCGGATCATCACCTACGCCCAGGCCCAGCCGGGCGTCCGCCGCTTCTGGGACCAGCTCACGGTCTATCTGGGCCTCACGGGACTGGTCGCCCTCATGGTCGGCGGCATCGGCGTGGCCACGAGCGTGCGCAGCTTCGTGCGCGGCAAGCTCGACACGATCGCCGTGCTGAAGTCGCTGGGGGCGGGGTGGAAACAGATCCTGGCCGCCTATCTCCTCCAGACCGTGCTGCTGGGATTCGCGGGCAGCCTGCTCGGCGCCGCGCTCGGCACCGGGCTCCAGCTCGCGCTCGTCCCCGCGCTGGCGCCCCTCTTGCCCTTCCCGCTCGAAGCCTCTCTGTCACTTCGCTCAGTCGCGGCCGGGCTCGCCATGGGCACGGGCCTGACGCTGCTCTTCGCGCTCTGGCCGCTCCTCGACATCCGCCGCGTGCCGCCGGCCTTGATCCTCAGGCGCGACGTCGAAGCGCGACTGCCGGGTCGTCGACCCTGGCTGGCCGCTGTGCCCATCGTGGCGGGCCTGATCGCGCTCGCCTTCTGGCAGGCGGGGTCGGTGAAGATCGGCGCGCTCTTCGTGGGCGGGCTGGCGGGCGCGCTCGTCCTGCTCGGGGCGACCGCGCGGCTCGTCATCTACGCCGCGCGCCGGCTCCCCCGCGCCCGCTCGCTCGCCTGGCGCCAGGCCGTGGGCAATCTCCACCGTCCGGACTCCCACGCGGGCGTGGTCCTGGTCTCCCTCGGTCTGGCCGTGATGCTCATCGTCACCGTGGCGCTCCTCGAGCAGAGCCTGCGCGCCGACCTCGTCGATCGCGGACCGGAGCGCTCTCCGGCGTTCTTCTTCGTCGACATCCAGCCCGATCAGGCCGAGGCTTTCCGGAAGCTCGTGACTGACCGTACCAGCCGCCCGCCCGACCTGACCCCGGTCGTTCGCTCTCGCCTGGTCGCGATCAACGGCAGCCCCGTCTCCCACGCGCCGAGGCACAAGCGCGAGGAGACCTGGTATCTCTCGCGCGAGTACGTGCTGACCTGGGGGGCGGGGCCGCCCGAGCACAACAAGGTGGTGGCGGGACGCTGGTGGACCGAGGAGGAGGCCCGGCGAGAGCCCTTGATCTCCGTGGAAGAGGAGATCGCCAAGAGCCTCGGCATTACGATCGGCGGCACCCTCGGCTTCGACATCCAGGGCGTGACGGTGCAGGCGCGGGTCGTCAATCTCCGGCGCGTGGACTGGCAGAGCTTCAACACCAATTTCTTCGTGATCTTCTCCCCGGGGGCCCTGGACGGAGCGCCCGCCACCTACCTGGCCACGGCGAGGGCGAAGCCCGAAGACGAAGGCGGCGTGCAGTCGGCGGTCATCGCGGCCTTTCCGAACGTCACCGTCATTCCGGTCCGCGAAGTGCTCGAGCGTCTCTCCGCCGTCCTCGACCAGATCGCCCTCGCCATCCGGCTCCTCGCCGGGGTCAGCGTCGCCACCGGCTTGATCGTGACGGCGGGGGCGCTCGGCGTGAGCCGCTATCAGCGGCTCTACCAGAGCGTGCTTCTCAAGGCGCTCGGGGCCACGCGCGGCTTCGTGGCGCGCCTCTTCGCCGTGGAGTACGCGCTCCTCGGGATGGCAGCGGGGCTCTGCGGCTCGCTCCTCGCGGCCGCCCTCGCCTGGGGCGTGCTCCACTGGGCCCTCGACGTCCGCGTGGGCATGGGCTCGCCGCTGACCGTGGCCGCCGGCATTGCCGGGGCGACCCTGCTCGCCCTCGGCGTCGGCTTTCTCGGCACATGGAGGCTCCTCGGGCGGAAGCCTCTCGGCGTGCTTCGAGGGGAATGAGCCCGACCACGCTGGCGGACCGGCTCCGCGCGCTGTTTCCCGACGCCTCGGGCCGAAGCCTCAAGCAGTGGCTCGAGTCCGGGCGGGTCGAGGTCAATGGCCGCGTGTGCCGTGACGGGCGGGTGGCCGTGCGCGCCCAGGATCGGATCCATCTGGCCGGCCGCGGGCCCGTCCCCTTCCCGCGGGGCCTGGGGCTCGTCCACGAGGACGCGGCCATCGTCGTGGTGGACAAGCCGCCCGGGCTTCTCAGCATGGCAACGGAGCGGGAGCGCGATCGCACCGCTTATCGTCTGCTCTGGGACTATTTCCAGGCCGGCCGGTCACGATCGAGGCCCTTCATCGTCCATCGTCTCGACCGCGAGACCTCGGGCCTCCTCGTCTTCGCCAAGTCGCCCGCGGCAAAGGCACACCTGCAGGCCCAGTTCGAGGCGCGCACGGTGCTGCGCGTGTACCGGGCCCTCGTGAAGGGGCAGGTGCGCCAGGAGTCGGGCACGCTCGAGAGCCGCCTCATCGAGGATCGAAGTCTCCGGGTCCGCGCCACCTCGGCCCCGGCGGGGAAGACCGCGGTCACGCGCTATCGCGTGCTCGGGCGCGGAGCCGACACCACGCTGCTGGAGCTGTCTCTGGGGACGGGGCGGCGCCGTCAGATCCGGGTTCAGCTCGCGGGGATGGGACATCCGATCGTGGGCGATCGCGAGCACGGCGGCCCCGCCGGGCCCTTTCGCCGACTCTGTCTGCATGCCACGCAGCTGGGCTTGGTTCATCCGGAGACGGGCCGGGCCATGCGCTTCGAGAGCGCCGCACCGGCCGCTTGGGTATAATCCGCGCATTCTCGGAGCCTTGACTGATTCAGCTCTCGCCTCGCCGCTCTCCTCGCCTGCGGCTCGTCGGGAGCGTCTCAGCTCGAACCCCGGCCCTCTCCCCAAAGGGGAGAGGGATGTTTGAACACGAGCCCCAGGAGGCACCATGGCCGCGTCGCCGTTTTCCCTCGAGAAGAAGGTCGCCATCGTCACCGGAGGCGGCGTGGGCATCGGGCGCTCCATCGCCGTCGAGTTTGCCAAGGCCGGCGCCGATGTCGTCATCTGCAGCCGCAAGAAGGAGAACCTCGAGCCCGTGGTCGAGGAGATCAAGAAGCTCGGGCGGCGCTCCTTCTGCGAGGCGGTGGACGTGCGCCAGGAGGACGCCGTCAAGGCCCTCGTCGAGCGCACCGCGAAGGAGATGGGGCACCTCGACATCATGGTCAACAACGCCGGCGCGTCCTTCCGCTCGAAGGTCGAGGACATCAGCGCCAACGGCTGGAACGCCGTGATCGGCATCAACGTCAACGGCGTCTTCTTCGGCTGCAAGTGGGCGGGCAAGCAGATGATGGCGCAGGGCGGAGGCGGGGTCATCATCAATGTGTCCTCCATCGCGGGCGTCTACGGCTCGACCATGATGTCGCACTACGGCGCGGCCAAGGCCGCCGTCATCAACTTCACGCGCGCCCTCGGCATGGCCTGGGGACGCCAGGGCATCCGCGTCAACTGCATCGCCCCGGGGCCCATCGAGACCGAGGGCTACCTCGGGGTGCTGACCAAGCAGGATCCGGCCGTGGCCAAGAAGGCCTACGATGCCGTCGCCAGCCGCGTGAGCATGGGGCGCTGGGGCAAGGTCCACGAGATCGCCTATCCCTGTATCTTCCTGGCCTCCGACGCCTCGGCCTTCATGAACGGCGCCACCATCGTGGTCGACGGCGGCCCGAGCGCCCGCGAGGGTGACGAAGCCTCCTAGCAAGTGACCAGCAGACCCTAAAGGCGTATACTCCCGTCAACCAACGGCATTTCGAACCATCGGTTTCAGAAAGGAGCCGTCATGAGAGAGGCTGTCGTCGTCGCCAGCTCGCGCACCCCGCTCGCCAAGTCCTTCCGCGGGTCGTTCAACATGACCCGGCCGGACGACCTGGCCGCTCACTGCATCAAGGACGTCCTGGGCAAGGTCCCCCGTCTCGATTCTTCGGAAATCGAGGACGTCATTCTCGGCTGTGCCCAGCCCAATGGCCCGCAGGGCAGCAACGTGGCGCGGGTAGCGTTGATTCGGGCCGGGCTCCCCGCGTCGGTCGCGGGCACCACGGTCAACCGCTTCTGCTCGTCCGGGCTACAGGCCATCGCCATGGCCGCGCACCAGATCATCCTGGGCGGGGCGGAGGCCGCCATCGGGGGCGGGCTCGAGAGCATCAGCATGATGAAGCGCGACGGCGATCCGAATCCCTGGGTCAAGGAGAAGAAGCCCGGCATCTACATGGTCATGGGTGACACCGCCGAGGTCGTGGCCAAGCGCTACAAGATCACCCGTGAGATGCAGGACCAGTACTCCCTGATGAGCCAGCAGCGCACGGCGCGCGCCCAGGAGGAAGGCTTCTTCAAGGAAGAGCTCGCCCCGCTGCAGGTCGTGCGCGGCATCATCGACAAGAAGACGGGCGAGATCGCGGGCAAGGAGGACTACTACGTGGACAAGGACGAGTGCAATCGTCCGGACACCACGCTGGAGGCGCTCCTGAAGCTGCCCCCGCATTTCGACAAGGACAGCGGCCAGGGCACGGTGACGGCGGGCAACTCCTCCCAGCTCTCCGACGGCGCGTCCGCCACTCTCCTGATGTCCATGGACCGCGCCAAGGCCCTGGGCGTCAAGCCCAAGCTCATCTTCCGCGGCTTCGCGGTGGCCGGCTGCGAGCCGGACGAGATGGGCATCGGTCCCGTCTACGCGATTCCCAAGCTCCTCAAGCGCCAGGGCCTCAAGATGGACGACATCGACGTCTGGGAGCTCAACGAGGCCTTCGCCTCCCAGGTCGTGTACTGCCGCGACAAGCTCGGCATCCCGATGGAAAAGCTCAATCCCAACGGCGGGTCGGTCTCCATCGGCCACCCCTTCGGCATGACGGGCTCGCGCATGGTCGGCACCATCGCCAACGAGATGCTGCGGCGCAAGGCGCGCTACGGCGTGGTCACGATGTGCATCGGCGGGGGCCAGGGCGCCGCGGGTTTGTTCGAAGCCTGCAACTGAGGCTGCGAATGCATGAGGTTACTGGATGAAATGCCGGATGCCACTGGGGACCGGCGTTAGCCTCGGCCGCTCAATACTTCTCGCACGCGTCGCACGAGCTGCTCTGGGTTGAAGGGCTTTTCCAGGAAGGCCGTGCCCGGCTCGAGCACTCCGTGGTGAACGATGGCGTCGTCGGTGTAGCCCGAGACGAACAGGACCTTCATCTCGAGCCGGACGGCGGCGAGCCGGCGCGCGAGATCCGCCCCGCTCATCGTGGGCATGACCACATCGGTGAGCAGGAGATGGATCGGACCCGAGTAGCGCTCGGCGATCAACATGGCCTCGCCGCCGTGCCCCGCCTCGAGCACCGTGTAGCCGTACATCTGCAGCGTCTCCAGCACGACCGCCCGCAGCTCGTCCTCGTCCTCCACGAGGAGGACGGTCTCCGTTCCCCCGCCCGCCTGGAATGTTCCGTTTCGAGCGCCGGCTTCGCCGGCGCAATTCTCAGATTGGTCGCCTCGGACGGCGGGGCCCCAGCCCCGCGACGTCCTCCGGCTCGCCCTGCGTCGGGGGGAGGCTTCGGAAGGGGGCGGAGCCCCCCTCCGAGTTACCTAGGCCCCGGCGAGGTTACCGAAGGAGCCGAGGAGAGAGCCGATGGCGACCCGCCGGGCCTCGAGCCAGGCGCGGGTCGCGCAGCAAAAGCCGGTGACCAGATCGCCCTGGCCGTCGGCGGGAACCGATACCCCGTGCGTCACCAGGTACACGACGACCGCGAAGTTCAGCATCGTCTCCAGGCGCGTCCGAACCATCGCTCTCCCCTCCTTTCTGTTCGCTGCTGCCCGTTGGACTGCCCGCTGCCCGCCTGTGTTTACAGCCGGGACACCGTAAACGCTCCGCGTGGCCACCGCGTCTGGCCATTCAGGAGGGGCGCTTCGAGGCCCCCCGGGGAGGAATGGACATGAGGCTCAACGGGACGGTCAACATCGAGCGGGACGACAACGCCAACTACGTGGTCACCTATGCGCCGATCGGGGTGAATCACTTCGGCCGGCCCCCGCGCAGGTTCAAGGGCTGGCAGCACCTCGTCGCCTTCCTCCAGGGGCCGCTGCACGTCGGCGCGCCGGAAGTCCGCAGCGCGCTGAACGCGCTCTTTCGCAACGGAGCTTTTTGCCTGGACGGGATCTGGCTGACCGAGGCGGAGATCGCGGAGCAGGGCCTGGGGCCGGTCTTCTGTCTCGAGGCCCCGGGGGGCCTCGCCTACGCTCACGCCTGATCGAGATCAGCTACTGATCTGAAATCGCAACAGGGCGTGGGCGCGCCGGAGCGAGGCCTCGGCCTCGTGGGGCGCGGCGCCGCGGGAGAAGATGAAGCCGAGGTACTCGGAGCCCTCGGGCAGCGGCACGATCCGCTGACCCGTGTGCATCGATATGGTGATGTCCTCGATGCCGGGCACCGCGCGCGCCTGATCGAGGCCTTCGACGCTCTGCAGGATGCCGCCGCGCGGGATGGGAATCATCATGACGCCCGCGGCGGGACGCTCGCGCTCCAGGGACGCGATGGGCCAGCCCAGAGCATGGCGCAGGATGATCTCCTCGAGCGTCATGCCCGTGCCGAAGCGCAAGGTCCGCGCGCACAGCCCGCCGATGGAGCGCGCGGCCAGCTCGATGAGCCAGGGACCCGCGTCATCGATGCGCAGCTCGGCGTGCACGGGGCCGTCGGTGAGGCCGAGGGCCCGCGCGGCCCGCGCCGCGCATTCGCCGACGGCGCGCTGGCTCGCCTCGGGCAGCCGCGAGGGCGTCACGTAGATCGTCTCCTCGAAATAGGGCCCGTCGAGCGGATCGGGCTTGTCGAAGAGGGCCAGCGTCTGGAGCTGGCCCGCCGTCAGCATTCCCTCGAGCGCGACCTCGACGCCGGGCAGGAAGCTCTCCACGAGGATCTGGGAGGCGCCCTCGCCGAGCGCGCGGACCTCTGGCAACGCCAGGAGGGCGACGATCCGCGTCCACGCGGCGCAGAACTCCGCCGGGGAGTCCGCCCGAATCACGCCGCGGCTCGCGGACAGGAGGAGGGGCTTGAGCACGCACGGATAGCGCACGGCCTTGGCCACGGCCCCCGGGTCCTCCTCGACCCCGAAGGCCGCGAAGCCGGGCTGGGGCACGCCCGCGCGTCCGAGCGCCTCCCGCATCGCGAGCTTGTTCCGGGTGGCGCGCACGGCCGCCATGGGATTCGCGCGCAGCCCGAGGGCCTGCCCGATGGCCGCGCCGACCACGGTGGTGGCGTCGTCCACCGGCACCACGGCCGCGATGGGATATCGCCGCGCGTAGTCGCTCACCTGTTGAACGCTGGCCGCGGGATCGGCGAAGGGAAGCGTGAGGAGCCGCTCCGGCACCGCGTCGGCCAGGGCATTGGGCTTCTCGGCGGCGACCACGAGGTCGACCTCGAGCCGGCCCGCCGCTTCCACGAAATCCTCCGTGCGGTAGGTGGTGGTCGGCACGAGCAGGAGCAGACGTGGCTTGGCCACGGTCAGCCCTTGTAGAAGCGGTCGAGCGCGGCCAGGGCGGCCAGCTCCGAGAGCATCGGCGCATGCCCCATGTCCGGCACCTCGACGCGCACGAGGGCCGGCTGGCGGCGTTCCATCTCGTCGGCCGTCGCGCGGCTCAAGACATCGCTGTCCGCGCCGCGCACGAGCAGGATGGGGCAGCGCAGTGACGCGAGCGTGTTCCACCAGATCTCGCCGGCCGACTTCATCACCTCGGCAGTCGGCGGGGGCGTCCTGCCGATGGCGGGATCGAACTTGAAGGACCAGCCGCCGTCTCTCTCGCGCACCGCCCAGCGAAGCCCCACCTCGACTTCGGCGCGGGGCAGCCTGCGTAGCCAGAGATAGCGTTCCCGCGCCCAGTCCACCGCAGCTTCGAAGTTCGGAAATCCCCCCGGCACCGTGGCCGTATACGTGGCGATTCGTTTGGCGCCTGCCGGATCGATCTCGGGGCCGATGTCGTTGAGGGCCAGGCTGAGGACGCGCTGGGGGTGGAAGGCGCCGAGCGAGAGTCCGCAGAGGCCCCCGAGGGAGGTGCCGAGAATGTGCACGGCGGGCAGCGTGAGCTCGTCGAGGAGCTTGACCGCGTCCTGAACGTAGTGAGGAATCGTGTAGGTCTCGGGAGCAGCCCATTCGCTCTCGCCGCGACCGCGCAAGTCGAGCACGATGCACCGGTAGCGGGCCGAGATGCGCTCGGCGACATGGTCGAACGTGTGACTCTGCTGGGTCAGACCGTGCAGCATCAGAACCGCCGGCGCTTCGGGCGCGCCCCAGTCCTGCCAGTGGAGCCGCACGCCATTGATGCTCATCCACTCGTCGCGGTACATGGCCGCCTCATTTGGCCCGGGATGCGGTAAGGTGTCAAGCCAACTGGGCGTTCGAGCCGCAGGCGTGGCAATTCGAGTTGAGCGGCGAAGCCGCGAGACGAGGGCTGGGTGAATCCGCGGTGAGACGAGGGCTGAACGGAGGAATCATGCACGCGGGCATCATGATCGAGGCACAGGAAGGCCTGACCTGGGAGCGCTGGTTCAGACTGGCGCAGGCTGCGGAAGATCTTGGCTACCACTCGCTGTGCCGCTCCGACCATTTGACGGGACTCGGCGGAGACTCGAAGCGGTCTTCCCTCGAGACCTGGACATCGCTCACGGCGCTTGCCGCGCGGACCAAGCGCATCCGCTTCGGCCCCATGGTCTCGCCGCTCACCTTCTATCATCCCGCGCTCCTCGCCAAGATGGCGGCGGCCGTGGACAACCTGTCCGGGGGCCGGCTCGACCTCGGGCTGGGCGCGGGCTGGAACGAGCACGAGCACGCGATGTACGGTGTGCCGTTCGGGAGCGTCAAGGAGCGGCTCGACCGGCTGGAGGCAGGCGCGCGCGTGATCCGCGCGCTCGAGAAGGGCCAGCCGGTGACGCTTGCCCAGCCGCTCTTCCCGCTCAAGAGCGCGGAGAGCTATCCGCGCCCACCCGCCGGCCGCTACCGCATCGTCATCGGAGGGCGCGGGGAGAAGCGCACGCTCAAGATCGTGGCCGAGTTCGCCGACGAGTGGAACGTCACGCGCGTCGACCACGCAACCTTCACGCAGAAGCGCCAGATCCTCGCCGAGCATTGCCGCGCCTTCGGCCGCGATCCGGACGCCATGGGGCGCTCCCTCATGATCCCGCTCGCCATCGGGCGCGATGCAGCCGACGTCGCCAAGCGCATCGCCGCCGCCCGCGCCTTCTTCCCCGCCCTCCCGGCGGACGAGGCGGCCTGGCACGCCGCATCGTTCCTCGCCGGCTCGCCGGAGCGCGTCATCGCCGACCTCAAGGCGTGGGAGAAGGTGGGCATTCAGCGCGTGCTCCTCCAGATGCTCGACCAGGAAGACATTTCCGCCCTGGAGCTGTTCGCGCGCGAGGTCTTGCCAAAAGTGGCGTGAAACCAGTCGGCGCGGGCAGTCGGGGTGGCGAGCGACCCTGGCGTGTGGCCGGCGCCGCCTGTCCGGCGCTTGACAGAGTGTCACCGGGTCTGACGGCCGCCCTGACGTCGCGGCCAAGGCGCTTGGGGCAGACACCGCAAGTTCGGCTGGCTTAATCGACGCTTGTCCGCTCACCCGGAGGGTCTTCGGGTGGCAGGGAAGTTGCTCCTTAGGCGGGCTCTATGAGCACGCCGCGCACGAGTCGAAACCATCGTTGGACCGCGGGATTCTCCATGCCCGAGCTCGTGGCCAGCGCCGGCCTCATCGGCGTCCTTGCCACCGTCGCCCTGCCCATGGGCCTCAACTACCTCCCCGCGGCCCAGGCCCGGAGCGGGGCGCGCGAGATCCAGGCGGTGCTGATGCAGGCGCGAATGGTGGCGATCAGCACCCGTCAGGCGATCTGCGCTCAGCCCGTGACGGGCGGGTACCGGTATCTCCAGGGCAGCTGCGGCGGCGCTCCCTGGGTGGGGACCAGCACCAATGCCTCGGGCGTCGCCCCGGTCTCCAACGACGTGGTCGCGAGCGGGGTCGCGCCCGTGTTCACCCCCTTCGGCACCGCCAGCGTCCCCAGCGTGGTCACCGTGAGCCACGGCGCCCAGACCCTGACCGTGACCGTGCAGCCGTCAGGACAGGTGACGATTCCGTGAGCTGGCGACGGGCCGCGCGAGCCGTGAGGGACGGGCGCGGTTTCAGCCTGCCCGAGCTCCTGGTCTCGTGCGGCGTCCTCGGCCTCGTGATGGCCGGCGTGGCGGGTGTGCTCGCCACGGGCCGCCAGGTCAGCGTGGAAGGCGACAATCGCGCCCAGGCTCAGCAGACCGCGCGCGCGGCCATGATGGTCGAGGAGGAGCTCCGCCTCGCGGGCTACGGCTTCCCTGCCGCCCAGCAGAAGATCCTGGCCGCCTCGCCGACGGGCATCACGTTCTGGGCGGACCTGATCAACGCCTCCACCCGGATCACCGCCAACGCCAACGCGGGCGACACGATCTTGAACGTCGCCAGCGGCACGGGCTTCGCGGCGGGCGATGTCATCTATCTGATGAACAGCGACCAGTTCTGGACGGTCAGCGTCTCCTCCGCCTCGAGCACGACCATCGTCGTCCCCAACCCGGGGATTCCGGTGGCCCTCCCGGAGGGGGTCCAGGTGGGACGGCCCAAGCAGATCCGATATCTCTGGGACGGGATCAACACGCTGCTCAAGGACGCGGGCACGGGGCTCGGCTTCCAGCCGCTCGCCACGGGCGTCACCGGCTTCCAGCT
>DASQAK010000011.1:0-8207 GCA_035635755.1 Candidatus Methylomirabilota bacterium | reverse complement strand
TGGATCAGGATCTCCCGCACGCCCCACGTGTCAAGCCACGGCTCCCCGGCGCGGGCCTCGTCGAGGCCGGCGATGCTCTGCTGCAGCTCGAGGTACCCCTCCTGCGCTTCCTTCAAGAGAGTCTCTTTGTCGCTCATGGTCCCTCCCCAGGGCTGTGAGATGTGCCGCTCACCTGTCTAAGACCCCGATGCAGGCGATTCGTGAAATTCAAGGACACCCCACTGCTCAGACTCTCCCGTTACCGCCTCTGGTATCCTAGGTGCCTTCTATCGCACCGCGAGGAGCTGCGACTTGGCGAAAATTGCTCTCGAGCTGGAGCAGGCCTTGGCCCGGCGCGCCGTCAGCGGAGCCCCGGGGAGAGCCACCGCGCGGGTGCTCGCCGAAGGCGGCGGCTGGGCGGTGTCCGATGTGGTCTGTACCTCGGGGCCACGGGATCACCCATTCGAGGAGCGGCACGCAGGCGTCTTCATCGCCATCGTGGCCGCCGGCACATTCCAGTACCGCTCCGCCGCGGGTCACGCCCTGATGACCCCTGGCTCGCTTCTCCTCGGCAACGCGGGCCAGTGCTTCGAGTGCGGGCACGAGCACGGCGCGGGAGACCGGTGCCTCTCCTTCGAGTACGCCCCGGAGTATCTCGAGCGCCTCGCCGAGGATGGCGGGGTCCGCGGCGGCCGGCCGGACTTCCGCATCGTTCGCCTGCCGCCCGTGCGGGCACTGTCGCCGCTGGTGACTCGCGCCTGTGCCGGGCTGCTCGCTGGTCCTACGGAGACGCCGTGGGAGGAGCTCGGCATCGAGCTGGCGGCGCGGGTGATGCAGGTCGCCCGCGGCGCCGTGCGCGAGGCGAGTAGCGCTCCGCCCGGCGCGATGGCGCGCGTCACCTGTTCGGTGCGGGCGATCGATCGGGGTCCCCACGAGGGTCTCGCCCTGGGAAGCCTGGCGCGGGAAGCGGGCCTGAGCCCGTACCACTTCCTGCGCACGTTCGAGCGCCTGACGGGCGTGACGCCGTACCAGTACGTTCTCCGGGCGCGCCTGCGCCAGGCCGCGATGCGGCTGGCCGTCGAGCCTGCGAGGATCATCGACATAGCCTTCGATTGCGGCTTCGGCGACGTGTCGAACTTCAACCGCGCCTTCCGGAACGAGTTCGGTGTCAGCCCGCGCGTCTACCGCGGGCTGGCGCGGGACTGCTGATGCAGCTTCTCTCCGAGCGACTGCGCCGCGCCGACGCCCTGTACAGGACTCCCCGTCGAGAGCAGGAGAGCGCATGAAGAGTGTCGAGATCATCGTGGTGGGCGCCGGGTGTGTCGGGGCCAATGTCGCCTACCGCCTCGCCGAGCGCGGGGCCCGGGTGACCGTGCTGGAGGCGAGCGCGCCGGGCCAAGGCACCTCGGGGGTGAGCTTCGCCTGGACCAATTCCTTCAACAAGACGCCGAGGGACTACCACGACCTCAACGTGGCGAGCATGGAGGAGCATGCCGCGCTCGCCAAGGAGCTGAGCGGGTCGTGGCTGCACCAGGACGGCGGGCTCGCGTGGGAAGAGTCGCCGGCGGGGCAGGAGCGGCTCGAGCAGGCGGTGGAGCGGCTCGCGGGCTGGGGATATCCCGTCGAGCGCATCCCGGCGAAGGCGGCCCGGGAGATGGAGCCGGATCTCCACATCGCCGCCCACGTCGAGCAGGTGGTGTGGACGCCCGGCGAGGGATATCTGGAGGCGGTGCCCTTCATCGGCGCCCTTCTCGCACAGGCTTCGCGGCACGGAGCCCGGATTCTTTCCGGCCATCGCGTGACGGCGGTGATCCGGGACGGTGATCGTGTCCGGGGCGTGATCACGGACGGCGGCGCCCGCTTCGAGGCCGACGTGATGGTCGACTGCGCGGGATTTGCCACGGATGAGGTCGCGCGTCTCGCGGGAGTGGACCTCGCGCTCGATCGCGTGCCCGGCCGCCTCATCTACACCTCACCCGTCGCCACGACCCTCCTGCGGCCCATCCACGCGCCCGGCGTGCACTTCAGACCGGACGGGGCGGGGCGCATCGTGCTTGCCGAAGCCGCGCACGACCACGTGTGGAAGGACCCCGCCGATCCCTGGCCGGCCGAGCGCTCCCTGGCCGCGGTGGCCGTGCACCTGCCCGCGCTCGCGCGCGCGCGCGTGGAGGCCACGCGCATCGGCGTGCGGCCCATGCCGCGCGACGAGAGACCGATGCTCGGTCGTGTCCCGGGGCTCGAGGGCTTCTACGTCGTCGTCTCGCACAGCGGGGTGACCCTGGGCCCGCTCTGGGGCCGGATCGTCGCCGCCGAGCTGCTCGATGGCGCCGTCGACCCGCGGCTCGGCCCCTACCGTCCCGCGCGCTTCCTCACGCGCCCGAGCTGACCGACCTCACGCGCCTCCTTCCTCCATGGCGCGCGCGGGCGGGCGCTCGGCCATCGACCCGCCCGACGACGACTGCGGATCCAGCCGGATGCGCCGCATGAAGGGAAGGACGATGGGCACCGCCGCGAACATCACGGCGAGCATCCAGAAGTCGTCCGTGTAGGCGAGCAGCTGGGCCTGCTCCACCGTCTCGCGATAGACCATGGCCATGGCCTGTCGCTCCGCGGTGAAGGCGTCGCTGCCCCGGGTCGAGAAGTGGCTGACCCAGCGCCGCAGCCGCTCGACCGTCTCCGGATCCCACACGTTGATGTGGCTCACGAGCGTGGACTGGTGGACCTGGCTTCGCTGGGCGAGGAGGGTGGTGGCCACGGCGATCCCCACGCTGCCCCCGAGATTGCGCAGCATGCCGTACACCGCGGTGGCGTTGACGAGCTTGTCGCGGCGGATGGTGGCGAGGGCGAGGGTCGAGAGGGGCACGAAGATGAAGCCGACGGCGAACCCCTGGATGAAGCGCGGCATGACCAGGGCCCAGTAGTCCATCCCAAGGGTGAGCGAGGTCATCATGTAGAGGCTGACGGCGTTGAGTAGACAGCCGAAGGCCAGCATCAGGCGCTGGTCGATCCTGGTCACCAGGCCCGAGGCGAAGAGCGAGAAGATGTTGCCGAGGCCGCCGGGCGCGAGCACGAGGCCCGAGGTCCACGCGTCGTAGCCGAGGAGCTTCTGCGTGAAGACGGCGACGAGGAGCATGCCCGAGAACATCCCGAACCCCACGATGGAGATCAGGAGGGCGGCCGTGGCGAAGTTGCGGTCGGCGAACACGGCGAGGTCCAGGATGGGATCGGTGGCCATCAGCTCACGGACGAGGAAGCCGGCGAGCGCGCAGACCGCGACCACGGCCAGCGCGACGATGGTCGACGAGTCGAACCAGTCCTCCCTCTCGCCCCGGTCCAGAACGAGCTGGAGACATCCGAAGCCCGCGACCATGAGCCCCAGTCCCCACCAGTCGATCCGCGCGACCTTGCGCAGATACGGCGAATCGAACAGGCAGGCGCTGGCGAGGACGAAGCCGATGAAGCCCACGGGCAGGTTGATGTAGAAGATCCAGCGCCACGACCACTCGTCGGCGAGGTAGCCGCCCACGGTCGGCCCCAGGATGGGGCCGAGGATGAAGCCCACTCCCCACACCGCCATGGCGAGCCCGCGCTGCTGGAAGGGGAAGATCTCCCAGAGGATGGCCTGGGAGAGCGGGATGATCGGTCCGCCGCCGAGGCCCTGGAAGATGCGGGCCACGATGAGCGTGGTCAGATCGGGAGCGGCGCCGGAGACGAACGAGCTGACGACGAACAGCGTGGTGCAGATCAGGAAGAATCGCCTCCGCCCGAAGAGGCCCACGAGCCATCCCGTGGCCGGGATGACCACGGCGTTGGCCGCGAGATAGGAAGTGATCACCCACGACACCTCGTCCAGCCCCGCCGACAGCGAGCCCTGCAGGTGGGGGAGGACGACGTTGGTGACGCTGGTGTCGAGGATCTGCATGAAGGCGACGACCATGACCGTGACGGTGATGGCCCACTTGCGGGCGGGAGAGACCGGGGGCGCGTCCGGGGCTGGCGAGGTCATGGCCGGGCCCACGTCACTGTGGGACCGAGGTGGATCATCCGCCCTTTCCTCAAATGCGGCAAGTCTCATCCACGCTCTTGCGCTAGGATAGGCGCCGGGAATCGATATGCCCCGCGGGGGCCGGAACCGTATGCGCAGGCCATAGGAGGCCGTCACCATGCCCGTCACCACACGACAGATCGGGCCATGCTTCGCCGCCGAGGTCGAAGGCGTGGACATGACCAAGCCGCTGTCCGAGGAAGAGGTGGACGCGATCCATGCCGGCATGAACGAGCACGCGGTGCTCGTCTTTCACGACCAGGACATCGACGACGAGCAGCAGCTCGCCTTCACCCAGAGCCTCGGGGACATCGAGCACGCCATCGGCACGAGCCTCCGCGCCCCCGACGAGTACCGCCTGCCCACCAGCTTCGCCGACGTGTCCAATCTCGACAAGCACAACAACGTGTACGCGCGGGACGACCGCCGGCGGCTCTTCGCCATCGGCAACCGCCTGTGGCATTCGGACAGCTCGTTCAAGGTGATCCCGGCGAAGTACTCGCTCCTCCACGCCCGCAGCATTCCCTCCAAGGGCGGCAACACCGAGTTCGCCGACATGCGGGCGGCCTACGACGCCCTCGACGCCGAGATCAGGGCCGAGATCGAGGACCTGATCTGCGAGCACTCCCAGATCTTCTCGCGCCAGCAGCTCGGCTTCACGGACTTCACCGACGAGGAGCGCGAGCGCTTCAAGCCGGTGCGCCAGCGCCTCGTGCGCACGCACCCCGCCACGGGGCGCAAGTCGCTCTATCTCGCCTCGCACGCGGGCGGCATCCTCGGCTGGCCCGTGCCGGAGGCGCGCGCCTTCCTGCGCGATCTCGTCGAGCACGCCACCCAGCGCCAGTTCGTCTATGCCCACAAGTGGAAGGTGGGCGATCTCGTGATGTGGGACAACCGCCGGACCATGCATCGCGCCCGGCCCTTTCCCGCCCACGAGCCGCGGGACATGCGCCGCACCACGCTCATGGGCGACGGGCCCACGGTCGCGCAAACCGCCTAGCTGGAGCAGTTGGATCAACGTGTCAGCGCGCTCGCATGCCCCCTCACTTACTCAGCCCTCGCCTCGCGGCTGCGCCGCTCAGCTCGAACTACGGCCCTCTCCCCCGCGACGGGGGAAAGGGATGGGAACGGCGCATTGTTCCTCTTAGTTCCTCTCCCCCACCGGGGGAGAAGGCAGGGTGAGGGGGCGCGTGGCGAGACGTTTTAGGCCGTCGTCGTGAGCGAACACGCGCCTCCAAGAATGGATCCGGCCCAGACCTACCGCCGGCAGGTTCCCGTCTCCGAGCTCACGACTTTTCTCACGCCAACCGAGAGCGTGTACGTCATCGCCCACATGGGCATTGCGCATGTGGCCGCGGAAGGGTGGGAGCTCAGGATCGAAGGCGCCGTCGAGCGCCCGTTGCGCCTCACGTACGCCGAGCTCCTGCGCCGGCCCGCGGAGACCATCCAGAGCGTACTCGAATGCTTCGGCAACCCGGTGGAGCCCGAGGTGGCCACGCGACGGGTGGGCAACGTGTCATGGCGGGGGGCGCCTCTCTGGCCTCTCCTGGAGGAGGCGGGCCCGGAGCCGCGGGCCTCGAGCCTGTGGCTCGAAGCGCCCGACCACGGCTCCTTCGCGGGGACGGCGAGCGATCGCTACATCAAGGACGTTCCCCTCGAGGTGGCGCGCGAGCGGCCCGTCCTCCTCGCCTGGGAGATGAACGGCGCCCCCCTCACCGCCGAGCACGGCTTTCCCGTCCGCGCGGTGGTGCCGGGCTTCTTCGGGACCAACTCCGTCAAGTGGGTGACGCGCGTCTACCTCGCCGACTCCCGACCCGAGAGCCTCTTCACGACGCGTCTCTACAACCGCCGGCTCGTGGTCGACGGGCAGGAGCAAGTCGTGCCCGTCCGCGACCTCGACGTCCACTCGGTGATCGTCGCCCCCGCCGAGGCCGACGCGCTGACCCCGGGCGCGCGCTCGGTCGAAGGCTGGGCGTGGAGCGCGGGAGCGGTGCGCCGGGTGGACGTGAGCCTCGATGGCGGCGCCGCCTGGCGGGAAGCACGGCTCGAGCCCCGGCGTGAAGGATACACGTGGCAGCGCTTCGCGCTCGACTGGGCGCCCGCCACGCCGGGAGCCTACGTGCTCCAGTGCCGCGCCACCGACGAGCAGGGGCGCACGCAGCCGGGAACAGGGCGGAATCGCATTCACGCGGTCAACGTGACGGTGCGGTGATGAGCCGCGCCGCCCAGGGAGAGGCACCCCCATGAGCACGACGGTCGACCGACGGACGTTCCTCGCCTCGCTCGGCGTCACCGTGGGCGCCGTCACCCTCGGGGACGTGACCGCGCCGGCCGCCCAGGAGTCGCCCCGCGGCCGCGTGCCCGATACCCCGGTCAAGTTCGGACACATCACGATCCTCTCCGGCCCCGGCGCCGTGCTGGGCGCGCCCTCGCTCAAGGGGCACACCCTGGCCTCCGAGGAGATCAACGCGACGGGCGGGCTCCTGGGGCGCCGCCGGATCGAGACGATCACCGCGGACGAGGCGGTGGGGCCCGATGCCTCCGTGAAGGAGGTCAAGCGGATGAAGCTCGTGGAGAAGATCGACTTCTTCTCCGGCATCATCGCCGCCAACAACCAGCTCGCGGTGGGGCCGGTGGTGGAGGAGCTCAAGCTCCTCACCATCATGACGGAAGGCTGCATCGACCGGCTCTTCGAGGTCGAGGTGCCGAATCCCCACTACCTCTTCGGGATGACGAACATCCTGTCCGCCGACGGCGTCACCACGGCCATGGCGGTGGCGCGCACCTGGCCGGAGGCGCAGCGGATCGCCATCATCCATCCCGACTACGCCTTCGGCCGCTGGTTCCAGCTCCACTTCGAGGCGGCGCGCCAGAAGCTGATGTCGAAGTCGCAGATCGTCTCCGAGGCGTGGGCGCCCCTGGGCACCACGGAGTTCACCTCCCACATCACCAAGACGGGCGCGGCCAAGCCCGACCTGATCGTCACCTCCATGTGGGGCGGCATGTACATCGCCTTCTACAAGCAGGCCCTCCAGCACGGCCTGTTCACGAAGGCCAAGCTCGCGGGCAACATCAACTTCGGCGTGGTGCCGCACGCCATCGGCAAGGATCACCCTGAGGGCGCGCTCGCCGGGGTCCACTCGAACTACCACTTCACGTACCCGGCGCCCGCCCGCTCCGCAGCGAACAAGCAGTTCGTGGAGCGCTACCACCAGCGCTGGAAGGAGTACCCGAACTACATCGCGGAGGCCGCCTACACGGGCCTCCACCTGTTCAAGGCCGCCGTCGAGAAGGCGAACAAGGCGGGCGGAGGATGGCCCGACGACGATGCCATCAGCAAGGCCCTCGAGGGGCTGAGCCTGTCCGCGCCATCAGGACTGGTGACGATCCGCAAGGAGGATCACCGCGCCTTCAAGGACGTCAAGGTGGGATTCAGCAAGAACCTTCCGGACTATCCCTTCCCCGTGTGGGATCCCGAGCGCATCATCACGGTCCCCGTGCAGGCCATGACGGCGCCCCCGACGTGGCCCAAGCCCGGCAAGGGGCACGACGATCCGTCGGCCACCGTGAACTGGATCAAGGCGACCTGGCCCACCTCGAGCTGATCCAGATCCCTCTCCCACGGGGGAGAGGGCAAGGGTGAGGGGTCGGGACGACTGTCGGAAGTTTGCGCGAGTCGGCGGGCTGCTCGCGAAGTACGTCGGACGAAGGCGCAGCGCCTGAGTGCGGCACGCTAAGTGCGCTGGCGCGGCCTCAATGAGGCATCCGTCATCGCTTACCTCGGGCAGTTGCTGATCGTCCCGGGATGCTATGCGTGGAGGAGCTCGACCGCCTCCTCGTAGATCTCCATGTTCTTGCCGTAGGAGATGGCCGACGCCTGGGCCGCGCTCACGAGATGGCGCCAGCGCCACGGAAGGCGGGTGGCGTGGAACTCCTCGAAGGTGGCCTGGTGGTGCTTGAAGGCGTGCATCTCAGTGAAGTTGTCGTGCACGACAATGGTGGTCAGACGGCTGATGAGCGCATCCGGGTCGTATCCGAGGTTGGCATACTGCTGCGCCAGGTTCACGGTGTTCTTCACCTCGGGCACCGCGCCGCCCGATGACCAGGCTGCGCAAGTAGAGATGGCGCCGAGGCTGGACACAGCCCGCGCATCGATAGAGGATCGCGAGCCCGCCCCGTCGCG
>DASQAK010000010.1:0-53077 GCA_035635755.1 Candidatus Methylomirabilota bacterium | reverse complement strand
GAGGCGTACGAGGAGAGCGCGCTCGAGCCTTCGCTGGTGGTCGACGACGCGGCGAGCGGGACGGAGATGGCGGCGCCCCTGGCGCCCTCCAGCCCCGCCCGGCCCGTGGACGAGGTCTTCAAGCTCCCCGCGGTGCAGGAGGCGATGGATCTCCTCGAGACCCAGGACTTCCTCGACCGCCTCTGGGTCAAGGACGCCACGCTGTGGAAAGGGGAGACGACCGGCATCCGCAATCGACTCGGCTGGCTGACCTCGCCCACGATCATGCGGGGCCACGCCGAGGACATCAAGACCTTCGCCGACGAGATCCGGCGGCTGCAGTTCACCCACGTCGTCCTCGTCGGCATGGGCGGCTCCTCGCTGGGTGCCGAGGTCTTCAACCTGACCTTCGGCTCCAAGATGGGCTTCCCCGATCTCCTCCTTCTCGACTCCACGGATCCGGAGGCGGTCAAGCGGACGCTCGATCGTCTCAACCTGACCCGCACGCTCTTCATCGTGGCGAGCAAGTCCGGGGCGACGGCCGAGACCATGGCCTTCTACCAGTTCTTCCGCGGCCAGGTCGAGTCCTCCTCGGTGCCGCGCGCGGGCATCCACTTCGTCGCCATCACGGATCCAGGGCGTCCCCTCGACAAGCTCGCCACGGAGTCCGGCTTCCGACGCACCTTTCTCAATCCCGCTTCCATCGGGGGCCGGTACTCGGCCCTGTCCTTCTTCGGCCTCGTGCCCGCCGCCCTCATCGGCATCGACATCACGATGCTGATCGACCGCGCGCACAGCATGGTTGAGACGTGCGGCAATGCCCTGGGGCCGCGCGACAGCGCCGCCGTCCGCCTCGGGGCCGCCCTCGCCGGGCTCGCCAAGAGCGGGCGCGACAAGGTCACCCTCGTGCTGTCGCGCCAGCTACGGAGCCTGGGCCCCTGGATCGAGCAGCTCCTCGCGGAGTCCCTTGGAAAGGACGGCAAGGGGCTGGTGCCCGTGGACGACGAGCCGCTGGGATCGCCCGCCGTGTACGGCGCTGACCGCGTCTTCGTGGCCATCACGCTCGAGGGCGACGGGACATACGACGTGTACCTCGACGCCCTCGAGGACGCGGGGCACCCCGTCATCCGCATTCCCATCAAGGACACCCTCGAGATCGGCGCGGAGTTCTTCCGCTGGGAGCTGGCCACGGCAGCCGCCGGGGTCCTCCTCGGCGTCAATCCGTTCGACGAGCCCGACGTCACCCGCGCCAAGGAGAACACCGCCGCTCTTCTCGCCGCCTGGAAGAAGAGCAAGAAGCTTCCCGAGTGGCCGGCGGACGCGGAGGAGAACGGCCTCCTGCTCATGGCCAACCTGGGGAAGAAGGTGGCGGGCTTCGGCCCGGGACTGAGTGCCCATTTCGCGCAGGCCCAGCCCGGAGACTACCTCGCCATTCAGGCCTACCTGGCGCCCACCGCCGACACGTGGAGCCGGCTCCAGGAGCTCCGGACGCTCCTACGGGATCGGCTCAAGATCGCCACCACCGTGTCCTTCGGGCCGCACTACCTGCACTCGACCGGGCAGCTCCACAAGGGCGGGCGGGCGAACGGGCTCTTCGTCCAGATCACAGGTGATGACAAGGAGGACATGGCCATTCCGGGGATGGGCTATGGCTTCTCGACGTTCAAGGCCGCGCAGGCCCTTGGAGATCTTCAGGCTTTGCGGGAGGCGGGGCGACGCGTGGTACGCGTGCATCTCACGGGAAAGCAGACGCAGGGCGTCGAGCAGCTCGTCCAGGTCGTCCAGAAGATCCTGAAGAAGAAATGACCGTCACCGCGCCTCACTGCTGCGCGGGATGAATGGGCCTGGCTACGGCTGCGCGCGCCCGGACGAGCTGCTACTGCCGGGTCGGGGTCGCCGTGGGCGGCGTGCTGGCCGTACCCGCCGGGGTGATCAACCGTGTCGCGGCCATCTCGACCCAGGTGTAGTACCAGCTCTCGTAGACCGTCACCTGCAGCGAGCTCCCGGGCTTGTCATAGACCTGGGTGATCCCCTTGTCCGAGGCCGTCGTCGAGGAGAGATGGCGCCAGCCATTCGCCTCGAGCGTGGTGCGGAGCGCGACGGCGAGGCTGTCCACCTCGAGGCGGCCCTTGTAGAAGATCCGGGCGGCCTTGACGGCCGGGGATTCGATCACCGTGGACCGGCTAATGTCCACCGTCAGCCCCTTCGGGACCGGAATGTCTTCGAACTCGCTGCGCTGCACGCGCGGCGGCGTGGACGCGCAGGCGGTCGCGGCCAGAAGACAGAGCGAGATGACGAGAATACGGCGCATGGCTAGTACCTCCTGCGCGTCATGGTACAGCCGCTGGGGGCGGCCCACCAAGTTTTTGGCCGTGGTCCTCGTGATTTTTCTGCTCGCGGGCTGCGCCTCCACCAACGTCCCGCCCATGGGCTATCAGGGCCAGCCGTACCGGCCGGCGGCCGACGAGAAGCAGCTCTGGAGCGACGCCGAGAAAGAGGAGGAGAAGCTCGCCAAGCTGGGCAAGAGCTGGGACGACCCGCTGCTCGAGGAGTATCTTTCCAGCGTGGCGGCCAGACTGGTGCCCGAGGAGGCGAAGCAGGCGGGCGCCCCCGCCGTGCGGATCGCCGTGCTGAAGGACCCCACCCTCAACGCCTTCGCCATGCCCAACGGCAAGGTGAACGTGCACACGGGGCTACTCAGCCGGCTCCAGAACGAGTCGCAGCTGGCGATGATCCTCGGCCACGAGCTGACGCACGTGACGAACCGCCACGCCCTCAAGTTCAACCGAGACGCGCGAAACAAGCAGATCTTCTTCACCATGGCGGGGATCGCGGCGGCCCTCGGCGTGGCTGTGGCCGCAGGTCAGGAGCAGCGCCAGGGCAACTACGTCTCGGCGGAAGTCCTGAGGACCACCTCCAACATCTTCCTGGGGCTGGGGCTCCAGCTCGCCTACATCGCCGCCGTCAACGGGTTCGGGCGTGACCTGGAGCGCGAGGCCGATCGCGAGGGCCTGGAGCGCATGGTGGCGGCGGGTTACGACCCGCGCGAGGCGCCGCGGGTCTTCGAGCTCCTCAAGGAGGACCACGGCGACGGGAGCCGCCTCGAGAACTTCTTCTTCGGCAATCACCCGCAGCTCGACGAGCGGATCGCCAACACGCGCGAGCTCCTCAAGACTCACCCCCCTCCCCCGGATGCGAGCGTCCTCACCGCGAATGCCCAGGACTTCGCGCTCCGCACCCGCACGGTGGTGCGCGAGAACGCGGCCCTCGACATCCGGGCCGGGCGCTTCGGGCTCGCCAAGGCGCAGCTCGATCGGGTGCTGCCGCTGGCCCCCAGGGACCCGACCACGCACCTCTATTTCGGCGATCTCTACCGCCTGCAGGCTCAGCGCGCCAAGAATCCCGCGGACAAGCCGCTCCTGCTCGGCCAGGCGCGCGAGGCTTACGAGCGCGCCGCCCAGCTTGACGCGACCTTCCCCGATCCTTTCCGCCAGCTGGGCCTGCTCTACTACCAGAGCAAGGACCCCGAGAAGGCCATGGCCGCCTTCCGCACGTACCTCGGGCTCAAGCCCGACGCGCCCGATGCCCGCCGCATAAAGGAGTACCTGGTCGAGCTGGAGCGATGACGCCGCGCGGGCGACGCGCGCTCCGCTGGGGCGCCATCCTGGTCGTCCTCGCTCTCGCCATCGCCTTCGGCCATGCTCCCGCCTTCCGCTGGCTCGCTACGGCCCTCGTGGTGGAGGACGCCCTCAAGCCGGCCGACGCCATCGTGGTCCTCGCCGGAGGCATTCCCGCTCGCGAGGCCGCGGCGGCCGCGCTCTACCGGCAAGGCCTGGCGCCTCGCGTGGTGGTCTCCAACCAGTTGACGCCCCCGCGCGTGAACGAGCTCATCCGCATGGGGATCCGCGAGCACGATTTCCAGGGCGAGTCGCGGCTCGTGCTCGAGCGCCACGGCGTGCCGCCCGCCGCCCTCGTCCTCGTGCGCGAGCCCGTCGAGATCACCGAGACGGAGCTTCGGCGCGTGGGCCTGGTCGCGCAGGAGCGCGGCTGGCGGCGTGTCATCCTCGTCACCTCGCCCCAGCACTCCCGGCGGGTCAAGCTCGTCTGGGGACGTCAGGCTCCCCCGGGGATCGAAGGGCTCGTGGCCCTGGCCCCCGAGGACAGCATCGAGGCCGACGGCTGGTGGCGCAAGCGCCGGGAGGCGGAGGCGGTCCTGCACGAATACCTGGGCCTGGCGGCCCTCTACCTACGAATCTCCCGCTATTTCCGATAGCCGACAGGCGGCAACCGGAGCAGGCGGTGGAGAAAGGTCCAGATGCGAGGCGGCGCGGGCGGCGGCACCCCGAGGCGTACTGTCCGTACGTTGAGCGGGTGCCGCCGCCCGCGCCAACGAAGCAGCTGGGCCTTTATCCGCCACCCGCGCGGCCGTAGTCGTCGTCGCGGCGCTCGATGTCGTCCTCGCCGAGATATGGACCGTGCTGCACCTCGATGATGACGACGGGGCGTCGCCCGGGGTTCTCGATCCGATGCCAGGCCCCGCGCGGCACCAGCACCGTCTCGCGCAGCTCGACCCGGCGCTTCCGCGCTCCGATCACGACCCGCGGCGTCCCCGCCACGACCACCCACTGCTCCGCGCGGAAGCGATGGCGCTGGAGGCTGATCCGATGGCCGGGCATGACCACGAGGCGCTTGACCTTGTAACCCGGACCTGCCACGACGTTCTCGAATCCTCCCCAGGGCCGGCGCACGAAGGCGCGCGCCTTCCGCGAGGCCGGGCGCTTCTTCGCGGTCGAGGCCGCCATCATGCGCCCAGGCGGACGAGGCGGGCGAAGTCGGCCTCCACGGCTTTGGAGACCTCTTCGATGACCTCGGTCGAGACGTCCTCGTCGAGGAGGAGCACGACGATGGCCCGTCCGCGCTTGGTGCGGCGACCCACGTGCATGGAGGCGATGTTCACGTTGTGGCGCCCGAGGATGGAGCCGATCTTGCCGACCATGCCGGGACGGTCCTCGTACGAAAGGACGAGGATGTGCCCTTCGGGGATGAACTCGATGTGGAGGTCCCGGAGGCGCACGATGCGCGGCGCCCCGTCGAAGACGGTGCCCGCGATGATCTTCCGTCCCGAGCCCGCCTGGGTGGTCACGGTGACGAGGTTGGTATAGCCGGACGGCGCCGCCTCGTCGGTGCTGATCACCACCTCGAGCCCGCGCTCCCGGGCCACGAGCCGCGCGTTGACGAGATTGACCGCCTCCGCGGTGACGCCGTCGAGGAGGCCCTTGAGCACGGCGCGCCCGATCAGCTCGGGATCGCGCCGCGCCACCTGCCCCGCCACCTCGACCTCCACACGCTCGACATTGTCCTTCTCGAGCTGGAGGCAGCACCGCCCGAGGATCTCCGCGAGGGCCACGAAGGGCCTCTGCTCGGCCATGGCCTCCCGGTCGCCCACGGGCACGTTGACGGCATGCTCGACGAGCTCGCCGTCCCGGAAGGCGACGAGCTGCCGGGCGACGTCGACGGCGACGTTGACCTGCGCCTCCTGGGTATTGGCGCCGAGGTGCGGCGTCACCACCACGCGAGGATGCTGCACGAGGCGCCGGACGAGCGGCGAGACGGGCGGCTCCTCGGTCCACACGTCCACGGCCGCGCCCGCCACGTGGCCCGAGCCGAGGGCGGCGAGCAGGTCACCCTCGTTGATGATGCCGCCGCGGGCGCAGTTGACGATGCGCACGCCGGGCTTCATGAGGGCGATCTCGCGGGCGGCGAGCATGTTCTCGGTGTCCTCCGAGAGGGGGACGTGGACGGTGACGATGTCGGCCTGGGTGAGGAGCGTCTGGAGGTCGGTGAGGCGGACGCCCAGGTCGCGGGCGCGGCTCTCGGGGATATACGGGTCGTAGACGAGCACGTCCATGTCGAAGGCGCGCAGCCTCGCGGCCACGCGCGAGCCGACTTTGCCGAGGCCGATCACTCCCGCCGTCTTGCGGAAGAGCTCGGAGCCGGAGATGCCGCGATCCCATTCGAGGCGCTTGAGGGCCTCGTGGGCGGCGGGGATCTTTCGCACGAGGCTGAGGAGCATACCGATGGTGTGCTCGGCCGCCGAGACCACGTTGCCGTAGGGCGCATTGGCGACCACCACGCCCTGGCGCGAGCACGCCTCGACGTCGATGTTGTCCACGCCCACCCCGGCGCGGCCGAGAAAGCGGAGACGGCGGGCGTGGCCGAGGAACTCCGCGTTCACGGTGGTGGACGAGCGCGTGATGATGACCTCGTAGCCCGCGATAGTGGCGAAGAGCTCCGCCCGCGGCATCTTCGACGACACCTGCTCCACCTGGAAGCCCCGCTCCTCGAGGTATGCGATCCCCTCGGGAGCGATGGCGTCGATGACAAGTACGCGCATGTTCTTATGCTAACACGCGAGTCGTTCGGAGCCCGCGCGTGAGCAGCGGGCGGGTGGCGGGCAGGCATCCCCTCGTGCGCTCAACCTCCTCGCCTCGCGCGCCACACTAGCGAAGGCGCCTCCGCCTGGCCCCCCATCCCCCGAGACGGGGGTCGCTCGCCAGCCTGCTTCGCGGGCTGGCTCGCGCGGCGGAGGCGCCCTGCGCTTCGGGGCGCGCTACGGCTCGTCGGATTCGCTCCCGAGGGGATGCCTGCCCGCCACCCGCCCTCCCGAGAGGAGAAACAACTCGCGTTGTCTCGGAGTGGCGTCATTGAACGTGTAGTAAGTCGCGCCGAGGCCGACGACGGCCGGGTGACTAAGAGGCGGGGACTTCGGCGCGGTGCTGGCGGAGGAAGCGGAGGAAGTCGCGCCCCTCGTGGAGCCGGCGGCGCATCAGCTCGCGGTCGCGCAGCATCTCCGCGCCCAGGGAGATCATCTTCCGCGGACGGAAGTAGAAGCGCCGGTACACGAGGTCCACCGACTGGAAGATCTCCGTCCGCGAGAGGTGCGGATAGCCGATGGCGCTCGTCTGCACCCCCGCCTCGTCCACGAGCGCCTCCGCCTCGATCCAGCCGTTGCGGTGCGCCTCGGCGTAGAGGGCCGTGCCCGGATACGGCGCGGCCAGCGAGACCTGGATGGTCGTGGGATCGATCTCGCAGGCGAAGCGAATCGTCTCCTGGATGGTCTCGCGCGTCTCTCCGGGCAGGCCGAGGACGAACGTGCCGTGGATGGCGATACCCAGGGCTTTGCAGTCGCGCGTGAAGCGCCGCGCCACGTCGAGGCGGACGCCCTTCTTGATGTTGTTCAGGATCTGCTGGTTGCCGGATTCGTACCCGACGAGGAGGAGACGCAGGCCGTTGTCCTTGAGCACCTTCAGCGTCGCGTAGGGCACGTTGGCCTTGGCGTTCACCGACCACGTGATCCCGAGCTTGCCCAGCTCCCGCGCGATCGCCTCCGCCCGCGGCAGGTCGTCCGTGAAGGTGTCGTCGTCGAAGAAGAACTCCTTCACCTGGGGGAAGAGCCGCTGGGCCAGCGCCATTTCCTCGGCCACGTGCCCCACGCTCCGGGTCCGGTAGCGCTGGCCGCCCACCGTCTGGGGCCACAGACAGAACGTGCACTTGGACCGGCAGCCGCGCCCCGTGTACAGCGAGACGTACGGATAGCGGAGATAGCCGATGGCGTAGTGCTCCACAGTCAGGTCTCGCTTGTAGATCGGCGTGACGAAGGGCAGGAGATCCATGTTTTCCAGAACCGGCCGCTCCGCGGTGTGCTCGACGCGCCCGTTGGCCCGATAGGAGAGTCCGCTGACGTCCCCGAGGGGCCGTCCCTGCGCCACTTCCTGGATGGTGAAGTCGAACTCGCTCCCCGCCACGAAGTCCAGGGCCGGGCTGGCGCGCAAGGACGCCTCGCGCGCCACGGCCACCGCCGCGCCGACCATGCCGATGAGCAGGCGCGGATTCTCGGCCTTGAGGGCTTCGGCGACCGCCACGTCTCCCGGGAAAGACGGCGTGCTCGTGTGCAGCACGCAGAGGTCGTACTGTCGCGCGAAGGGCCGGACATCGTCCAGGGCCAACCCGTCGGGCGGCGCGTCGATCAGCCGGGAGCCTGGCACGAGCGCGGCGGGCTGGGCGAGCCAGGTCGGGTACCAGAAGGAGCGGATCTCTCGCTTGGCCTGGTAGCGGGAGCCGGCGCCGCCGTCGAAGCCGTCCAGAGACGGCGGGTGAAGGAAGAGCGTGCGGAGATAGTCGACGGTCATGTCCCCGTCACCTTAGCAAAAGCGGCGCGGCCTCACCACCCATTCCGTCGCGCCGGGCGCTTCTTCACGAACGCGTGACGGATGCTCGTGCTACCATTTTGCCGAGGTGGGTACGGCAGCTCCGCGAGTCCTCATCCTGTCGGCCAGCTACGGCTCCGGACACAATGCGGCCGCCCACGCCGTCGACGCCGCCCTCCAGGCGCTCGGCGCCGAGACGCGCATCGTCGATCACTTCCGCGATCTCGTGCATCCCGCCTTCGATCGATTGAGCCGCCGGCTCTACGGCGCCATCCTGCACCGGGCGCCCGCGCTCTGGGGCTTCGGCTACTGGGTGGGTGACCGGCTCACCACCTCCTCGGGGCTCGTCTTCGGCATGGGCTCGCTGGGAACGCCGCGGCTGCGGGCCCTCCTCGAGCGGGAGCGCCCCGATCTCGTGGTCTCCACGCACCCGACGCCCGCGGGCGCCCTGTCGGTCCTGCGCCGCCGCGGTGTCACTCGGCTTCCCCACGCCCTCGTGTACAGCGATTTCGCCGTCCACAGCCAGTGGATCCCTCCCCTGGTCGATCTCCACTGCGTGCCCGCGGAGAGCATCCGTGCCGACCTCATCGCTCGCGGCATCCCCGCCGATCGCGTGCTCGCCACCGGCCTGCCCGTGCGCGTCGAGTTCGACCGGCCCGTGGACCCGCGCTCCGCGCGCCGGGCCCTCGGTCTGGATCCCGAGCGCCCGGTCGTCCTTGCCATGGCGGGCGCGTTCGGCTGGACGGGCGAGCTGCCCGCGGCGACGCGCGTGCTTCGTGACCTCCCCGTGCCGCTCCAGGCGGTGATCGTGGCAGGTCACGACGACGCGCTCCGCGCGCGGCTGCGGGAATCCGTCCGCGGCTCCGGCCGCCGCGTGCGCGTGCTCGGCTACACAGAGGAGATGCGCCACCTCATGGCCGCCGCCGATCTCCTCGTCACCAAGGCGGGAGGCGTGTCCCTCGCCGAAGCCATCGCCTGCGATCTTCCCGTCGTCTGCTTCGGGTCTCTCCCGGGCCACGAGCGGCGCAACGAGCGCTTCTTCGTCGCCGCCTCCGCCGCGCTCAGCGCCCGATCGGCCGAGGAGCTCCGTGTCGTGGTCACGCGGAGCTTGACCGAGCCCGGTTTCCTCGACGATCTCGCCAAGCGCATGCGGGAGATCCGGCGCCCCGGCGCCGCGCGCGCCGTGGCCGAGGCGTTGCTCGAGCGGCTGGCCTTCGCCCCCGCCGCTCGCTCGTGAGCCTCGGGGCATGACCGCGCTCATCCAGGTCTACCTGAGGGCGCTCGGCCTCGTGGGACAGTCCGTGGCGATAGGCGGGGCGGTCCTCGGGCTCCTCGTGCTGCGACGCTGGCTCGTCCGCGAGTCCGACGTCGAGCGCGACATGCGCCGGGCGCTCCGGCTCGTCGCCGCTGGCGCGGGGCTCGCGGCGGCCTGCCAGGTCTTCGCCTTTCTCGTGATCGTGGCCTCCACGGCCGGCCCCGAGGGCTGGCCGGTCGGCCGCGCCCTCGAGACGCCCCTCTTCTTCGCCGCCATGGCCCGCGCCCTTCTCCTGGCCTGCGTGATCGCGCTCTGCGCCGTCGTGCGCAGGAGCCCGCGCTCGCTCGGTCCCTGGATCGCACTGGTCGCGCTGGCCGCGGCAGGGACGGTGAGCGCGGCGTGGATCAGCCATGCCGCCGGACGGCTCGCCCGTGGCCCGCTCTACCTCACCCTCGATGCCGTCCATCAGCTTGCCGCGGGCGTGTGGGTGGGCGGCCTCATCCATCTCCTCGTGCTCGCGTGGGCTCGCGCCTCTCGACCCTGGCCGGCGGAAACGCTCCGGCGATTCTCGCGGCTGGCCCAGGGCGCGGTGGCGACGCTGGCCGCGGCGGCCATCGGGCTGTGGCTCCTGTACGTCGGCGGGCTCGGCGCCGCTCTCGGGACGGCGTATGGCGCCATGACCTTGACCAAGAGTGTGCTCTTTATCGGTCTCCTCGGCCTGGGCGCGCTCAATTTCTTCGCCGTGCGTCGCCTTCGTCGCGACGCGGACGCGCCTCCGCTCACCCTCCGCCGGCTCGTCGAGGTGGAGGTGGGCGGGGCGGTGACCGTGCTCTTCCTGGCGGCGGCGCTGGGCTCCGTGCCTCCCGCCGTGGACCAGATCGCCGACCGCGCGACTCTCGCGGAGGTGGCGTTCCGCTTCACGCCGAGGTGGCCGACGCTCTCGACGCCGACCTTCACAGAGCTCGCTCAAGCATCGGATCTCACGAACAGAGAGGCGCCCCGCACCACCCAGGACAGCCTCTGGTCCGAGTACAACCACAACGTCTCCGGGCTCTTCGTGCTGGCCATGGGCCTCCTCGCCATGCTGGAGCGGACGGGCCACGCGCCGTGGGCGCGCAACTGGCCGCTCCTCTTCGTGGGGCTCGGAGCCTTTCTGCTCTTCCGCAGCGATCCAGAGAGCTGGCCCCTGGGCCCGCAGGGCTTCTGGCAGAGCTTGTGGGATCCGGAGGTGCTGCAGCACCGCCTCCTCGGCTTGCTGCCCGTGATCTTCGGCGTCTTCGAGTGGCTCGTGCGCACGGGACGGCTGCGCGACGAGCGGCTCGCTCTCGTCTTTCCGTTCGTCTGCGCGGCGGCTGGAGCGCTGCTCCTGGCCCACGCCCATACGCTCCAGAACGCCAAGGAAGCCTACTTGATGGAGGTGACTCACCTGCCCCTGGCCGTGGTGGGCATCGTCGTCGGTTGGTCTCGATGGCTCGAGCTCAGGCTCCCGGACCCGGAAGGCGCCATGGCCGGGAGGATCTGGGCGCCCTGCCTCGCCCTCATCGGGCTTCTCCTGCTCTTCTATCGGGAAATCTGACGGGCGGGAAATCTGATGGGCGGGAGAGCTGAGGCGGGAGAGCTGAAGGCGGGAGAGCTGAAGGCGGGAGAGCTACGCCCGAGGCGGAACGTTGCTCCAGAGCCAGCGTCCCTGGCGGGAAGCCAGGAGATGAACGCGCCCGCGCGGCATTCTCGCCACGACGCTCCTTTCAGGCTCGCGGGTCGTCACGAGCAGGATGGGCCGGCTCGAGACCCACTCGCGCGTGAGCCGGTCGGCAGCCCAGAAGGTCTCGCCGGCCTCTGGAAAGGTCGACCCGATGCCGAGCACGCTGCGACGTCCTTCCACGAGCACCGGCCGCACGCCCGAATAGAGCTCGAGCGCGCCGGAGTTCTCGAGCGGCCCCTCGTGGACGAGCACGAGGTCAGGCCGCCAGCCGAGCCGTATCTCCGCCGCCATGCCGGAAACCGCCCGGGCCGTCGAGACGAGGGCCAGGGCCTGGCCTACGCTCGGCACGACGGCGAGCATCGTGACGGCGACGGCGACGACCGCGAGCCGGCCGGCCCGCCACACGGCCGCCGCGGCCAGCGCCGCCGCTCCCAGGGCGAACACGAGGGCGGTGCGTCCCACGAGCGGACGCAGGGCCGACCACGCGGGGAGCGGCGCGATCTGAGTCGCGACCGCCTCCTTGCGCGAGTAGACGTCGGTGGCCGAGAAGATCGTGTCCATGAAGGCGCGCCCGTCGGTGAGGGCGGCGGCTCCGAGGAACGCGGCAAGCGACGCGAACATGGCCAGATGCCAGAGGGCGGGGCGTCGGTCTCGCCCGTCTCGCCGCGACCACCATCGCGCGGCGAGGATCGCGATGGCTGGATAGGCGGGCAGGCCGTAGTGCGGCAGCTTGAAGGCCGAGAGCGTGAAGACGAGAGCGAGAGCGACCGCCCAGAGGGCGAGCGCCACCGACGGGATGTCCTCGACGATTCTCCAGGCGCGGCGCCGGGCGAGCTGCCCAATCTCGAGCACGGCGGGGATCGTCCACGGAAAAGCCCCGAGTCCGGCCACGAGGAGGAACTCGAGCGACGAGAGCGACACGTCCTCGTCGGGGAACCGGCGCAGCTGGACCGCGTTGAGAAGATGATTGTCAACGACGGTGTACCAGAGAAAGCCCGGATTGCGCATGGAGGCGAGCGCATACCAGCCCAGCCCCAGAACGACGAGCGCGGCCACGCCGGGGACAGGCAGCCAGCGGCCGATCGGACGCAGCCGCCCGGCCAGGGCGAGCGCCAGCGCGATGGCGGCGAGCGGTCCCGCGAGCCCGATGACATCCTTGGCGAGCGCGGCCACACCCAGCGCCGCACATCCGACCACCGCCCACCGCCGGCTATGGGGCGATGAGGTTAGAGGAGCGACACCGCTCCCCCCCAGACCCGGCGATAGGCTTGCGGTGGGGGGGCCTGGGGGAGGAGCGGCGCCGCTCCCCCCCAGACCCAATAGAACGCCGGTAAATCCCCACTGAATGGCGGCGACGAAGAGCGTCTCGGGCCGGACATAGCGGCCGAAGGCGGCGAAGAGCGCGCACGAGAGCAGGGCCGCGCCGGCCAGGACGCCGGGCCCGGGGCCGAGAAGGCGGACGCCGAGGAGCGTCGTCCCGGCAACGGCCGCCGCCGCTCCCAGCACGGCGGGAAGGCGCGCGGCCCACTCCGAGACACCGAAACCCTTGAACCCCGCCGCGATCAGCCAGTAGAGCAGAGGCGGCTTGTCGAAGTAGCGGACACCGGCGAGGCGGAGGGTGAGCCAGTCGCCCGAGACCGCGACCTCGCGGGCGATCTCCGCATGCTGCCCCTCGCCCGGATCATCGAATGGCGCCGCACCCAGCCACGGCAGCAGGAGGGCGAGCGTGAGCACCGCCATCAGGCCCGCGACGCCCCCGGGCGAGCGGAGAAAGCTCATGCGGCTCGAGAAGCGCTACGGGCCGGTCCTGCCGTCATGAGATGAAGAGCCGCCCCTGGTCGAGACGCAGCACGCGATCGGCCCGGGCGCTCGCCTCGGTCCGGTGGGTGACGAGCATCACGGCGGTGCCGCGGTCGGCGGCGAGGGCGTGGAGCTCGTCCAGGATGACCCGGGCATGGTCGTCGTCGAGATTGCCCGTCGGCTCGTCCGCGAGGACGAGGGGGGGGCGGTTCAGCACGGCGCGGCAATAGGCGACGCGCTGCTGCTCGCCGCCCGAGAGCTGCGCGGGAAGATGCGCCGCCCGGTGGGCGACGCCCAGGCGCTCCATGAGCCCGAGGGCATCCCGGCGGGCGTCGTCGCAATCGCGGCCGATGTAGCGCGCGGCGAGCAGCACGTTGTCGAGCGCCGTCAAGCCCGCGAGGAGCAGGAAGGACTGGAACACGTAGCCGATGGAGGCACCGCGCACGCGACACTGGGCGCGACGCCCCAGATGGCTCACGCGCTCGTCGCCGATCCAGATCTCTCCCGCGTCGGGCGGCTCCAGCAGCCCGATCAGGTTGAGGAGCGTGGACTTGCCGGAGCCCGAAGTGCCCGAGACGGCCACGAGCTCGCCGCCCTTCACCTCGAGATCCACCCCATGGAGCACGGGGACGGGCATGCCACCGGGGCCCGTGAAAGTCTTGCGGAGTCCCCTCGCCTTCAGCAGCATGCTGGGATTTTCTCAGCCCTCGCCTCAGGGCTTCGCCCTTCAGCTCGAACTGCCACGCCTACGGGATCCATTCAGCTCTCGCCTCGCGACGGCCAGAGGCCGCCGCTCAGCTCGAACAGCGGGCCCCGTCTCAGCTCGAACATCAGCTGCCCCGCCGGATGGCTTCGGCGGGCGAAAGCCGCGCGATGCGAAGGGTGGCGTAGGCGGCGGCGAGCCCGCCCAGCACGACCGAGAAGACGACGGCAAATGCCAGGAGACGAGGCGAGAAGAGGAAGAGCTGCTGTCCCTCGCGGATGACCCGCGTATCGACGGCGGTGCCGATGCCGAGGGCCAGGAGCACGCCCACCACGCCGCCCGACAGGCTGACGCCGAGCGCCTCGCCGAGCACTTCGCGAAGGAGATGAAGGTCGGTGGCGCCCAGCGCGCGCTTGACCCCGAAGTCGCGAATGCGCTCGAAGACGGCCGCCGTCACGGTATTGGACAGCGACAGGCCGCCGATGAGAAGTCCCAGCACGCCGATGCCCAGGAGAAGGGCGGAGAAGAACGCCGTCGACTGGCGCAAGAGCCGGCTGACCTCGCCGGGAATGGTGACGTTGACCTTGGCCACCGTCGCCTGGATGCGTCGCGCCACGGCGTCGGGATCCTCGCCGTCCTTCCACCCCACCGCCGCCCCTGTGTTGAGGTCGTTGCGCCGCAGGCTGCCCGCGCCGAAGGCCTGGACGAGGAGGGGGTCGCGGCGCAGCCAGAGATCGCGCGCATCGTCGATCCCCACGAGGGCGAAGCGATCCGGGGCCGTGAACGTCTTGTCGAGGACGCCGACCACGGCGAAGTCCTGGCCTCCCAGGGAGACGGAGCTGCCCACCCCGAGCTTGCGCGAGGCCGCGAAATCGGCTCCGAGCACGGTCACGCGCCGGTCTGCTGTGCGAAGGGGGCGGCCGGCCCGCACGGGCAGCTCACGATAGTGGCGATTGGGAATGGGCACGCTCAGGTCCATGCCGAAGACCAGCTCCTGGGTGAGCGTGAGAAACTGCGAGGTGCTCGTGACGAGCGGCATCATGACCTGGGCCTGGACGCCCAAGACACCAGGCACGGCGGCGATCTCGGCGATCTTGGCGGCCGAGAGCAGGCCGCCCGCCGTGAAGCCGGTGCCCATGCCCATGCCCTCCCCGGCCACCGAGATCTGGCCGAGGACGAAGCGGTCGCCGCCATCGATGAAACGGGTGATGCGCTCGGCCATGGCGCCGAGCGCTACCAGCCCCGCCACTCCGACCGCGATGCCCACGACCGTGAAGGTGTATCCGCGGGGAAGAAGCTCGCGAAGCCTCACGCGCGCACGCGACGTCGCCCTCTCGCCCTCACCACTCGAGCCGGGACTCGATGGGCAGGTGGCGGCGCCGGCGTCCCCATCGATTGAAGCGGACGATCATGCCCTCGTCTCGCCCCGCCCAGCGCGGCGCGCCCTCGGTTCCCGCCCCGTCGCCGCGCGGGCCAGACGCTCCTGCGAATAGGCGGAGCGCACGAGGGGAGCGACGAGATCCACGCCGAGCCGGCGGAGAGCGAGGGCGGACTGGACGGCTGCGGCCAGGCCCAGGACGGGAAGCATGGCCGACGCGAAGGCGGCCCGGCGCATCACGCGCGCGCGCGGATCGCTCCACCAGCCCCGCCACGTCTCGGTGATCCTGTCGAGCGTGAAGACGCCGAGCGCCGAGGCGAAGGCGCCTGGATTGTGGCGGTACGGCGCGGCGAACCGCACGAGCTCCGCGTGGCGCGGTCTCCGCCGCGCCGCCGTGAAGGGGCGAACGAGGGCGCGGGCCACCAAGCCCGCGTCGCGGGCCCATCGGCGCAGGCCCTGGACGACGAGATAGCCCGTGACGGCCACTCCGTCGCGAAACGGGCGGAAGCGGCTCGGCCGGCCCGCGGGGCGGAGCGAGCTGATGGGAACTTCCCGGATGGCATAGCCCGCCGCCGCGGCGCTCACGAGCACCTCTGTCTCGAACACGAAGCCGCCCCCACGGGGCGACACGCGCTCGAGAAGCTCGCGCGGATAGACGCGGAAGCCCGACTGCGTGTCCGCGACGTGCTGGCCGGTCAGCCAGTTGATGAAGAAGCCCGCCACCCGGAGGGCGTGCAGTCGCGCCGGCTCCATGAGGCCGCCGCCGTTGTTCAAGCGGCCTCCGATCACGAGGGCGTCGGGCTCGGGCTCGGACGCCGCGAGCAGTCGCGGGATATCGTCGGGATCGTGCTGGCCGTCGCCGTCGAGCGTGACCACGCGCTCCGCCGCGCGGGCGAGGGCGCCGGCAAAGCCCAGGCGGAGGGCGGCGCCCTTGCCCGAGCGCCCGCCCGTCCTGAGGATGACGGCGCCGGCGGCGGCAGCCGCCTCGTCGCTCCCGTCCCACGACCCGTCGTCCACCACGATGACGGGGCCGTGGAGGGCCGCCCGCTCGACGAGGCCGCCGATGGTGGCCCCCTCGTTGAAGACGGGGATAACGGTGACGTGATCGCTCATGCCGCGCGGTCGATCAGGAGCGCGGTGCGGCAGCCACCGCGCGCGAGGCCATGGACCATGACGAGCGTCGTCGGGGAAAGAGCCGCCTTGTTCAGGCAGTCAAGGGCGGCGGCCACTCGGAGCGCGCCGAGCCCGCCGTGCTGGCCGAAGCGAGAGGCGAGCGACCGCGGCGCGGGAAGGCGATCGGCGGCGAGAAGGCCGAGCTCCCAGTCGTCGAGAGCAGGATCACCGTTGCCCGAGCCGTAGCACGTCCCGACGGCCGACGGCGCGACGCCCGCCGAGACCAGGGCCCGGAGCGCCGGCGAGCGGAGATCACGGCGGCGGCGGGGCGCGGTGTGGGGAGCCACGGGTACATTCCCCCACGCGGCCGACCGGATCTCGGCGTGGATGACCGCTCCGCGCGCGCGCGCCGATTCCAGGTCCTCCAGGACGAGAAAGGTCGCCCCTTCGCCGAGCACCACGCCGTTGTGGTCCGGCTCGTAAGGCCGGCAGCCTTCCCTGCCGTGGCCGGCCGCGGGCGACAGCATGCCCATCTCGCTCAATCGCCGGTAGACGTGCGCGACCATCTCGTCGACGCCGCCCGCCACAACGGCGAGTGCGCGGCCGTCTCTCACGAGGGCAGCCGCGCGCGCCACCGCCAGGTCCCCCGCCACCGTGGCCTGATTGACGGTGACGGACGGGCCGCGGGCGCCGATCTCGATGGCCGCCACCGCGGCCATGCTGTTCATCACGGTATTGGGGAAAATCATCGGGGAGAGACCCGAGGGGCCGCGCTTGAGATAGCCGGTCACGAACTCCTCGCTCGACCGGAAGTCGCCATGCTCCGTGCCCACGACGAGGCCGAGCGCGGGCCCTCGCGGCACGCCGGAGTCCTCGACGGCGAGACGACACGCGGCCACGGTCAGGCGGCAGATCCGCGAGAGCCGGCGCGCCGCGGCGGGATCGAGGAGACCTTCGAGCGCGGCATCGTCGACCTCGGCCCCGAGCCGGCTCGGCCAGCCCGCGGTCTCGAAAGCGCGGACCGGACGGATGGGGCTCGCCGCGTCCGCGAGGATCCTGGCCACCACCGCGGTGCCGCCGATCCCACCTGCGCTGACCGAGCCCATCCCCGTGACGGCCACGCGGCGGGAGGCGCTCATCGGCCGAAGACCAGGCTCACGTTCTGGCCGCCGAAGCCGAAGGAATTGGACAGGACCGCGTCGAGCTCGACCGCCCGGGCCGTCTCGGGTACGCAGTCGAACGGCACGTCCGGATCGGTGACGCGCAGATTGGCGGTGGGGGGAACGAGTCCATGCTGAAGCGTGAGCACGCTCGCCACCGCTTCCAGGCTGCCCGCGGCCGCCATGGTGTGACCGACGAGCGACTTGGTCGAGCTGAGCAGCACGCGGCCCGGGCCGAAGACCCGTGCCAGGGCCAACGCCTCCACGCGGTCGTTCTGCGGCGTGCCCGTGCCGTGGGCGTTGACATAGCCGATGTCGCCGGGGGTGCGCCCGGCCGCGGTCAGCGCGCCCTCGATGGCGCGAACCATCCCGTCGGCGCTCGGCTCGGGCGACGTGACATGGTGGGCATCGGTGGTCATGCCCGCCCCCCGGAGCTCCGCGTAGGCTCGTCCGCCGCGCGCGCGACAGTGGCCGGCCTCTTCGAGGACCACGAAGGCCGCGCCCTCGCCGATCGACATGCCTTTCCGGTCGCGATCGAAGGGACGGCACGGCTCGAGGTCGAGGAGGCGCAGGGCATTGAAGCCCATGAAGCAGACGCGCGTGAGAGCATCCACGCCGCCGCAGAGAGCGAGGGGAGCCGCGCCGGAGCGTATGAGATCGAGCCCGAGGGCAAGCGAGGCCGCGCCGGAGGCGCAGGCCATGACCACGGTCTCCTTGGGCCCGCAAAGACCGAGGCGAAAGCTCAGCGTCTCGGCGTGCGTCGAGGGCAGGATGGCACGGAGGGCGCCGATCCCCGGCGAGGGACGGCCCGTGCGCGTCTCCTCCCAGTACCACGCCTCCGCCTCGAGCATGCCGCCGCCCACGGCCCCGACGAAGAGCCCCGCGCAGGCGCGATCGGTCGGCGAGAGGTCGGCGTCGGCGAGCGCCTCGCGCGCAGCCGCCATCGCCAAGCGGTCGGCGCGGGCGCGCCGTCGCGAGGGGCCAAGCGAGGCGAGCACGTCGGCGGGCACCTCCGCGCCGATCCGGGAGCGAAAGCCCTCGGTATCGATCGCGGTCAGCGGGCGGATCGCGCACCTCCCGCTCGCGAGCCCGGTCCAGAAGGTCTTGGCGCCGGTCCCGTAAGGGCTGACCACGCCCAGCCCGCTGACCACCACGCGGGTCATGCGGTCTTGGAGAGGATCCAGCGCGAGAGGCTGTCGAGGGAGCGGAACTCGTCGGCCAGATCCTGGCCCTCGTCGATGACGATGGCGAAGCGCTCCTCCATGGCCACGGAGAGCTCGATGAAATCCAGCGAGTCGAGCCCGAGGGAGCCCTCGATGCCCTTGGGCAGGGTGGTGTCAGGCGTCATCTCGGCGGCGCGCCGCGGATCGAACTTCAGCCGCTCGACGACGATGGCCTTGAGCTCGTCCAGGATTTCCTTCTGCGTCATCCGCTCTGCCTCCGATCAGGCCGCGCGTCGGCGCGCCCGGTATGGTGCGTGACTCCACCGCAAGCTCGTGGTCTCTCCGCGCCAGGCCGCGTGAAGCTCTACCGGTCCCTGTCGCCCTGACGCCCGGTGGAGGGCGAGGGCGGCCAGCGGCTCGCAAGCGAGCATCTCCCCCAATCGCCGCCGGGCGCCGTCGGCACCGCCGCGCCGGCCCCGACCCCGGCTGAGCGTCAGCGCACCCTCCCCCGGCTCGAGCCAGAGAGCGCAGGCGGCCTCGACGAGGGGTCCGTCAAGTCCGCCCGCCCGGTCATAGAGGTCCGCGCATTCCTCGAAGATCTCGACGCCGAGCACGAGCACCCGCCGGCATGTCCCCGCCTCGAGCATCTCGGCGGCGTGGGCGACGGCGTCCACGCCCGCCGTGGGGCCGCCGATCAGGATGCCGTAGGGCCCCCGGATCCCGTACTCGATGGCGACTTCCCCGGATATCGCGGCCGGCGCGGTGTACGGGAAGTACACGCTCGCGCCGCGAGGCTCGATGTGCTGCCGGTTCGAGGCTGCATAGGCCGCGGCCGTCACGAACACGAACCCGGTGTCCTCGCCCGCAATGGCCTCGGGCCCCTCTCCCGCATCTTCGAGCATCGTGGCGACGGCCGCAACTCCAAGCACGCATTCCCGGGGCGAGCGGCGGAAGCGCTCGGGATCGAGGGCGGGCCGCTCCAGGCCGAGCACGCGACGTCCTCCCGCGGCGGCCACGGCATCCGGAGGCACGGCGACCGCCCCCACGCCCCAGCCCGTGATGAGCCCGATGGCGCGGATCGCCGGCCCTCGCATCACGCCGCCCCCTGCAGCACGAGCGCCGCATTGCATCCGCCGAAGCCGAGTGACGTGCTGAGCGAGAGGCGAGGCCGGAGCGCCCGCGGCGCGCCCTGGATGAGATCGAGGTCGCAGGCGGGGTCGAGCTCTTCCAGGCCGAGGGTGGCGGGGACCTGCCCATGGCGCCCCGCGAGCAGGCAGAGGATGGCTTCGAGGGCGGCCGCAGCCCCCATGGTGTGGCCGATGGCGCCCTTGATCGAATTGACGGGGACGAGGCGCGCGCCCAGCACGCGTCGCAGCGCCTTGGCCTCGCTGGCGTCGTTGAGCGTGGTCGCCGTGCCATGAGCGCTCACGAAATCCACGTCGCCCGCGTCCACGCCCGCTTGAGCGAGCGCGCCCTGCATGGCCCGCTCGATCCCGCGGCCCTCCGGATCGGGCGCCGCGATATGCGCGGCATCGCTCGCGCTGCCATAGCCCAGCAGCGTGCCCAGACGCTTGGCGCCCGCGTCACGCTCGCGGCACAGCAAGACCAGCCCTGCCGCCTCGCCCAGCAGCAGTCCGCTCCGTCTCCGGTCGAACGGACGAATCTTGTCCCGCGTGAGCGATCGCAGGCTGTTGAAGCCTCGCAGGACGAAGCGGCAGAGGCCGTCATAACCGCCCGCCACCACCATGTCGGCTTCCTCTCGGCGCAGGAGCTCGGCGCCGATGCTCATGGCTGTGGCCCCCGAGGCGCAGGCGGTGGCGACGGTGATGGCAGGGCCGCGGGCGCCCAGCCAGCGCTTGAGCGCATGCGCCGGCGCGTCGTAGAGGGCGCGCGGCAGCCGGCCAACCTCGCCCGCCAGCGCCCGCTCGCCCTCCTCGACACCGCCCAGCGCCGTGCCCACCACCACGGCGAGACGCTCCGAGGCCACGGGAAGAGGTCGGGCGCCCGCCTGGCTCAGGAGGTCGTCCGCGGCGGAGACGAGCAGCCGGCTGGCCCGGCAATCGGGCACGCGAGACCACTCGATGGCGCGGGTGAGCTTCTTGATCTCCCCGCCGTTGCCGACGCGGAGATCGTCCACCGGGAAGCGCTCGATGCGCGAGATGCCGTCGGCGCCCGTGAGCAGGGCGGACCAGAAGGCGTCGACATCCTGGCCGATCGGCGTGCAGACGCCGCCCGCGAGAATCGCGATCGGCTCGGACCTTGGCGTCGGTCGCCCTTTCGACGAGGTCCCGGCCAGGTCCTGGACCGCGCCCATGTTAAAGGAGAGGGGTGTGGTACATCCGGAACGCCCGTATGTCGCCCGGATTGGTGTCGAAGACTTCCGACGCGAAGAAACGGCGCGCCACGCGGTCGAAGGCAATGGAGCCGGGCTTGGAGGGGTCGTTGGGGTCATAGACGCGCAGCTCGAGGAAGCGCCCTTCGTAGACCCGGTAGTCGTAGACGATGACGGTGTGGTTGAGCTCGACGATGGGGAAGTTCGTGACGAGAAGCTGCACGGGCCGCCCCGCCTGGATCTCGGCCATGGTCTCCACGACGACGCCCTCCTGTCCCGCTGCCGTCACGGGAAAGGTGACGCGCCAGTTGGTCCAGTGCACCCATCCCCAGAGGCGGCCAGGCAGCCCCGCCTTGACCGCCTGCTCCTCCGTCTTGGAGAGCTCGTAGAGCGAGGCGAAGCCCGGAATGACCACGCGCTCCTCGAGGGGCAGCGGATCATGCCACGGCGGCCGGGACGTCGCCTGGCGCACCAGCTCCGTGTACTCGGCCGAGGTGACCCGGGGCGCCTCCGGAGCGAAGCGCGCGAAGTGGTGGAACTGTGTGATGGCGCGGGCCATCACGAAGCAGTAATTGGCGTAGAGATCGGGCTTGCCGGCATCCTTGGTCCGGCTCTCGTTGGGAAAGGCGAAGGTGTCGACGCCGAAGCGGAGGACGGGGACGGGCGCGGGGCGACCCATCGAGGACTCGAGATGCCCCGCCGAGGCGCACCCGGTGAGGGCGACTGCGAGAAGTAGCAGAAAGGGATGCCGCGCGCGTCGACGCATCGCTTTCTTCGATTCTAGCGTCACTCAGCCCTGGATGGAATAGCCTCCGTCCACCGGAATGGCCGACCCGGTCACGAAGTCGGAGGCCGGGCTCGCCAGGAACACGGCCACGCCCGCCATGTCCGCGCCCGTGCCCCAGCGCTTGGCGGGCGTCCGGCGCAGGACATTGTCGTGGAGCCCCTCCACCTCCCGGCGGGCCCGCTGGGTCAGCTCGGTATCGATCCAGCCGGGGAGCACGGCGTTGACCTGGATGTTGTCGAGCGCCCACGCCGACGCGCAGGCCTTGGTGAACTGCACGATGCCGCCCTTGGAGGCGGCATAGGCGGGGGCGAAGGAGGCCCCGAAGAGCGACATCATCGAGCCAATGTTGATGATCTTGCCGCCGCCCTGCCGCTTCATGATCGGGTGCACGGCGTGGCTGGCCATGAAGGCGCTGGTGAGATTGGTGTCGAGCACCTGGCGCCACTCGTCGAGGGAGAGCTCGTGCGGGGGCTTCCGGATGTTCGTGCCGGCATTGTTGACGAGGATGTCGAGCCGGCCGAAGCGCGCCACCGTCTCCTTGACCATCGCCCCCACCGAGGCCTCGTCTGTCACGTCGACGGTCACCGACTCGGCGTCGGCGCCGAGCGCCTTGAGCTCGGCCACGGCGCGCCCGCTCTTGTCGCGATTGCGCGCGGCGACCACGAGCGCCGCGCCCGCCTCGGCGAGTCCGCGCGCCATGCCCAGCCCGATGCCGCCGTTGCCGCCCGTCACCACCGCCACCCTGCCCTTCAGGTCAAATGCGCCCACGCCGCGGGACCTCCTCTTGGCTTGCCTTCTCGTGTTGCAGGTGGGAGGAGTGTACTTCGGGCCGAGCATCCTGTGAAGCGGCACTGGGGCAATCCCAAGCCGAACCACAACCCAGTGCCGCTTGATTCAGGGCGGCCCCTCGCCTAGCATGGCTCTCATGTGGCAAGGATCAGTGGTCTCGATCCACATCACGCGGGCGGCGGGCCAGCCCATGGAGACGGTGGCCCAGGCGCGCGCGGTGGCCGGGCGCGGCCTCGAAGGTGACCGGTACTTCCTCGGCACGGGGTATTACTCGGACAAGCCGGGTGTGGGCGGCCGTGAAGTCACCCTCATCGAGACGGAAACCCTCGACGCCTTGCCCGCCGAAGGACCCATCAAGATCTCCGCGGCGGAGAGCCGCCGCAACATCGCCACGGCCGGGGTGCCCCTCAATCACCTGGTCGGGCGCGAGTTCTGGGTGGGCGAGGTGCGCCTGCGGGGCACGCGGCTCTGCGAGCCCTGCCGCTACCTGGACGGCCTCACCCACGCCGGCCTCATGGCCACCCTCGTGCATCGCGCGGGGCTGCGCGCGCAGATCCTGAACGACGGCGTCATTCGCCCCGGCGACACCGTCAAGCCGGCCTAGCAGGCGGCTCAGATCAGGTTTTCTTTTTGTCCTTTTCGGCGTAGGAGACGGAGAGACCTGCGCCCGCGTCGCTCTGGATGCCATAGGGCGGCACGGGATAGCGAAGGCCGTTCTTGGATAGGGCGGCCAGACCTTCGAGCATCTTCGGCAGGTAGCTCGGCGGAGTCGCCATGAGCATCTCGTCGTCGGCGACGCCGCCATAGCGCCGCTCCGCGTAGCACGGGATGGTCAAGGCGGGCTCGCCGGTCTTGAGCGCCTTGCCCCATGAGTCCGCGCAGGCCGATTCACCGACCGAGGTGAAGGCCATCTTCTTGTAGCCCACCCACTGCAGGCCGTTGATCATGAAGATCATCTGCCCCGGGGTGCCGTAGAGGAGGCAGATGTCGGGGGGATCGAGCCGGTTGGAGGCGAGAGGCGCCACGGCCATGGCGCGATAGCGTCCATAGGGCACGCAGTCCATGGCGTGCTGGTGGAGGCTCGCGTCTGCCTGTGTCTTGAACCACACCCCGGCCATCCGATGGCCGGAGAGCCACTCCTCGTCCTGGGGATGGAGCCCGATCACCGCGCCGCACTGCGCCCCGATCAGATCATCCATGGTGATGCCCACCGTCCAGCCGAGTTGGCGCGCCTGGGCCACGATCTGGTCCGTGGTGTGCTTGCTCTTCGGCCGGCGGATCTTCGGGATGGCCTCCATCTCCGCGACGGTCTCGAAGAGCTTCATCCCGATGGGAATGCTTCGGAGACGGAGGTACTGGTTCAGGCCATTGATGATCGCGTCCCAGTCATAGCTCTCGGTGGTCACCCTCGTCTCCTCTGGCATGGCGTCACGGCCTTGCCCAGCGGCGAGCGTACCACAGGCGCCCCGCCCTCACTGATGGGCGTGGAGGAACTCCCGCCAGGTCACGCGATGCCAGCTCAGGAGAGAGCCGAGCATCACGCCGGCGGCCAGGAGGTTGCCGACCAGGATGGTCCACCACGCGATGGTCTCGAGCAGCCAGTACGCGAGGGTGGCGATCATGGCGAAGACGAAAACCTCGAAGCAGCAGAACAGCATGATGAAGGCGAAGAGCAGGCGCGGCTCGCGATCGGCGAGGGCGAGCAGGCCGGCCGCCAACCAGCCGAAGAGGATGAAGGCGAGGCCGTGAAAGAATGTGTACTCGAGAACGAGGGGTGCCGTGACGATGAGGGCGGCGGGATCGCGCAGGCCATGAAAGAGGGCGGCCCCGAGAAGGGCCGGGGTCCGCAGGGGTACGCCGGCCACCGTGTCGTAGATGAGGAACCACACGGCCACCGCCGCCGCCCCGAGCAATCCCGCCACGAGGCCTTCGCGCGCGATGCGAACCCACGGCCCCATGAGGTGGCGTCCGAGCGGGCGATAGCCGACGAAGAAGTAGGCGAGCATGCCCACGGCGGCGAGAGCGTTGCCGATCAGAATGGCCCACCAGCGCACCGTCGTCATCACCGGGTGCGCCCACCAGGTGAGCACGGCGAGGAAGGCGACCTCGAAAGACAGGAGCGCGATGAAGACCATGAGCAGGCGGCTGGGCTGGCTCTGGGCCGACACGATGAGGAAGGCGATGAGAATGCCCACCATCGCGAAGACCACGCCGTGGAGCACGGTGTACTGGGCGACCAGGCCCGGCGAGACCGTCACTGCCCCCGGATCGCGCAGACCCTGAATCGCCGCGGCGCCGAGGAGGGCCGGCGTGCGGAATGGATACCCGCGCGCGGCGTCGTAGATGAGGAACCAGACGGCCACGATGGCCGCCCCGATGAGACCGGCGATGATGCCGTCGCGCAGATACCTGGATCGGGAGTCCATGAGAACCCTCCTCTCCATTGAGTGGGGCCGCGGGCTGAGCCTATTGCTGTCCGTGTACCACCCTCGGGAGGTCACCGCAAGCGAGCGTGACGCGACTCAGTGCCTTCGGCGCGCGAACGCGGGCGGAAGCGGTGGCCCTCCAGATTCTCCACCGACACCGATCCCCGGGCGGGTGGCGTCGGCACGCATGCCCTCGGAAGCGAATCCGACGAGCCGTAGCGCGCCCCGAAGCGCAGGGCGCCTCCGCCGCGCGAGTCGTCCTGCGCAGCAGGGCGGCGAGCGACCCCCGTCTCGGGGGATGGGGGGCCAGGCGGAGGCGCCCGAGCGAGGTGGCGCGCGAGGCGAGGAGGTTGAGCGGACGAGGGCATGCGTGCCGGCGCCACCCGCCCGCCTTCGCGCGCGAGCGGCCGCTACGGAGACTCAGGGGCGAGCTTCACGACCATCTTGCCGAGATTGTCTCCCGAGAAGAGTCCGAGAAAGGCCCGCGGCGCGTTCTCGAGGCCCTCCACGATGGTCTCCTCGCGCTTGAGGCGGCCGGCCTTGAGCCATCCTCCCACCTCCGCGAGGAACTCCGGATAGAGACTCAGGTGGTCGGAGATGATGAAGCCCTGCATGAGGACGCGATTGCCGATCATGGAGAAGAGGTAGCGCGGACCGGGATCGGGCGGATCGAGGTTGTACTGCGAGATCATGCCGCAGAGAGGAATGCGGGCGTGGGGGTTCACGAGCCGCAGAATGGAATCGAGGAGCGGTCCGCCCACGTTCTCGAAATAGATGTCGATGCCGGCGGGACAGGCCGGGCGGAGCGCCTCCAGGAGATCATCCGCCTTCTTGTAGTTGATGGCGGCGTCCACGCCCAGCTCCTTGGTCAGGTAGGCGCACTTGTCGTCCGTCCCCGCCGTCCCCACCACCCGGCAGCCGATGATCTTGCCCATCTGGACCACGAGGGATCCCGTGGCCCCCGCCGCCCCCGAGACCACGAGCGTCTCGCCCGGCTTGGGCTTGCCGATCATCTTGAGCCCGTACCAGCCCGTGAAGCCCGGGATCCCGAGCACACCGAGATATGCTGCAAGGGGCAGCGACGGGTCGACGGGATTGAGTCCTTCGCCGCTCGACACGAAATACTCGCGCCAGCCCAGCATGCTGCTGACCACGGCGCCCTCCTTGAGCGAGGGATGCGTGGACCGGACGACGCGGCCGATGGCGCGGCCCTCCATCGGCTTGCCCACCTCGAAGGAGGGCGCATAGGACTTCCGGTCGCTCATGCGTCCGCGCATGTAGGGATCCACGGACATCCACAGATTGCGCACGAGAACCTGGCCCGGGGAGAGCTCGGGGACGGGGGCGCTCTCGATCCTGAAATCGCCGGGCTTGGGAAGGCCCTGCGGCCGCGCCGCGAGCACGACGTGACGACTGGTGGTCATGACAGTCTCCTCAGGAGATCGACACCGAAGAGCTCGGCGCGCCAGCGGCCCACGCCCTCGACGCGGGCCAGGGCCTCCACGTCCTTCGGCGGATCGGCGGACAGGCGATCGATGAGCCGCTGGGGGAAGATGACGCCGGGATCGAGCCCGACCTGCTTCGACGCATCGACCCGCCAGAGGCGCAACACCTCGCGCCGCCGCTGCACGGCGCCGGAGATCGAGGGTCGCGGACGGTTCTTTCGCACGGGCAGCTCCGATTCCGGCACGCTCAGGCCACGCTCCACCGCGGCCAGGATGGCCTCCCCCGCCCGCCGCACCACGTTGGCCGTGCACCCGCGCACGGTCAGGATGGCCTCGCTGTCGCGCGGCTTGAGCGCGGCGAGTGCGATGAGAGACTCGTTGCCCAGGATCATGAAGGGCGGCCGGTCGAGCTTGACGGCGAGCGCCTCGCGGGCCAGATGGAGCTCGCGCAGCACGGCGAGCCCGCGGCCGTCGAGGTCCTTGGCGCCCTTGAGCCCCATGTAGGCGTCGGGGTCCACGCGACTCGAAGGCGCAGGCATGGCCGCCACCGCCGCGCACTCTTCCTCGACCCAGGCCAGGCGTCCCTTGCCGCGCAGCTCCTCGGCGAGGCGATCGCGCAGCGGGATCAGGTGCAGCACGTCGTTGAGGGCATACGTCTCCTGCGCGGCCGACAGCGGCCGCTTGGACCAGTCGTCCTTCTGGCGGGAGGGGCCCGGATCCACGCCGAGGAAATCGCGCAGGAGCCCCTCCAGCGACAGCGAGGTCACGCCCAGGAAGCGCGCGGCGATCGCCGTGTCGAAGATTCCCGCCGCCGTGAAGCCGTAGAGGCGCTTGAGATAACCGAGATCATTGTCGGCGGCGTGCAACACCTTGAGGACACCGGGATCGGCGAAGAACGGCCCGAGCGGGGTCAGGGTGGGCAGGGCGAGTGGATCGATGAGATGATTCTGCCCGCGGTTGTCGGCCACCTGCACGAGGCAGAGCTTGGCCGGATAGTGGTGAAGGCCATCGGCCTCGGTGTCCCATGACAGGGACTGAGCCCCGCGCAGCGATGACACGAGGGCGTCGAGCTCCTCCGTGGTCCGGATCCAGCGCGGCGGGGTCATGGGTCTCGGTTATACTACCGCGCAGTCGAACCCCCTGCCGAGGAGGATTCCATCGATGAAGATCGCGGGAAGCGTGGCGGTGATCACGGGCGGGGCCTCGGGACTGGGCCGCGCCACGGCCGAGCGATTCCTTGGAAGCGGTGGCAACGTCGCCCTCCTCGACTTGCCGAAGTCGCCGGGGGCGGACGTGGCCAAGACCCTGGGTGCCCACGCGCTCTTCACGCCGTGCGACGTGACGAGCGCGGACGAGGTGACGGGCGCGCTCGCAGAGACCGCGGCAAAATTCGGCGCCGTCCACGTGCTCGTCAACTGCGCGGGCATCGGGACGGCGGAGAAGGCGTACGGCAAGCGCGGCCCCGCGGATCTGGCCGCCTTCACGCGCACGATCCAGGTCAACCTGATCGGCACCTTCAACTGCATCCGGCTCGCCGCCGCGCACATGGCGAAGAACGAGCCCAACGAGGAAGGCGAGCGCGGCGTGGTGATCAACACCGCCTCCGTCGCCGCCTTCGACGGCCAGATCGGCCAGGCCGCCTACTCCGCCTCCAAGGGCGGCATCGTCGGCATGACGCTGCCCATCGCTCGAGATCTTGCCGAGCTCGGCATTCGCGTGGTCACCATCGCCCCCGGCCTCTTCGACACCCCGCTCCTCGCCGGCCTGCCCGAGCCCGCGCGCGTCTCGCTAGGCAAGCAGGTTCCGTTTCCCCCGCGACTTGGTCGGCCCGCCGAGTACGGGGCCCTCGCCGCGCACATCGTCGAGAACGCCATGATCAACGGCGAGACGATACGGCTCGACGGCGCCATCCGGATGCAGCCGCGCTGATCGCGCATGGCGGAGGACATTCCACGGACACCTACCGGATCATCGTCGGAGACGGCCGATCCACCGAGGAGCTCGTGGCGGCCGGAAACTACGGCTATGCGCACTCGGCCATCAATTCGGAGAATTTCCCCGCTCGGCACTTCGGCGGCCCGCGCCCGCGCGAGGTGGCTCTCCTCGAATTCGACCGCAAGGTGACGACCACGGATGCCACGACCGAGGCCGTCCGGCGACGCCTCGAGCCCCCGACGTACGAAGATGCGCTCTACTTCGGGATCGCCCATCCCGACGTCCAGGGCCAGGGGCCCGTGGTCTTCCTCCACGATCCCTGGGTCGGCTTCTTCGGTCGCCGCGACGTCCTCTGTCTCTGGAGCAACGCGGGCCGGCGCGAGCTCGGCCTCGAAGGCTTCGACGACCACTGGAGCCCGAGCTACCGCTTCGCCTTCGTTCTCGCCGGCTCCTAGTACAGCGTCTCGCGGACTCGCTTCGCGAGGTCGCTCGCGTACTGATCGACGGAGGTCGCGCCGAGACGGGCGTTGGGCACCTGGTCCCACAGCATCTGGGCGAAGGAGGGAAGCTTCTGCGCGTCGGCCCAGGTCGAGGCGTCCCACAGACTCGACCGGAGGAAGGCCTTCGGGCAGTGGAGGTAGGCCTCTTCGACCTCGACGCCGATCCCCACCTTGGGCAGCTTGCCGTGCATGGCGGCGCGCGAGAGGATCTCCTCGTCGCGGACGATGGCGGCGCGCCCATTGACGCGGAGCGTGTCCCCGCGGCCGGGCACGAGGAAGATCAATCCCACGTGCGGGTTCTCGAGGATATTGGTGAGCCCGTCGATGCGGTTGTTCCCCGGACGGTCGGGCACCACGAGGTGCGTCTCGTCCAGCACGAGCACGAAACCGGGCTTGTCGCCCTTGGGCGACACGTCACACTGCCCGGCGGCGTTCGAGGTCGCGAGCAGGAGGAACGGCGCGGCGGCGATGAAGGCGCGCGAGTGCTCGTCGAGGGCCGCCTTGCACTTGAGCACGGCGCGCTCGTTGGGCTCTCCGAAAAGGGCTCGCAGCTCCTGCTTTGAACTCACGACGTCCTTGAACATGGCCCCACCTCCTGACGCGAGGATAGCACGCCTCACACGACGGCGGACAGCCCGCCGTCGAAGTTGATGGCGGTGCCCGTGATGTACGCCGCGCGTTCGGAGACGAGGAAGGCTACGAGATCGCCGAACTCCTCGGCCTCACCCACCCGCCCGACGGGCACCCGCTTGGCGATGTCCCTGTAGAACGCGTCCAGGTCGCCCTTGGCGCGCCGCTCCCACTGGGCGCTCTTGACGAGCCCGACGCAGATCGTGTTGACGAGGATGCGATCGGGGGCGTACTCGTTGGCGAGGGACTTGGTCAGGTTGATGCCCGCCGCCCGCGACACGCTCGTGGGCAGTCCCCGGGCCGCGGGCGCCTTCGCGCCCAGGTTGGTGATGTTGATGATGCGACCGCCCCCGCGCTTCTTCATGTGCGGGATGCACAGCCGGCAGCAGCGGATGGCCGAGAAGAGCTTGAGCTCCAGGTCGTCCCGCCACGCGGCGTCGTCCACGGCCTCGAAGGAAGCGGCGGCCGAGGTGCCGGCGTTGTTGACGAGGATGTCCACGCCGCCCCACTCGCGGGCCACCTCGCCGATGAACGCTTCGATCTGATCGGCCCTGGTCACGTCCACGGAGCACGCGAGCACCTGCCCGCCCGCCTTGCGAATGGCCGCGGCCGCGCGCTCGAGCACCTCGGGCCGGCGCGCGCAGATCGCCACGTGCGCGCCCTCCGCGGCCAGCCGCTCGGCCGTGGCTCGTCCGAGTCCTTCGCTGCCCCCCGTGATGACGGCGACTTTGCCCTTCAGTCCGAGATCGAGCATCAGGGTCTCCTCCTCGTGGGGTGGACGCAAGCTCCCCACCCCGCCCCTGGAGGCGGGGGGACGCCGATCGGCCCGATTCCGCGGCCGGCGCGCCGCCCTATCCTACACGTTCTGTTTTCTTGGTGGGGAGCGAGGACAGGCGCTATCCTGAACGAGTCCAGCTCATCGAGGGGGATTCATGACATTGCGCCTGAGCCTCGGCATTTTCCCCAAGCTCCTCCTGACCATGCTCGTGGTGACGCTGATCCCGCTCGGCGCCATCTGGTATCTCGACTACCGCACGGAGTCCGAGAGCCTCTCGCGACAGATCGAGCAGCGTCTGGGCAGCCAGGCCGACGCCATCGTCGGCTATGTCGACGCCTGGGTCGAGATGCACCTGCGCATGCTGCGGCAGAACGCGGCCCTCGAGGACATGTCATCGATGGACGGCAAGCGGCAGAAGCCCCTCCTCCGCGCCATCGCCACCGAGTACAAGTGGATCTACCTCGGCTTCACCATCGCCCCCGACGGCAACAACGTCGGGCGCAATGACGAGGAACCCCTTCGCTTCTACGGCGACCGTGGCTACTTCAAGCAGGCCATCGACGGACGGCAGATGGGCCAGGAGGTCGTGATCAGTCGCACGACGGGACAGGCCGCCGTCATCTTTTCCGTGCCCGTGTGGAGGCTCGAGCAGGTGGTGGGGGTTCTGGCCGTGGGGACGAGCATCGCGGACGTCACGAGCACCATCACCAACGTCAAGATCGGGCAGACGGGCTTCGTCTTCCTGGTGGACGATCAGGGCAAGGTCATCGCCCACCCCACCGTGCGCGAGAGCCTGAAGAGCCATCCCGCCATCGTGGCCCTGGGAGGGGAGCCCAGGAAGCAGGTCGTGTTCATCGATCCCGCCACGGGCAAGCAGGCCATCGCGCTGGCGGAGAGGACCAAGTACGGCTGGACCATGGTCGCCCAGCAGGATTTCGATGAGGCCTACCGGCCCCTGCGACAGGCCAATCGCAATGCCCTCATCCTCCTCGGCATCACCGTCGTCTTCGTGCTCCTCGTCTCCTACGTTCTGGCCGTCGGCTTCACCCGCCCCATCCGGCGGCTGACGCAGATCGCCGACGGGATCAGCCGTGGCAACCTCGGCGCCAGTATCGCCGAGGCCCGGCGCTCGGACGAGATCGGCAGCCTTGCCCGGGCCATCGAGCGTCTCCGCGCGAGCGTCAAGCTGGCCGTCGAGCGGCTCGGCACGCGGTAAGCCGCCGGGTGCTCCATGAGCCCAGAGCCCGCGCCCGTCCCCTACCGTCAGATCGTCACTGAGCTGGCCGCGCTCTGCCGCGCGCGGCGGACGGGCACGCTCTTCATCGCCACCACGGACAATCAGTCGGCGCGGATCGGGCTCCGGGAAGGCGAGATCTCCTCGCTCGCGTTCCGCAACCAGCGCGGGCTCGAGGCCCTCATCAACCTGCGCAAGATCGTGGCGGCGCGCATCAACTTCACCGACGCCGTGATGGACCGTGGACCCCGGGGCGACCTGCCCATGACCGTCGATCTCCTGGCCATGCTGGGCACCGACGATCCCCCCGCGGTCGTGCCGACCCGCCTCGACCCCGCTCCGCCGCCCTCCCCGGCCCCGGCGTCGCCGCCCCCGGCTTCCCCGGCCGACCCGCAGCTGACAAGGGTGCAGGCCGTGATCGAGGCGGAGCTGACCGAGTATCTCGGGCCAATGGCGGCGGTGATCTGCCGCGAGCACATCGCCCGCGCGGCGGCGGCGAGCCCTCCGCACGACGTGCGGCAGATCGTGGAGGCGCTGGCCCGCGAGATCGGCGATCGCGCCAAGGAGGAGCGCTTCCGCCAGCAGGTTCTATCGCGCCTGCGCGAACGCTAACCGCGGGTCAGAGGCTTGTAGCGGAGACGATGCGGCTGCTCGGCGGCGGCGCCCAGTCGCTTCTTGCGGTCGGCTTCGTAGTCCTGGTAGTTGCCCTCGAACCATTCCGCCTGGCTGTCCCCCTCGAACGCCAGCATGTGGGTGGCGATCCGGTCGAGGAACCAACGGTCGTGGCTGATGACGACGGCGCATCCCGCGAAAGCGAGGAGGGCGTCCTCGAGGGCGCGGAGGGTGTCGACGTCGAGATCGTTGGTGGGCTCGTCTAGGAGGAGCAGGTTGCCGCCCGCCTGGAGCAGCTTGGCCATGTGCAGCCGATTCCGCTCGCCGCCTGAGAGGTCGCCCACTTTCTTCTGCTGATCGCTGCCCTTGAAGTTGAAGGAGGCGACGTAGGCGCGCGAGGCCATCTGACGGCTGCCCAGCATGAGCTGCTCGGCACCGCCCGAGATCTCCTCCCACACGTTCTTGCTCGCGTCGAGCGCGTCACGGCTCTGGTCGACGTAGGCCAGCCGCACGGTCTCCCCCACCCGCAGCGCGCCCTTGTCGGGCTTCTCCTGCCCCGTGATCATCCGGAAGAGCGTGGTCTTGCCCGCGCCGTTGGCCCCGATGACCCCGACGATGCCGCCCCGCGGGAGGCTGAAGCTCAGGTCGTCGATGAGGAGCCGGTCACCATAGCCCTTGGAGAGATGCTCGGCCTGCACGACCACGTCGCCCAGACGCGGCCCGGGAGGAATGACGATCTCGGCGGCGCCCTCGCGCTCCGCTCCGCCTTCGGCGAGGAGCGTCTCGTAGGCCTGCAGCCGCGCCTTGGACTTGGCCTGGCGGGCCCGCGGCGACATGCGCACCCATTCCAGCTCGTGCTCGAGGGTGCGCTGGCGGGCGGATTCCTGCTTCTCCTCCTGGGCGAGGCGCTGCTTCTTCTGATCGAGCCACGAGGAGTAGTTGCCTTCCCACGGGATGCCCGCGCCCCGATCGAGCTCGAGAATCCAGCCCGCGACGTTGTCGAGGAAGTAGCGGTCGTGGGTGATGGCCACCACCGTGCCCGGGTAGTCCTTGAGGAAGCGCTCGAGCCAGGCCACGCTCTCCGCGTCGAGGTGGTTGGTCGGCTCGTCGAGCAGGAGCATGTCGGGTTTGGAGAGGAGGAGCCGGCAGAGGGCCACGCGCCGCACCTCGCCCCCCGACAGCGTGGCCACGTCGGCCTCGCCGGGCGGGCATCGGAGGGCGTCCATGGCGATCTCCACGGTGCGGTCGAGATCCCATCCCCCCGCCGCCTCGATGGCGTCCTGCACGCGCGCCTGCTCCTCCAGGACCTTCTCCATCTCGTCCGGATCGAGCGGCTCGCCGAGCCGGGCGTTGATCTCGTCGAAGCGCGTGAGGAGCGCGCGGATCTCCGCCACGCCCTCCTCGACGTTTCCCCGGACGTCCTTGTCCGGATCGAGCCGGGGCTCCTGGGCGAGGTGGCCGATGCGCACGCCGTCGGCGGGCTTGGCCTCGCCGAGGAAATCCTGATCCAGCCCTGCCATGATCCTGAGCAGCGTGCTCTTGCCCGCGCCGTTGGCGCCGAGCACGCCGATCTTGGCGCCCGGGTAGAAGGAGAGCCAGATCCCCTTCAGGATCTCCCGCTTGGGCGGGACGATCTTGCGGAGGTCCTTCATGATGAAGATGAATTGAGGGGCCATGGGCTCTGGATTATACTGGGCGGTCGCTGGTTTTCATTGACAAACTACCCCGCCCTCCCTATAAACGAGCCCACCATCAACTGGCAATGACGCCCGCGTCCACCTCTTCTCTCCTCGCGGTTCAGGACCTCACGATGCGCTTCGGCGGAATCGTGGCGCTCGACGCCGTCTCCTTCGCCATGGACGCGGGCCAGATCGTGGGGCTGATCGGGCCCAACGGGGCGGGCAAGACCACGCTCTTCAATTGCCTGGGGCGGCTCTACACACCGCAGCACGGCGACATCCTCTTCGAAGGCCGCTCGATCACCGACGCCACGCCGCACGGGATCGCCGAGCTCGGCATCGGCCGTACCTTCCAGAACCTCGCCCTCTTCACCACCATGAGCGTGCTCGACAACGTGCTCGTGGGCGTCCACAGCCGCACGCGGAGCGACTTTGCGAGCAATGCTCTCCGGCTGCCCTGGGTGGGCCGTGAGGAGCGCGAGGCGCGGCAGATCGCCCGCGAGGTCATCGCCTTCCTCGATCTCGACGACGTGGCAGGGCATCCCGCCGCGGGCCTGCCCTTCGGCACCCTCAAGCGGGTGGAGCTCGCGCGAGCCCTGGCCGGCCGCCCCAAGCTCCTGCTCCTCGACGAGCCGGCGGGTGGGCTCAACCACGAGGAAGTCGCCACGCTCGCCGAGCTGCTGCGCACCATCCGTGATGCCCGCGGCGTCACCGTGCTCCTCGTCGAGCATCACATGAGCCTGGTCATGCAGGTCTCGGACAACGTCGTGGTGCTCGACTTCGGGCGCAAGATCGCCGAGGGGCCGCCCGCGCAGATCCAGCGCAACCCCGACGTGATCAAGGCCTACCTGGGAGAGTGACCGCCCATGCCCGCCCTCCTCGAAGCTGAGAACCTGGAGGCGCAGTACGGCTGGACCAAGGTCCTCCACGGCCTCCGCTTCGCGGTGGAGGCGGGCGGCATCACCACGATTCTCGGCGCCAACGGCGCGGGGAAAACGACCACCCTGCGGGCGGTGTGCGGCATGGTCAAGACGGCGGGGATCGTGCGCTTCGAGGGCGCCCGCATCGACGGCAAGGCGACGGAGGAGATCGTCCGTCTCGGGATCGCCCACACCCCGGAAGGCCGCGGCACCTTCATGAACCTCACCGTGCAGGAGAACCTCCGCCTGGGCGCCTATGTCCGCAAGGACCGGGCGGCCCTCGCCGCCGACTTCGAGCGCGTGTATCAGTACTTCCCCGTCCTCGCCCAGCGCCAGCGGCAGCAGGCGGGCACGCTCTCGGGCGGCGAGCAGCAGATGCTCGCGGTGGCCCGCGCCCTCATGTCACGCCCGCGCCTGCTCCTCCTCGACGAGCCGTCGCTCGGGCTCGCCCCGCTCGTGGTGCGAGAGATCTTCCGCATCGTGCGGACCATCAACCGGGAGGAAGGCGTGAGCGTGCTCCTCGTCGAGCAGAACGCGGCCATCGCCCTCGATCTCGCGGACCACGCGTATCTCCTCGAGACGGGCCGCGTCGTCATGTCAGGCCCGTCGGCCGACCTGCGCCGCAACGACGCCGTCCGCCGCTCCTACCTCGGCTACTGACCCCATGCCCAATAGAACGACAGCGAACCTGCCAACACCCCTTCCGGAGCGGTGGGGGGGGCCGGGGTTGCCGTGTGAGGCGCAGCCGAAGGCGAGCCGAGCCAACCCCCAAGAGGAGCGGCGCTCGCTCCAAGCAGATACCGCGCTTCTCGGCAATCGTTGGGGGGGCCTGGGGGAGGAGCGGCGGTCGCTCCCCCCCAGAACATAATGGACATTTTCATCCAGCAGGTTGTTTCTGGGCTGGCCACCGGTGGCATCTACGCGAGCCTCGCCCTCGCCCTCGTCATGATCTACCAGGCCACGGACGTGGTGAACTTCGCCCAGGGCGAGATGGCGATGTTCAGCACGTACCTCTGCTGGTCACTCCTCCAGGCGGGCCTGCCCTACTGGGCCGCCTTCTTCGCCACCCTCGTCATCGCCTTCGTGGGGGGCGTCCTCATCGAGCGCATCGTGATCCGGCCCGTGGAGAACGCCCCCATCCTCACCATTGTGATCGTCTGCATCGGCCTCCTCGTGATCCTCAACAGCGTGGCGGGCTGGATCTATACGTATATCCAGAAGCCTTTCCCGAGCCCGTTTCCCGGCAAGCCCATCAAGCTCGGCAATATCGTCTTCGGCGCCCATGACCTGGGGGAGATCGGCGTCACCCTGGGCGTCCTCCTGCTGCTCTTTCTCTTCTTTCGCTACACGACGCTGGGGCTTGCCATGCGCGCGGCGGCGCAGAATCCGACGTCGAGCCGTCTCGTCGGTATCCGCGTCGGCTGGATGCTCGCGCTGGGCTGGGGACTGGCCGCGACGTTCGGGGCGGTGGCGGGCATGATGATCGCCCCCATCGTCTTCCTCGACCCGTACATGATGTTCGGCATCCAGATCTACGCCTTCGCAGCGGCCACCGTGGGCGGGTTCACGAGCCCGCTCGGCGCGGTGGTGGGAGGGCTCCTTGTCGGGGTAACGGAAAATTTGGTCGGGACCTATGTGAGCTTCATCGGGACGGAGCTCAAGCTGACCGTGGCCCTCGCCATGATCATCATCGTGCTGCTGGTGCGGCCGAGCGGGCTCTTCGGCCGCTCCTTCGTCAGGAGGGTCTAGTCGGTGGGGCGCGGCAGCGGAGCGGCGAGCAAGAGCGCGGGCCTCGTGCTCATCCTGCTGTTGGCCGGTTTGCTTCCCTTCGCCCTGAGCGGCTTCCGCCTTTTCCAGTTCACCCAGGTCTACATCTACGCCATCGCCCTCCTCGGCCTCAATATCCTGACCGGCTACAACGGACAGATCTCCCTCGGCCACAGCGCCTTCTACGCGATCGGCGCGTACACCACGGCGATCATGATCGACAGATGGAACATCGCCTATGGCTGGACCATCCCCGCCGCGGGCATCGTCTGCCTCGTGATCGGCTTCCTCTTCGGGCGGCCCGCGCTCCGCCTCGAGGGCCTCTACCTTGCCCTGGCCACCTTCGCCCTGGCCCTGGCCGCGCCACAGATCCTGAAATACTTTGAGCACTGGACGGGCGGGTCCCAGGGCATCGTGCTATCCAAGCCCAAGGCGCCGCTCCGACTCCCCCTCAGCGAGGACCAGTGGCTCTACTTCCTGACCCTCGGCGTCCTCATCGTGCTTTTCGTGCTGGCGGCGAACCTGCTGCGAAGCCGCACGGGCCGAGCCATCGTGGCCATCAGGGACAACCACATCGCCGCCGAGGCCATGGGCATCAACAGCGCCCTGTACAAGTCGGTCGTCTTCGGCGTGAGCGCCGCCTATACCGGGGTGGCGGGGGCACTCAGCGGCATCACCATCGCCTTCGTCGCCCCCGACTCCTTCAGCGTCTTCCTGTCCATCACGCTCTTGACGGGCGTGGTGATCGGGGGTCTGGCGACCATCTCGGGCGCTATCTTCGGCGCCCTGTTCGTCCAGTTCGTGCCAAACTGGGCCCAGGACATCTCCAAGGCGGCGCCAGGGGCCATCTTTGGCATCTTCCTCATCGCGTTCATGTACGTGATGCCGCACGGGATTGCCGGCTTTCTCCGGCTGGCCTGGATCCGGGTGACGCGGCCGGCGGTTACAGGAGCAAAGGTAGAGACGAAAGCCCGGTGACACACAAAGCCACAATCAACCTGAACGGGAGGACATTCATGGGTCTGACGAAGCGGGTCGTAGCGCTCCTTCTCGCGCTCGGAGCGGTGACCGTGGCCGGGAGCGGCGTGGCCGCCGCCCAGACGGTGGTGGGCGTCACCGCGACTGAGATCAAGATCGGCAATACCAACCCCTACAGCGGTCCCGCCTCCGCCTACGGCACCATCGGCAAGGCCCTCGGCGCTTACTTCAAAAAGGTGAACGACGAGGGCGGGATCAACGGGCGGAAGATCAACTACATCTCCCACGACGACGCCTACAGCCCGCCCAAGACCGTGGAGATGATCCGGCGGCTCGTCGAGCAGGACCAGGTGGCGTTCGTTTTTCAGACGCTAGGCACGCCGACCAACAGCGCCATTCACAAGTACATGAACCAGCAGAAGGTGCCGCACCTCTTCGTGGCAACGGGCGCCACCAAGTGGAACGACCCCAAGAACTTTCCGTGGACCATGGGATTCCAGCCCAACTACCAGACGGAGGGCCGGATCTACGCGGCCTACGTCCTCAAGAACGTGCCTGACGCGAAGGTCGGCATCCTGTATCAGAACGACGATTACGGCAAGGACTACGTCAAGGGCTTCAAGGACGGCCTGGGCGACGCCGCCAAGAAGTTGATCGTGCTCGAGCAGAGTCACGAGGTCACCGACCCCACCATCGACTCGCAGATCGTCAACCTGAAGAACAGCGGGGCCAACGTCTTCTTCAACGTGACGATCCCGAAGTTCGCGGTGCAGGCCATCAAGAAGTCCCACGACATCGGCTGGAAGCCGCTGCATTTCCTGAATAACGTGTCGAGCTCGCTGGGCACCGTGCTCAAGCCGGCCGGGCTGGACGCCTCCAAGGGCCTGATCACGGCGCTGTACATGAAGGAGATCACCGACCCGCAGTGGAAGAACGACAAGGGCTTCCAGGACTGGGTGGCGTGGATGAAGAAGTACTATCCGGAGGGAGCGCTCGATGACCAGTCCAATGCCTACGCCTACAATGTCGCCATCCTGCTGACGCAGACGCTCAAGCAGTGCGGCAATGATCTCTCGCGGGAGAACATCATGCGTCAGGCGGCGAATCTCCACAACGTGGAGCTGCCGCTGCTCTTGCCCGGCATCAAGGTCAACACGAGCCCGACGGACTTCGCGCCCGTCGAGCAGGAGCAGCTCGCCAAGTTCGACGGGGAACGCTGGGCCGTCTTCGGCGAGCTGGTCGACGCCAGCAAGAAGTAAAGGGGGCCGCGGAAAGCAGAACGGCCGGCGGGATGACCCGCCGGCCGTTTTTCTGTTTCCGCGGGAGTCGTTACTGGCCCTGGCTGGGAACGGCAGGCCCGACGGGCTGGGCTTCCTGGAGCACGAGGTCCAGGGAGAGCCCGGGAACGCGCGGCGCCACCGGCACGGGCGCCGAATACGGCAGGACGTCCGTGCCCTCGTACCCGCCCCCCGGCTGCGTCCAGCATATCTGGGGAACGCCGTCCTGCACGCCGCAGGGCGTCCCGAGCGGGACCGGTCCGCTCCTCTTCCCCGACTCGTAGGCGCCGCCGACGACCACCGTGCTTACCACGCCCATGAGAAGCTGCGCCCCGCTGATGATCAGGCTGAGGGTCATGGGGTCGAGCTGGGCGCGGGCGGGAGCGGCCAGCGAGAGCACCAGCGCGCCTGCTACCACGAAGGTCACGAGCCGCGAAACCAGCCTGCCTCTCATGGTCGGTCCACTATACGTCGGGGCCGGGCCAAAGGACCAGGCAAAAGTCGGCCGCCGGGCTCTCAGGCGGCCCGGGGCACCACGAGACCCCGCCGGCTCAGCCGCCGTCCCATCCGCAGGAGGGCAAGGGCCAGCGCCGCCCGCACTCCGAGCGGACGCCTTTGGAGCGACGCCAGCAGTCGACCCCGCGCCGCGTCAGAACGAAGCTGGCCCAGCCTGATCTCCACGTACCGTTCCAAAGCGTAAATGTTCGTGTCCATGATCGTGATCCTCCGTGGCTCAGGCCGCGAGCGGCGTGCCGGCAGTGCCGCGCGGGGGCGCCATGGGGCGAGCAGCGCGAGGCCACGCGCTCGAGGTCTCGGGAGTGAGGATGATCTCCAGGGGCACGGTCTCCTGCTCTTCTCGCGAGAAATACTGCCCGGTCACCCGGAGGATGGCGGCCACGGCGGCGGGCCGATCGAGCGGCACGGCCATGGCAACTGCCCAGCCGCCGCCGAGTCGCTGGCGCACGGTCGGAGCGGCAACGGCGCCCAGCTCGCGGTGGATGGCATCGGTAAGGGCGATCTGCCGGTACCGCGCGCGCTCGCGCCTGTCTTGTAGTCGCTCGGCCAGAACGAGCAGCGCGCTTATGGCGAGAAACGGGACGAGGAGCACTACCAGCGTCGTCAACAAGGCCGTCATCAGTCGACCTCCTTTCCTTTGCTCACTAAGACACCGGAGGCGGGCGCGTGTGAAAGGCGAGGAGACGGCGAACGGTGACGCTACACGGACACAGGATGCAGATCGGGGCGGCAGCTCGTGCAGGGCGTGAGACCCACCGATTCGGCGTGGTCGCGCGAGCCAAAGAGGGTGAGCCCGGCCAGTGATTGGCGCGACAGCGACCCACAGGTGGGCACGCAGTACTCCCTGTCCGCTCCCGCCCGCACGTACATGTGGTCGCGCTCGATCCTGCGGGCGCGGGCGGCCACCGGCACACCCTCGACCGAAAGCAAGGTCCGCTTGAGCGAGATCTTGTTCCCGGCATAGCCGACGAGATCACCCCCGTTGCCGATCACCCGGTGGCACGGGATGACGATGGGCACGGGATTGCGCCGGAGCGCCTGGGCCACCGCCCGCACCGCCGACGGCGTGCCGATGCGCCGCGCGATCCCCGCATAGGAGGTGACGGCGCCATAGGGCAGCTCGGCGGTGGCGGCAAGCACGCGTCGCTGGAAATCGCTCCCCGCCCAGCGCAGGTCGAGCGGCCAGTCGAGGCGAGTGCGTCGACGGTCCAGGTACTCGAGGAGCTCGCGGTACACCATCTCCACGCCGGCCCTGTCCTCTCTCACTTCTCCCCCGGCCAGCCGGGCCAGATACGACGTGCCCGCCCTCTCGGACTCCAGGTACTCGACGAGCGAGATCCCCAGCTCGGATCGGGCGATGAGAATCTTCCCGAGGGGCGAGGAGAAGATGCCGTAGCCGACCATGCGCGCGCGGATGTCCGCCAGGCGCGACTCGAGCTCGGCGCGCGACAGCGCGGGGTCGGCGCCCGGCACGGGCTCGCGGCGAAGGTCCGTGACCATACCCTCGAGCACGCGGTAGCGCTCGAGCTCGTCGCGGCACTCGCGGCAGCGGAGGACATGCCGCTCGACCACGCGCGCGGCCACGGGCGCGGCCTCACCGGCGGCCATCGCCACCAGGTCACGCTCGATCTCGCGACAGGTCGGGTTCGCGTCCGTCACGACTGGGGCTCCGCGTGGACGACCGCCAGGTCGTGCAGCTCCCGCCGGATTTTCTTCAGGGCCTGGAAGACATGGGCGCGGGCGCTCTCGGCCGAGCACTGGAGGCTCTCGGCGATGGCCTCGTACTCGAGCTCGTGGACCTTTCGGAGCGTGAAGGCCAGGCGTTGCTTCAAGGGCAGCGCGGCCACGATCCGGTCGAGCCGGGCACCGACTTGATTGGCGATCGCCTCACCTTCGGGCCACACGGGACCGCGCTCCGAGGCGTTGGCCGCCGCCACGGCCATGGCCTGCCGCCGCCGCTTCTCCGACCGGAAGTAGTTCCGGCAGAGGTTGGTGGCGATGGCGAAGAGCCAGGCCCGGACATTGGCGTCCGGGGGCAGCGCTTGATAGGCCCTGTACGCTCTCACGAAAGTCTCCTGTGACAAGTCATCGGCATCCCCCGCGCGCGAGGTGGTGCGGACGAGATACCGGTGTATCTCGGCGTGATGTGTGGCCACCACCGCCTCGAAGGGATCCTGCGTCATACCCTTGACCATGAGACACCGTAGCCCGCCAATTGTGAAATCGTGAGTGACGAATTGGCGAAAGGGGGCTGACCCCCCTCTCGGCTGGCCGGCCGGCGGCCCCTCAGGTACCGTGATGGCAGGAGGTCACGGCCATGGCCGCCCTGGATCAGCCCGCACCCGCCCCCATGACCTGGCGGCTCCACCGCGAGGTCGTGCTGCTGGCCGGCTGGGGACGGGCCATCCTGCTCCAGCTCGCCCATCCGCTCGTCGCCCAGGGGGTCGCCGACCACAGCGGCTTTGCCACTGATCGTCACGGACACGTCAAGCGGCTCAAGCGCACGCTGCGCGCCATGCTGGCCCTGACCTTCGGCGGCCCGAAAGCCGCCGGGGAGGCGGCCGCCGCCATCAACCGAATACATGATCGGGTGCACGGCCGGCTCGCCGAGGCCGCGGGCTCCTTCGCTCCCGGCGCCCCCTACAGCGCGCATGATCCCGCGCTCCTCGCCTGGGTCCACGCCACGCTGGTGGACAGCTTTCTCCTCACCTACGAGCGCTTCGTGGCGCCGCTGACGCCCGCGGAGCGTGATCGGTACTGCCGGGAGGCGGGGGCGGGCGGGCCGCTCCTCGGCATCCCGCCCGGTGTTGTGCCCGGTAGCGTCGGCGAGCTCTCCGCGTACATGGAGCGCATGGTGGCGAGCGGCGACATCGCGGTCACCGATACGGCCCGCGCCCTCGCGCGCGAGGTGCTCATGCCGCGCGGGTCATGGCCGCTGCGCCCGTTTCTCGCGCTGGCGCGGCTGCCCGCCGTGGGCCTGCTCCCGCCGGCGATTCGCGAAGCGTACGGATTCCCGTGGACGACACGCCACGAGCGCCGGCTCGCCGCCCTGGGCGCGCTCGTCCGCCACGCGTTGCCCCTTGCCTCGCCGGTCCTTCGACACTGGCCGGCGGCGCGCCGCGCGGAGACCAGGGATACAGGCTAGGCGCCTGTCCGGTAATCCTTCCCACACTCGCGAGCAGGACTGTTCCGCTTCGAGCGCCGGCTTCGTCGGCGCAACTTGTTTGGGGGGAGGCTTCGGAAGGGGGGCGGAGCCCCCCTCCGAGCTACCTAGGCGCCGGGAGCTTCGGGCGCCGTCGCGTCGGCGGGAGAAAAGTCCGCCAGTTCCCGGAGCGTCGTGGCTGTGGCCTGCCCGCCGAGGATGGTGGCAAGCTGTCGCTCGTCCTGGATGGGACCGTGCTCGGCGCGGAACTTCAAGATGGCCTCGACCTGACGCGGGCCGACACCGGGGAGCTCCAGTAACTCGAGGGGGTTGGCGAGATTCACGCGCACCTTGGTGGGCATGGAGACCTCCCGGGATGGTTGAGTTCCTGGGATCAGTCTAGGCTCGTGTCCAGAGGAGTCAAGCGGGAGCGACGCGAGGAGAAGCCTCCACGCTCCGGGTCACGTCCCCGGATCGAGCAGGCGCCGGGACGTGGAGACCTTCGGCCCGAAGCGGACGAACATGCAGCCCATGGAGTGCCTGACGTCGCGGGACTGCCGCCGATCGCTGCGGCGTCGATCGACGAGAACGGACTCGCTCGCTCGTCGCTGCTCCTGGAGTCGCCGCTCCCGGATGACCTTCACGCCGGCGACGGCGGCCATGCTCCGAGAGAGATGCTGAAAGAGACCGGTGTCCCCGTTCTCCACGACGATGAGAAGCTGAACGCCGGGAAAGGAGAGAGAGGGGAGCTGGGCAAGAACCGTCGCCAGGTGAGCTGGACAGAGTCCGTGCGTCTCGCTCGTATCATCGAACGGCTCGCGCTCCCCGAGGTCGCCTGGTCGGCCCTCGGCTTTGCACCATGCGCAGATCGCCCTCATCGTCGATGCCAACCTCACCGTTCGGGTTCGCCGGAAACCAAGGGCCTCAGCACGATCGGCCAGGTCAGCCCGTTCGGGGCGACGACTCAAGGCTTTACGGCTTTGTCATTTGGCGCAGCGGCGAGAGGATGAGAGCAAAAAGAATTCCAGCGGTCCCGGTGCGAGGCAAACCCCGATAAACAAGGCAATCAGGATGATCCTTCCCGGCGGAGACCCCGCGACTTGTAAAGAAACCTTACAGAGAGGTGGCGGGGCCGGGCGTCCTCAGAACACCGCGATGGGATTGACGGGCGAGCCCGTGACGTTCTTGAGACGAAGGGGGGCGACGGTGAGCAGGAACTCCCAGCGTTTGCGCTCCGCGCAGGCCCGCGCGAGATCCTCGAGATTGCCGTTGTCGATGAGCCAGAGACCCATGGCAACCAGGCAGACGACGTGGAAGGAGTTGCCGAGCGCCGGGTAGGGCAGCGGCGCGATGTCGTTATGGGTGTCGGAGCCGATCATGGCCACGCCGCGCTCGCGCAGCCAGGGGCAGGAGGCGACGTGCACGGCGGGCGTCCCCGCCTCCATCGGATGCACGGGACCCTCCGCGAGACGCCGCCCGTAGAAACCCGTGCGCACGAGAAGGATGTCGCCCGATTCGACACGGACCCCTTGCGCCTTCTCCGCGGCCTCGAGGTCTTCGGGCATCACCCCCTGCCCCGCTTCGAGCCACTTCACGCCGCGGGCGCGCGCGATATCCAGGAGCACGCCGCGGCTCACCACGCCGTCGTGCAGCACCTCGACGGAGTTGACGGTGGCGCCCTCGCGCGAGGTCACCAGGTTGCACGACCGGCCGTTGTAGAACTTGCCGTCCCAGAAGTAGTGCGGGGGCGCGTCGACGTGCGTGATGTTGTAGCCGTGGAAGACCATGCCGATGAACTCGGCGGCGCCGCGACGCTGGAGGATCCGCTCGTTCGAATCGTGATCGCGTCCCTCGCCCGAATCGACCATGAAGCGCATCGGCTGCACCGAGGTGTCGGCGGCCAGCTCGGTGCTCCAGGGGCGCGCGCAGGTCACGCTCACGCCGTCCTTCACGAGCCGCGCGGCCGCCGCGCGCTTCTCCGGCGTGATCAGGTTGATGGTGCCGAGCTCGTCATCCTTCCCCCAGCGGCCCCAGTTGGACAAGGTGCGCATGTACTCGCGCACCTGCGCCTCTGTCGGAACGGTGACTGCCGGCGCGAGGGCCAAGGGACGGGCTACTTCAGCTCGCCCGAGTAGATCTTCATCACGGTCGAGAGGAACTCGAGGGCCCGCGGCTTGGGCCGCTGGAAGGAGTTCCGCCCGATGATGGAGCCGAAACCGCCCCCGTCACGGATGCCCCGGCACTCCTCGTAGATCGCCTCGTCGTTCTCCTTGGTGGCCCCGCCGGAGAAGATCACCACGCGGTGTCCATCGAAGGCCGACTGGACGACGTGACGCACGCGCTCGGCCAAGGTCGAGATGGGCACGCCGGTCTTCTCATAGACCTTCTTGGCCTCGGGCTGTTCGATGTGCTGGGTGGGCGGCTTGACCTTGATCACGTGCGCCCCGAGCTGGGCGGCGATCTGCGCGGCATAGGCGACCACGTCGATGGCCGTCTCGCCTTCCTTGCTGATGTCGGTGCCCCGTGGATAGGACCAGACCACCGCCACGAGGCCGTTGGCCTTGGCCTCCGCGATCATCTCGCGGCACTGCTGGTACATGATCTGGGCATTGGCCGAGCCCGGGTAGATGGTGAAGCCCACGGCCACGCAGCCGAGTCGGAGCGCGTCCTTCACGGAGCCCGTCACGGCGGAGAGCGGATCCTTCTCGTCGTGGAGGAGGTCGTGGTTGTTGATCTTGAGGATGAGCGGGATCTCGCCCGCGAACTCCGCCACCCCCGCCTCGATGAAGCCGAGGGGCGCCGCGTACGCATTGCAGCCGGCGGCGATGGCGAGCTGGAAGTGATACGAGGGATCGTAGCCCGGCGGATTGACGGCGAAGCTCCGCGCCGGACCGTGCTCGAAGCCCTGGTCGACGGGAAGGATGACGAGGCGGCCGGTGCCGGCCAGGCGCCCATGGTTCAGGAGGCGCGCCAGGTTGGTGCGAGTGCCGGGACTGTCGCTGGCATACCACGAAAGGATTTCGCGAACGCGGGCTTCCATAGCCGTGCCGTCCTTTCTCTCTGTTACCGGCGGTAGAATTCTTCGGCGAGCGTGACGTCGTCGGGGCTGCCCACGATGATCGCCGCGCGCTGGTGATAGTCGGTGGCCTTCAGCTCGAGCACGCGCTCGGTGCCCGTGCTGGCGCGTCCTCCCGCCTGCTCGACGACCATGCCCATGGGCGCCACCTCGTAGAGAAGACGAAGCTTACCCTTGGGCTTGGTAGGGTCGCTCATATCCGCAGGGTACATGAAGAGCCCGCCGTCCAGGAGCGTGCGATGGACGTCGGCGACCATGGCCCCGGAATAGCGGAGCGAGTACGGCCGGCCCGTGGCCTTGTCCGGCGTCTTCAGATACTCCACGAAGGCCCGCTGGCCCGGATGCCAGGTCGAGATATTCCCCTCGTTGATGCCGTACGCCTTGCCCTTCCTGGGAATCCGGATGTTCGAATGGGTCAGGTAGAACGTGCCCGTCTCGCGATCCATGGTGAAGCCGTGCGTGCCATTGCCTGCCGTGTAGACGAGCGCGGTGGCGGGGCCGTACATGACATAGCCGGCGGCGAGCTGGTCGGTCCCAGGGGTGAGCGCAGCCGGTCCGGCCGGATCCCAGCCGAGGCTCGGCTTGACCGAGAAAATCGTTCCCACCGAGCCGTTGACATCGAGGTTGGACGAGCCATCCACCGGATCGCAGGCCACGACGACGCCGCGCGGCCCCTTGCCCTCCCGAATCTCGATGGGCTCGGGCGCTTCCTCCGACACGAGCGCTGCGCAGACCCCGCTCTGGCGGAGGGCGGCCAGCATGGTGTCGTGCCCCCACACATCGAGCTTCTTGACTTGATCGCCCGTGATGTTCGAACCGCCCGCGTAGCCCAGCTGGTCTCGGAGCGCGGCGTGCGCGAGCTCCTGGGCAATGGTTGCAGCGACGGCGGCGATGCAGCTGATGATGACCGCCATGCCGCGTGCCTGGTCAGAAGCCAGCAGAGCCTGCTGCTTGGCGAGATGCTCTTCGAGCGTCTGGCGCGTGGCGTTCATTTTCGGATGCTAAGCGATGCCTGCGCTTCAGTCAACCGCCTCCGGAATGGTATTCTTGCGTCGCCATGGCGTCTGTGCGTGCGCCGCGCTTCCCATCGCGACTCTCCAGCCGGCCGCTCACCGCGGTGGTGACGGTGGCGCTCCTTCTCACCTCGGCGTGCGTGTCGCACGTGCCCCGCTATCAGGTCCTGCCCGGCCAGGGCCAGAGCAGCGAGACGCTGGATCACGACCGTTACGAGTGCGGGCTCCAGGCACAGAAGCAGACGAACTACGATCCGGGAGGCTCGATGACGGCCGGGGCCCTCACGGGGCTCATCGTGGGCGGGGCCCTCGGCGCGGGGCTGGGCGCCGCGGCGGGAATCAGCGGAGGCGTGGTGGGGACGGGCGCATCCGTTGGCGCCATCGCCGGCGGCGGAACGGGCGCCATGCTCGGCGGCCCCTACCTTTACGAGAAGGGTCTCAACGACACCCAGCGAGCCTTCTACGCCTGCCTGGCCGGGCGCGGCTACACCATCAAATAAAGCGACTGTGATCCAACCGCCCCCGCCCGACCCGGCCCCTGGCCGCTGGCGAGCTCTCGCCCTCCTCTCCGCCGCCGAGCTGGGGGCCCTCTCGCTCTGGTTCAGCGCCTCGGCCGTCCTTCCCGCGCTCTCGCGCGAGTGGGCGCTCGGGGACGGCGGACGCGCGGGGCTCACCATCGCCGTGCAGGCCGGCTTCATCCTGGGCACGCTCGGCTCCGCACTCGCCAATCTTCCGGACATCGTCTCGCCGCGAGCCCTCATGGGCTGGAGCGCGCTCGTCGGCGCCGCCCTGAATGCCGCGCTGGCCCTGGGGGTGGAGAGCCTGGTCCCCGCGCTCGTCCTCCGCTTCGCCACGGGTCTGTGCATGGCCGGCGCCTATCCGCCGGCCATGAAGATCGTCGCGACGTGGTTCCGCGACTCCCGCGGGCTCGCCATCGGCATCCTGGTGGGCGCGCTCACCGTGGGCTCCGCCGCGCCTCATCTGATCCGTGGCGTCACCGAGCTGCCGTGGCGGGGCACGCTGCTCGCGGCCTCCGCGCTGGCCCTTGCCAGCGCGCTCGTCGTCTGGCGCTTCGTGCACGAAGGGCCCGATCGCTTTCCCGCAGCGCGCTTCGATCTCGGCATGGCCGCCGCCGTCTTCCGCGAGCGCGGGCCGCGTCTGGCCTGCTTCGGCTATTTCGGCCACATGTGGGAGCTCTATGCCATGTGGACCTGGCTCGGCCTCTTTCTCGGGGCCAGCCTGGAGGCGCGCGGCGGCGGCAGCTATCTCGGCCTTTCCTCGCCCGCGGCCACCTTCGCCGCCATGGGCGTGGGGGGCGCCCTGGGTGCCTATGCGGGCGGCGCGCTCGCGGATCGCTGGGGACGGACCACGCTGACCATGGGGGCCATGGCGCTCTCGGGGCTCTGTGCCGCGCTCATCGGGCTCTCCTTCGGCGGCCCGCCCGCCCTCACCTTCTGGCTCGCCGTGCTCTGGGGCGTCACCGTCATCGCGGATTCAGCGCAATTCTCCACCGCCGTCACCGAGCTCTCCCCTCCCGCCTATGTCGGCACCGCCCTCACCGCCCAGACGTGCGTCGGCTTCGCGCTGACCATGATCTCGATCTGGCTCATCCCGCCCGTCGTGCGCGTCGTGGGCTGGCGCTGGGCGTTCGCCTCGCTCGCCCTCGGTCCCGCGCTGGGCGTGCTGGCCATGGGACGGCTGCGCGGGCTACCCGAGGCGCTCCGACTGGCGGGGGGGCGGCGGTAGATGGCTTCTGGGAACCCTTTGCCCCTCTCTCGGCTTCTTAAGGGCGTGGGCACGCGTGTCGCGAAAATCATGATCGCGGGCGGCATCGTGGCCCTGGCCCTGGTGCTGGGAGCGGCCGAGGCCAGCGCCGCCAGCGCGGCCAGCGTGGGCGGCGCCGCCTACGACTCCAAGCTGAGCCTCGACTGGCAGCCCGGCCAGACTCGATCAGGCAAGCCGCTCATCACGGGCTACGTCAACACCGCCCGGGCGATGTCCGGCTACTGCAACATCCGCCTCCTCATCGAGACGCTCGACGCCCAGGGCAACGTCATCGCCAGCTACACCGGTTTCGTCCCCGGCTACGTGGGCGGAGACGATCACGTCTACTTCGAGGTCCCCATCAAGGTTGCGGGACCAGCCTATCGCGTCTCGGCCGACTCGTGGCTCAAGTGCGCCGGCGGACAGTAGGCGCTCGTCGTCGGGCCGCTTTCGCTTTCAGCGTCGCGGCCTGCTTGATCCTGCTCGCCGCCGTCGCCCACGCCCAGATGGGCGCGGGTCGCTTTCGCGCGGAGGTTCAGGCGGGCCAGTCGAAGAAAGGGGTCCCCATCGTCTGGGGCTATCTCTATAACGACGGCGCCGGCGGCGTGGGAAATCCGCGCTTGCTCGTCGAGACGCTCGATGCCCAGGGCCAGGTCATCGGCCAGGCCCATGGCGAGGCCCTCGGCAGTGTGCTCTCGCGTGACCGGCTCTACTTCGAGGTGCCCATCCAGACCACGGGCGCGAGCTATCGCGTGCGTGTGCTCTCCTGGGACACCTTCGCCACCGGCCAATGACCGCGCGGCGTCTCGGCGTGGCCACGGCGGTGGCGCTCATGCTCGTGGGGGGCGCGGGCGGGGCCGCGGCGCAGACTTACGCGACGCCGAAGACGGAAGCCCAGTTCCGCGTGGAATGGCAGGCGGGCAAGAGTCGGAAGGGCGCCCCCATCCTCGAGGGCTATGTCTACAACACGCGCCCCACCGGCGCCACGGACGTCCGCTTGCTCGTCGAGATCCTCGACGCGCAGGGCGGCGTGATCGGCAAGACCTACGGCGTGGTGTTCGGCGTCGTCAACGCCTTCGACCGCGTCTACTTCGACGTGGCCCTGCCCGTGACGGGGGCCGGATATCGCGTGTCCGTGTCGTCCTTCGAGCTCAGAGGCGGGGGCGGCGGAATGTAGTCGCGCGCCGCCCGGCTCAGGGCGGAAGCGCCTTGAACCAGGCGGAAAACTCCGCATCCACGGTATCGAGCGAGCGTCCAAGCACGGATTCGAGGAGCAGGACACTCTGGGCCGCGGGGCGGTCATTCACCTTCCGATTGAGAAAGGCTTTGTAGACGGGGAGAAGCTCTCCCCGCTGCTGGAAGTACAGCATCAAGTACCGTGCCGTCGCGTGATTCGCGCTTTGCTTTTCCCCGGGAACCAGTTGGTCGGACGGCCCCGCGATGTCATCGAAGGAGCTCCGGTTCATCTGCACCAGGTCCTTGATCCGTGGACGCTCCGCCCAGGACTTGCTCAAGATGGCGCCGCGCCAGTTGGGTACGCCGACGGCGCGGGTGCCTTCGAACCCGGAGACTTCGTACAAGGCCGCCATGCCTTCATCGAGGAAGGGCGGAATGTCTCCAAAGTTGTTGCGCACCATGACGTGAAACAGCTCGTGCGCGAAGGTGCCGTACGCTTTGCCGTCTGCCCATCCCACCATGCTCTGATCGGAGGGGAACGAATACCCGATGCTGCCGGGAGCCAACGCGATGCCGTGCAGTTTCCTGGCCAGATCCCAAAGCTGCGTCCGGTCTCCCGCGAAATACACAGTGATCAGAAAGGAGGGCGGCCGCATCCCGTACTCCGAGACGAAGAAGCGTAGGTAGTCCTCCAGGCTCTCGCCGACCTTCTTCAGATCAGCCGCGCTGGAGGCAATGGTGGGCGCCATCTGCTGGACCATATCCCGTGGGTCCGTTAGATCCTGCCGCGGGCTCTGTGCCGCCGACTTGCGGGCGGGCTGATTCGGCGCCTGCGCTCCCAGCGGCGCATTGGGCGGCGGCCCCTGGGTATTGGCTCGATTGGGCGCCGCCGCATTGAGAATTCCCACGGACGGACGGGCGACGTCCCACGGGCCTGCGAGAACGAAGTGACCGACCGCCTGGACCTCGAACTCAGGCCCGAGCTCCTTGGCGACGGCGAGCACGGCCTTCTTGGAATCCGCCGGGACGAATAGTCGCCTCGTGAACTCTTCCCGTGGGATGGCCACGGCCAGCGTACTCGCGCGATTGCCGGCGGGCTGGGACTCATAGCCCGTGCCGCCCTTGCCATGGTAGGCGATGCCGACCATGGCGGGGGGAGCGGTCATCGGCAGCCGCTCCGGCGCGGCGCTCGCTGAGCACATTTGCCGCTGCGTCTCGACCTGCGTACGGATCGAAGGGCTCAGGTTGTAGTTCTGGAGGATCCAGGCGAAGAATTCATTGCCGAGCTGGCGCCGATCGCGCATGCGGCACGCGCTGGTCGCGATCATGTAATCGAGCTGCGGTGTCCGGACGCCGGTCCGCTCGCGATAGTTGATGAGCTCCTGGGTGGCTCTCGCATAGTCCCCTCGGGCCCACATCGCCTCGATCCGGTCGAGATCGGCGTCCGCCGAAGCGGCACCGGCAGGAACCAGCGCCAGACCGGCAAGGACCGCGGCGAGCACGACACGCGAGGTCACACCGAGCCGCCACACAGAAGGCCTCCTTGCTGGACGGTGATGCGGTTGCGCGGGGAGCACCGTTTTACTTCTTCGGCGCGCCCGGGTTCTTCAGGTCCTTGAGAATATCCGCGTCGCTTCGCGGCTTCTGTGCCGTGTCTTCACGGGCGAGCGGGGGCGGAGGCGCGCTGGCGGCCGTGCCCGGCTGGTCTCGTAGGTAGACGGGGCCATCGTTCACCAGCAGGTCCATGCTCGTGGCCAGGGTCGCCAGCATGAGCGCCGTACCCAGCGTCGCCAGCACGAGGCCAGGCGACGCCGTGGTCAGGGAGACCTTCCAGAGACCGCCTTCCGCGCCGAGGTTCGAGGATGCTTCCTGGAGCTTGCCCAGGATGAAGGCCGCGCCCACCATGGCCAGGATGGTGCCCGTCACGAATCCCAGGTAGCGGGTCCAGATTCTCGAGATCAGCAAGACGCCCGCATGGTGATACCGGCGCTGGAGCGCGTTGGCCTCCAGGAGCGCCAAGGTCTTCCATCGCGCATACTCGAGCCGATTGTTGAAGGCGAGCTGATCCCCGACCTTTCCGTCCCGCACATCCTTCGCGATCTCGTCGAGCGAGGCCATGGCCGGGCCGAGGTCAAGTCGAGGCGCGCGCTCGATCCGGGTCTGCAGGTAGTAGAGCTGGACGAAGCTGGCCACGAAGAAGAACGCGGTCAAGGTGACGAGCAGGCCCACCATCACGGGCAACAGCCGCTTCTGCCACGTGCGATCCGCGCCGCTCGCCGCGTTGGCACGCCGGCCCACGGTTTGCTCTCTCACCGCCGGCTTCGTCTCGAGGTCCGGGGGCTCCGGGGCGGTATCGGCGGCCGGTGCATTGATCAGGTTTCTGGCTTCGAGGCTCGAAGAGTCCATGAAGCTTCCCGTGAACCTCCTCGTGAGGGGATCAGCTTCGATTCTAGCACTGGAAGCGCGCCAAGCCGGCAATCCACCTGTGGTGGTGGGCCGAGGTCCGGCGGCGAGAGCCTAGTGAGCGGCCGTCAGCTCCGGGAAGTACTTCCTCAAGAGCGGCTCCCACGCGGAGAGCGGGCGCGTGGCCTTGCCCACGATCTTGGCCTCGTCGTCCCAGCGCCGGAGGCGCAGCGCGTCCGGCCACCAGGGATGGGTCGCGACGCTCACCGCCTCGTCGGCCGTCATGATGCCGCCCTGGAGGGCCAGCGTATGCTTCGAACCCTTGGAGAGCGTGTCGTAGTAGCCAGGATCGGCGGCGCAGAGATAGCGCTTGGCGTCGGCATGGGCCCGCACGAGAAAGGCCACGCGCTCGGGAACATACGGAGCGATCAGATCGGCGCCCGCCTCGTGGTGGCCGCGCACCTTCCCCGGGCGTGGCCCGCTCTCCACGAGCGCATCGCTGATCTCCTCCTGGGCCACCGCGTAGCGCCCCACGTCGTGGACCAGGCAGGCCAGGATCATCTGCTCGTCGCCGCCGGCGCCGGCCGCCAGCTCGGCGCACTGCAGCGCATGCGCGAGCTCGGTCACCCGCTCCTTGCCATACTGTCGCGGCGCGGACCTGGCCATCGCCTCGATCAGCCGGTCGGCCATGGTGCTCATCGCATGGAGTATACTCGGGCTCGGCGGTTCACATTTCTCTCAGGAAAAGGAGACGCGCATGTCGATCACGGTCAAGCCGATTCCGGACGGCCCCCTCATGGTGAAGGGGGAGTGCGAAGTCCTGGATGCCCAGGGCAATCCCCTCCCGGCCAAAACCGGCGACATCTTCCTCTGCCGCTGCGGCGCCTCGGCCAACAAGCCGTTCTGCGACGGCGGCCACAAGAGAATCGGCTTCAAGAGCTAGCGGGAAGGCGCCCCCTCACGCGCTGCGGTTCTTGAAGAACGAGTTCTTGAGGGCGATCTTGCCCTTGGCGAACGTGAAGACGTCGCAGCCGTTGACCTCCACCTTCTTGCCGTCGGCCGTGGTGCCCGTGAAGAGCCATTCCGAGAGGCCGCGGTCGCCGGCCACGAAGTGGCGCGCGTCGCCGAACTTCGCGTCAGGGAACATCTTGAACACCCTCGCGAAGGCGTCGCGGACACTGTCCCGGCCCGCGTAGCGCGTGCCGCAGGCTTCCTTGCCCGCGGTGGTCTCGAAGACGCAGTCGTCGGCCATGAAGGTCATGATGGAGTCGACGTCGTGGCGGTTCCAGCCGTCGAAGAACGCTTCCAGGTCCTTGGTCAGCATCGTCTCGTCTCCTCGCGAATGTGATGGGAAATTTCCCGCTCGATGCGCCTGACAATCGTCCCGAAGCGACAACGAGTCAAGGGGATTCCTGCGTGGCCCCTTGTATGGGGCCGC
>DASQAK010000009.1:0-6246 GCA_035635755.1 Candidatus Methylomirabilota bacterium | reverse complement strand
CAAAGCCCTGAACGATGCGCAGGGTGGACTCGACTTCCGCGGCGGTCACCCCCATCCCCTTGGCGATCTCGTCCACCTCGGCGCGGAGGTAGCCGTCCTCGTCGAGATTGCCGATGATGGCCTCCCCGATGGCCACCCTCCGGGGCTCGGCGCTGGCCAGCCGCAGCTGCTCCTCGAGGTGCTCGGCGAGCGAGGTAGCCGTGCGCCCGAGGTTCTCGAAGGGCAGGTCCTCGCGCTCCTCCGTGGAGACGGGCGTCCGCTCGTCCTGCTGGTCGAAGACGGCCGAGGTCAGATCGAAGGGCAGATCGTCCGCGCGCTCCCCGTCGACGGAGGAGGTCTCCTTGGACTGCGGCTCGGTGGGAGCGGGAGCGGGGGCGATCTCCGTTCCGTCCGCGGCGGTGGCCGTGGCCGCCTCGCCGTCCACCTCCTGCTTCTCTTCGGGCAGCTCCTCGAGGAGCGGGTTCTCCTCCAGCTCCTTGCGCACGACCTGCTCGAGCTCGAGCGTGGACAGCTGCAGGAGCTGGATGGCCTGCTGGAGGAGCGGGGTCATCACGACCCGCTGGGTGGTGCGGAGAGAAAGACGCATGGGTCAGGCTCGCATGGGTCGCGGTATGGATCGCGGCTTGGGTAGCATCAAAGGGAGAACTTCTCGCCGAGATAGATCTCGCGGGCCCGGGGATTCTGCGCGAGCTCCGCGGCGGTGCCGGAGGCGAGGATCTGTCCGTTGTAGAGGATATAGGCGCGGTCGGTGATGGCCAGCGTCTCGCGCACGTTGTGGTCCGTGATGAGGACGCCGATGCCGCGCTCCTTGAGGCGCCCCACGATCTCCTGGATGTCGCCGATGGCGATGGGATCGATGCCCGTGAACGGCTCGTCGAGGAGGAGATAGCGGGGGTTGGTCACGAGGGCCCGCGTGATCTCCAGCCGTCGCCGCTCGCCCCCGGACAGCGTGTAGGCCTTGTGGCTGGCGAGCCGGGTCAGGTCGAGCTCGGCCAGGAGCTCCTCGAGGCGCGCGTGCCGCTCGTGGTGGCTGAGGTCCAGGGTCTCGAGAATGGCGAGCAGGTTCTCCTCCACCGTCAGCTTGCGGAACACGGAGGACTCCTGGGGCAGATATCCCATGCCCAGCCGGCACCGCTTGTACATCGGCAAATCGGTCACCTCACGCCCCTCCAGGAATATCCGTCCACCATCCGCGCGGAGCAGCCCCACTATCATATAGAAGGACGTCGTCTTCCCCGCACCGTTGGGTCCCAGCAGCCCCACCACCTCGCCTCGATGAATGTCCAGGGTGACCCGATCCACCACGAGACGATTCCGAAAGCGCTTCCTCAAGCTCTGCGCGATGAGTCCTTCCACTCACTGGCTCCGCGCGGCGCCCGATGTCATGGGCAGACGGGGCCGCCCGGCCCCGCCTTGATGTCCGTCTTGGGTCGATCCTGGGCCGAAGGATAGAAGATGGCCTTGACCCGCTCCTGCTTGCCGCCCTCCACCAGGCTCCTGTCCTCCGCGAGATAGATGGTGATCCGCTCGCCCGTGACGACGTTGTCCTCGCGCCAGACCCGGGCGTTGCCGATCAGCACCACCCGCTGCTCCACGTCATAGTACTCGGCCCGATTGGCCGTGCCCATGCGGCAGTCCCGCGTGATGATCCTGACGTTGCCCGTGGACACCACGCGCTCGATGCTCTTCGTCTTGGCGTCGGTGTAGACCTCCATGCGGTCGGCGTACTGGATGGAGTTGTCCTGACGCGCCACCACATTGCCCTTGAAGACGGCCAGCCCCTCTTTCTGGAGACTCTCGAGGGTGTCGGAGTTCACGGTCACCGGCGCGTTCTTGCCATCGGCAGACGGCGCGGGGGACGGGGCGGCGGGACGTGGCTTGGGCGCCGTCGGCTGGGCCTCCGGGGAGCGCGCGAGGACGAGCACCCCGAGGACGATCATCAGCCCGACCATCGTCGCCCTCCCGCCGAGGCTCATGGCCGCGCTCGCCTGGTCGGCGGAGGAGCGGGCGCCGCCGCCGCTTGCCTGGCGCCGCCTTTCGCGCCGGCAAAGGTCGCCCGCACGGGGCCGCGGATAACGGTGAATTCCTCGGCCGGGCGCGTGTCCAGGCCGCTCCCCGTGACGACGACCCCCGAGCGATACACGGTCACGGGCTCGTCGGTCCAGGCGCGGCTCTCCGAGTTGCTCCAGAGGAGCCGCGAGGTCTCGAGCCTCAGTCCGTCGCTCGAGGTCAGCACGATGTGGCCGCGCATCTCGACGTCGCGCGTCTGCTGGACGAGATCACCCTCGTCCCCGGTGATGGTCCATTTCCGCGTCGGCTCCTCGATGGCGAGCACGACCTTGCGCAGGAGCGTCTTGCCCGTGCTGTCGTAGGAATCTGCCTGCTCGGCGTCCAGGCTCCACCGATAGCCGGTCTTGCCGTCCTCTTGAAGGTGGATCTCCCTGATCTGCTGATCGGACTGGGCGGGAACGATATCCGGAGGCGGCGCCGCGGCCCGATGTCCCTTGACGATGAGGACACCGACGACGATCGTCACGAAGAGGACGACTCCGAGGAGAATGCCGGTGGCGGTCTTTTGCATATGCAAGTTCGGTACCACGCTAGCATAGAGCCCCCACCGAGGCAAACACCAAAGGTAGGGGGGTTGAAGCCTAAATCTTCGGCGGCCAAGCCTTCCGTGCGCGGAGCAACATTTCAATAGCTTCCCTGACAGCCCCGCGCCCGCCGTCAGATCTGGAAACCCAGCCGACAGCACGCTTCACTTCCACCACGGCATCGGCGGGCGCAAGGGCAAGGCCCGCCATTCGCATGAGCGGCAGATCGGGAAGGTCATCGCCCATCACGGCAGCCGCCGAAGCCTTCAGACGGAGCCGCGCGAGGATGTCGCGGAGGACCTCGGTCTTGTCGCTCGCGCCCTGGTGGACTTCGACCACGCCCAGCTCCGTCATCCGGCGCGTGACGGCCGCCGAAGCCCGGCCGGAGATGACCGCGATCGCCAGTCCGGCGCGCCCGGCCGCCTGCATCGCGTAGCCGTCGCGCACGTGGAAGCGCTTGGTCTCCTCGCCCGCGGAGCCGAAGACGAGGGTTCCGTCGGTGAGCACGCCGTCCACGTCAAGGACAAGCAGCTGGATGCGGGCGGCCGAAGCCGGGGGCTTGACCCTCACACGATCTTCGCGCGCAGGATGTCGTGGACGTGGATCACGCCGGCCGGGCGGCCACGCTCGTCCGCGATGACGAGGCTCGTGATCACACCCTCCATGAGGGCGAGGGCGCGCGCCGCGAGCTCGTCGGGGCCTATCCGCTTGGGATCGGGCGTCATGCAATCGCCCGCCCGCCGATCGAGGAGGGCGCCGTGCACGAGCTGCTGGCGCCGCAGGTCGCCGTCCGTGATCACGCCGAGGAGTCGCCCCGCCGCGTCCACCACCGTGGTCATGCCGAGCCGCTTGGCATTCATCTCCTCGATCGCCTCTTTCATGGTGGCGCTGTCCCGGACGATGGGAACGGCGTCGCCCGTATGCATGAGGTCGCGCACGCGGAAGAGCGATTTCCAGCCGAGGGACCCGCGGGGATGGAGGGCGGCGTAGTCCTCCGGACCGAGCCCCCGAAGATCGAGGAGGGCCATGGCGAGCGCGTCACCCATGGCGAGCGCCGCCGTCGTGCTCGAGGTCGGGGCCAGGTTCATCGGGCACGCCTCCTCGCCCACGCCCACGTCGAGCGCCACGTCCGCCTGGCGGGCGAGCGTCGAGCTGACGCTGCCCGTGAGCACGACGAGCGCGACACCCAGGCGCTTGATGGCGGGGAGGACGGCCAGGACCTCGTCCGTCTCTCCGGAGTTGGACAGGGCCAGGACCACGTCCCCCCTGGCCATCATGCCGATATCGCCGTGGACGCCCTCGGCGGGATGCAGGAAGTAGGCGGGCGTCCCCGTGCTCGCGAGGGTGGCGGCGATCTTGCGCCCGATGATGCCGCTCTTGCCGATGCCCGTGACGATGATGCGGCCCCGGCAGCCATGCATCAGCTCCACCGCCCGCACGAACCGCTCGTCGAGCCGCTCGCGCAGGGCGGCCACGCTCTCCGCCTCGAGCCGCAGGACCCGATCGGCCATGGCCAGGAGGCGGATCCGGTCGATCACGGGCCGACCTTCCCGAGCCCGTCGCGGATGGCCGCGAGCTCGTCGAGGAGCCGGGGCAGGTCGTCGAGGCGGAGCATGTTCGGCCCGTCCGACAAGGGCCGCCCATCGGGCATGGTGCGATCGGGATCCTCGTGGATCTCCATGAAGAGCGCGTCCACGCCGACGGCGACGGCGGCCCGCGCGAGGGCCTGCACGTATTGCCGCTCCCCGCCCGAGCGGTCCCCCGCCCCGCCCGGCAGCTGGACGGCATGGGTCGCGTCGAAGATCACCGGGTAGCCGAAGCTCCGCATGATGGGGAGCCCGCGGAAGTCGACCACGAGATTGTTGTAGCCGAAGGACGTCCCGCGCTCGGTGAGCAGGATCGCCTCGTTGCCCGTGGAGCGGATCTTGTCCACGACGTTGCCCATGTCGCGGGGAGCCACGAATTGCCCCTTCTTGACGTTCACGGGCTTGCGCGTTCCCCCGCAGGCGAGAAGGAGATCCGTCTGCCGGCACAGGAAGGCGGGCACCTGGAGGACGTCGAGCACCTCGGCGGCCGGCCCCACCTCGGAGACGTCGTGCACGTCGGAGAGGACGGGCAGCCCGCTCGTCTCCTTGACACGGGCGAGGATGCGCAGCCCTTCCTCGAGTCCGGGCCCACGATAGGAGTGGACGGAGAAGCGATTGGCCTTGTCATAGGACGACTTGTAGATGAAGGGCACCCGGGCCGCGGACGTCACGCGCTGGAGCCGCTCGGCCATCATGAGGGCGTGACGCTCGTCCTCGATGGCGCAGGGCCCGCCGATGAGGGCCAGGGGCGCGCCGCCGCCGATGGTCACTCCCGCCACCGTGACCGGACGCGGCTCCGCAGTCATGTCTTGGCCCGGTGGCTCACGGCCTGGTGGTCCAGGGCCGCGCGGATGAAGGCGGCAAAGAGCGGATGCGGGGCCCAGGGCTTGGAGAGAAACTCCGGGTGGAATTGCCCGGCCACGAACCAGGGGTGATCGGGCAGCTCGATGATCTCCACGAGCTGCTTCTCCGCCCAGATCCCCGAGATCCGGAGCCCGTTCTTCTCCAGCGCGGGCAGGTAGTCGTTGTTGACCTCATAGCGGTGGCGGTGGCGCTCCTGGATCACGCCCTGCCCGTACGCGCGGGAGGCGCCGCTGCCCTCGGTCAGCATCACCGGGTAGAGCCCCAGCCGCATCGTCCCCCCCTTGTCGGTGATGTTCCGCTGCTCGGGCAGGAGGTCGATCACGTTGTGCTCGGGCGTGGGATTGAACTCCGTGGAATTGGCGCCGTCGAGGCCGCAGACGTGGCGGGCATACTCGATGACCGCGCACTGCATGCCGAGACAGATGCCGAAGTAGGGCACCTTGTGCTCTCGCGCGTATCGAATCGCCTGGATCTTGCCCTCGATGCCGCGATCGCCGAAGCCCCCGGGGACGAGGATCCCGTCGAGACCGGCGACGTGGCCGGCCAGGCCCTCGCGCTCGAGCCGCTCCGCGTCGACCCAGGCCAGATCCACCGCGGCCTCCTGGGCGATGCCGCCATGGGTCAACGCCTCGTAGAGGCTCTTGTAGGCGTCCTTGATCTCGATGTACTTGCCGATCACCCCGATGCGCACGCGGCTCCGCGGCGCCTTGACCCGGCGGACGATCTCCTCCCAGCGCCCGAGGTCGGCAGGTCGCTGGGGCAGCCCGAGCATCTTGATGATGCTCTCGTCGAGACCCTGCTCGGAGAAGGCCAGGGGCACCTCGTAGATCGTGTCCACGTCCCGCGCGGCCACCACCGCCTCTTCCTCGACATCGCAGAACAGCGCGATCTTGGACTTGGTCCCGGGGGTGAGAGGATGCTCCTTGTCCGTGCGGCAGAGGAGCACGTCCGGCTGGATACCGATGGCGCGCAGCTCCTTGACGGAGTGCTGCGTCGCCTTGGTCTTGAGCTCGCCCGCCGCGCTGATGAAGGGCACGAGGGTCAGGTGGACATAGATGACGTTGTCCTTGCCCACGTCCTTCTTGAACTGGCGGACGGCTTCCAGGAAGGGCAGGCCTTCGATGTCACCCACGGTGCCGCCGATCTCCACGATGACCACGTCCACGCCGGAGGCGACCTTGCGGATGGAGGCCTTGATCTGG
>DASQAK010000008.1:0-32274 GCA_035635755.1 Candidatus Methylomirabilota bacterium | reverse complement strand
TCCTCGACGGTGACGATGTTCTTGCGCGGGGACTTGATGAACTTGAGCGCGGTGTGAAGCGTGGTGGACTTGCCGCTGCCCGTGGGACCGGTGATGAGCACCATGCCCCAGGGACGCCGCACGCCCTTCAGGAACAGCTCGAGCTGCTCCGGCTCGAAGCCGAGGTTCTCGATGCTGTAGCGCTCCACCACCGCCGCCTTCTCGAGGAGCCGGAGCACGACCTTCTCGCCATAGAGGGTGGGGAGGGTGGAGACGCGGAAGTCGAACTCCTGGCCGTGGATGCGGGAGGAGAAGCTCCCGTCCTGGGGCAGGCGCCGCTCGGCGATGTCGAGCCGGGAGATGATCTTGATGCGGGAGACCACGGCGAGGTGGAGCTGGCGCGGGATCTCGAGAAGATCGAAGAGGAGACCGTCGATGCGGTACCGGACGCGCGTGCGGTCGTCGTGGGGCTCCACGTGGATATCGGAGGCGCCGTCGAGCGCCGCGCGGCCCAGGAGGTAGTTGACCACGCGCACCACGGGCGGGTCGTCGGCCTGCGTCTGCAGCTGCTTGATGTCGACCACGCCCTCGGCCACGCTCGTGACGGGGCCGATGTTGAGGCCGAGGTCGACCTTGAGGGCGTCGTCGAGGCCCTCGGAGGTCACGACCTGGGTGACCTTGCGGTACGTCTTCTCGATCGCCTCCTGGATGGCGCTGGCCGGCCCGATGCGGAAATCGACCTCGAGGCCGGTGGCGCGCCGGAGATCGTCCATGGCCATGACGTTCAGCGGGTCGGCCGTGGCGACGATGAGCCGCCGGCCCGAGCGCTCCGCCGCGATCACCCCGTACTGCCGGGCCACCTCCTCGGACACGAGCTTGACGACGTCGGGGTCGAGGGCGGCCAGGTCCTGACGGGTGATGGGGTCCTTGCGAAACTGCGCGCCCAGGTACTTGAGCAGGATGTCCTCGTCGATCAGCTTCATGTCGATGAGGATCTGGCCCAGCCGCTCCCGGGTCTTGCGCTGCCGCTCGAGGGCCTGGTTGAGCTGCTCGGTGGACAGAATCTTGTCGTTGACGAGCATCTGACCCAGCGGGCTCCACGCCCAGCGATCGGGTGCCGTGCTCATTCGCTCGCCCTGCGCGCTCCCAGCTCTTCGAGGCGGGCGAGCACCTGGGCGCGCTCGATGCCGCCCGCGCCCTTCTGCGAGAGAAACGCGCGGTAGTGTCGCGTCGCCTCCGCCGTCCGCCCTTGCCGGTCGAGGGCCACGGCGAGATTGCGGTGGGCCTCCGAGTGGGTCGGGACGGCGCGCAGGGCCCGGCGGAAGCATTCGATTCCCTTGCCCGTGTCGCCTGCGCGAACGAGGACCACGCCCAGGTTATTCCAGGCCTCGGCGTCGGTGGGGTCGAGGTCGACGGCTTTGCGGAAGGCGGTCGCGGCCTCGTCCATCTGGCCGCTCTGCGCGGCGTCGGTGCCCTCGCGCATCAGGCGCGCCACCCGATCCACGACGGACGCGGGCCGGGGCACTTCGAGCGCCGCCGCATCGGCTGCCGTGGCCGCTCTGACCGGCTCGACGACGGACCGGGACGAGATCGGATGGGGTCGAAGCACGATTCCGGCGGCGAGAATACCCATCAGAACCAGGATAACCAAAGTCCCCGCGATAAGCCATTGACGGCGTGGCTCGGCCGACTCCCCCAGGTGGGGGATACCCCCCAGGCCGGGGCGGGGCGCCCGGCGCTCATCCATGCCCATCAGACGGTCAGCCAGACGGCTCACTGGGCGCCGCCCTCGAGGATGGTGGGGCTGAAGCGGCCGCCGACCACGCGGGAGAGCGCCATGGTCGTCCGCGGACCGACCACCCCATCCTCTTGCAGTCCCCCCACCGCCTTCTGGAATCGCCGCACCGCTTGCTGGAATCGGCCGTCATAGGTCCCGGGAAGAGGCCCCGTCAGGTATCCGAGCCTCTGAAGGCGCAGGGCGATGGTGGTGAGCACCGTCGGGTTCATGGCCTGCCATGGATCAGGCGGGAGCTGATCGACATTGCGCCACACGATCCAGGCGGAGCGTGTCCACGCGGGATCGAGCGAGTTGAGGGCGAAGCGCGCCTCCTCGCCGGACGGGGAGATGAGGGCAGCCGTCTCGGCCCCGATCGATCTCAGCAGGTAGGGGCGCCCGGCCGGCGCGTCGGCGAGCTCGACGAGCGCGGGCAGCCCGATGGCGCGGAGATCGCCGAGCGACGTCGAGGGCAGATAGGTCGCCGCGAGCTGATAGCGCGCCGCCGTTCCGGCGATGTCGAGGCTGCCGTCCGGCAACGTCGGCCATGCCGGGAGCGCTCGATCGGCGGAGGCGTCCACCATTCCCCACAGGGCGAGCAGTCGAGCCATGAGCTGTCGCTGGGCCTCGAGAACGGGGCTGCTCAACTTCGCGTCGATGGGAGCGCTGAGGGCAACCGCGGAGGCCGCCACGGAGGAGGCCGCGGGCGGGGCGACGCCTGGAGCGACGGGCGCGGGCAGTGGGCGAGGCGGCGCGGGTACCGCGGGCACGAACACCGCCGTCGGGCTGCCGCTCGAAGCCAGCGCGGCTACACTGGGCGCGAACTTCGGGACCGGTGTGGCCGTGGGCTCGGGCGTCGGAGGAAGAAGCGGGCGAGCGCCTGCATTTTGAGCCCCTCGAGTGGGCGCGATCATGGGCGCCGACATCGGAGACATCGGCGCGGGGAAGGCCGGCGCCGGGGCCGCGGGAGACGGGGGCGCCGGGGACGCTGACGCCGCGGGTACGGTGGCCGCGGGCGTGATCGCCGCGGGCGCCGGGGCCGGGGCGGGCCTGGCGACGCGCCCCGTCAGCTTGAGTGGGCCTGGATGCCACCCGCCCCAGTACGCGGCGGCGCCCCCCGCGCCCAGGAGGACGGTGAGGGCCCCCGCGACGACCGCGGCGCGGCGCAGCTTGCCCCCGGTCGACCAGGTCCGCGTGTACCGGTTGCGTCCGTGACGGCCGCCCTCGAGATTGCGCACGGCGCTCGTCACAAGGGTCGGGGTGATCTCACGGACTCGATTGCTGTAGCCGGCCATCAGGGCTCGGTCACACACGAGGTTGATGACGCGCGGGATGCCGTGGCTGTACTGATGGATCTTGCCGAGCGCGGAGCGCGTGAAGGGCAGCGCCCCGGGCAGCCCCGCGATGCGCAGGCGGTGCTCCACGTAGCGGTACGTCTCCTTGCGCGGCAAGGGCTTCAGATAGCAGCGGATGCCGATGCGCTGGTCGAGCTGACGCAGCTCGTTGAGCTTGAGCTTTTCTTCGAGCTCGGGCTGGCCCACGAGGAGGATCTGCAGGAGCTTGCGCGTGGCCGTCTCCAGGTTGGAGAGGATACGGATCTGCTCGAGAGACTCCACGCTCATCTGCTGCGCCTCGTCGACGATCACGAGGACCGTCTTGCCCTCGCTGCCCGCGGCGAGCAGGTATTGCGACAGGGTGGCCAGCAGCTCGCCCTTGGCGGTGCCCCGACGCTCCACCCCGAGGTCGTCGAGAATGGTCCCGATCAGCTCGGCGTCGGAGAGGTGCGGGTTCAGCACGAGCGCGCTCTGCACGCTGTCCGGCAGCTCGCGCAAGAGGGCCCGGCAGAGCGTGGTCTTGCCGGTGCCCACATCGCCCACGAGGGCCATGAGCCCCTTCTGGCTCGTGATGCCGTAGAGGAGGGCGGCGAGGATCTCGTGGTGGCCCTTCGACCGGAGGAGAAACCGCGGGTCCGGCGTCAGGACGAACGGCGGATCGTCGAGGCTGTAGAACGCCTCGTACATCGGCGCCTACCTCGAACGGGTTCTGGAGCGCGGCATTGAGCGTCTCCTACTTGGCCATGGCCCGGGTGGGCGCGGGAGCCGCGCAGGCCGGCGTGAGGGCTGGAGCTTCGGTCGAGATCACGGTTGGCGTCAGGAAGATGACCAGCTCGCGCTTCGCGTCGTCGGTGGCCTTCTGCCGGAACAGCCAGCCAAGGACTGGAATGTCGCCGAAGAGCGGCACCTTGCGGTCCTGGGCTCGGCTGATGGTGCGGTGGACGCCGCCGATGACGAGACGCTGGCCTTCCATCATGGCCATCTCGGTCTGCATCTTCTGGGTATCGATCGCAGGCGGCGTGCCCAGCTGCGTCCCGAAGTTCACCGTTGGCCCGCGCGCATCGTTCGTCACCAGCACGGCCAGCTTGAGCTTGTAGAACCCTCCGTTCTTGGCGCCCTGCACCTCGTCGCGGCAGATGACGGTCGGGATTACCTCGAGCTGAAGGACGGCGTCTTTGAACTGGACCTGTGTCCCCGCCGCGCTCACCGTCGCGTAGGGAATCTGCTCGCCCAGTTTCATGAGCGCCTTCTGGTTTTCGGCGACCACCGCCTCCGGACGGGCCAGGGTCTGCGAGCGGTCCTGCGTCCTGAGCGCCTCGAGGGCGAGGTTGAGGTTCATTCGGCTGCCCACGATACCGAAGGCAATGCCGCCGCCGCCGGCCGGCACACTCGACTCGAGGAGGGTCCCGATAGGCAGGTTGACCAGATTCCCGGCGGTGCCAAGCCCCGTCGCGGGGTCCACCGGAATCACCGAACCGAGATTGAGGTTCGGATTGATCTGGTTGCTTCCGATACCCGACGTCCCGATCCCGGTCGTGCTCGTCTGGTTGGTCGTGAAGCCCCGGCCCACGACCACGGTGCGACTATTGACCCTCAACAGGCCGCCACCACCCCACTGAACCCCTATGGCGAAGAGGTCCTCACGGTTCAGGTTCTCGATGCGCGCTTCGATCTTGACCTGATGGGGCGTCACGTCGAGCTGGCGATCCAGCGCCTCGCGCACCCGCGTGAGCTGATCGTCGTAGAGCCTCAGGACCAGGCTGTTGGTCGGGCAATCCGTGCGAACGACCGGCGTGTTCTCGCTGCTCGTGAGTATCGAGAAGCCCAGTCCTCCGGGCTGCGGCTCCGCGAGTGGCGGCGCTACGATGGGCTGTGGGCCGAACAATGCGGAGAACGGGGGAAGCGCGCCGAGGCCTCCCGGCGGGCCTACGTAGCCGGTACCAGGCTGTTGTCCCGCGCTTCCGGGCTGCGTCTGGCCTTGCTGATAAGGCGTGAAGGGATTCGACGCCCGGGCGAGATTGACGACGCTGCGCTCCTGCTCGGCAGTCAGGCTCGTGCCACCACCTCCCTGCGGGTCGATGGCCTCCACGGCGATCTTGTCGTCCTGCTTTCTGAGGCGGCAGGCAGACACGCTCACGTTGGGACCGATGCCGACCATGGCTGCTACGGCCTTGGCGATGACCCCCGCGTCGGCATACTTCAGCCGGATGATCTCCTGTTTGATGTCGCCTCGCTTCGCGAGAAGGTCCGCCTGCTTCCTCTGCACTTCCGAGGCCGCCGTCTGGATGGCGGCGTCTGCCGCCTGCTTCTGGATGTCGGAGATGCGCTTGCTGACCTCGAGGTCGCGCGTCGCCCCCAGGACCTGCGCGTCCGCCCGCCCCTTCTCGTCCTTGACGAGGCGGTCGGCCGTGCTCACGCGCAGGAGCTCGCCCTGACGCACGCACACGAGGCTGCTCGAGTCGAGGATGGCCTGGAACACATCGCGCACCGGCGCCCGGAAGAAGTCGAGCGTCACCGTGCCTGTCACGTCGTCCGTGACCACCATGTTGACCTTGTAGTTCTGCGCGAGGAGCCGGAGGGTGCTCTGGGTGCTCGCATCGCGCAGGCTCAGGTTGATGGGGTCGGTGGGCAGCCGGTCGTAGCAGGTGCTTGGCCGCGGGGCCGATGGAGTGGGAGCCTGTCCAGCCGCCTGAGAAGCCAGGAGGGGCGGCAGGACGAATACGGCGGCGAGGACCAGGGTCGTCTTCGTCCACGAACGCATGGCTCGACTTACCTCCTTGGTCCGCCGGGAGCAGGCGGAGCCGGGGTCGGGGGCGCGGGTGCCGGAGGCGCGGGAGCGCCACCGGCCGGTGGCGGGGGCGTTGACGGCGGCGGACCAGACGGTCCGCCCGGCTCTGCCGGCTTGCCGGCGGCGGGGGGCTGCTTCTGACTGCTGACGGCACCGATGTCCGCGAGCGAGAGGCGGCGTGGCGTCCCGTCGGGCTGGCGGAGCAGCACGGCCGAGTCCGTGATGTGCTCCACGGTGTGGCCGGCGAGGCGATCGCCCGCTCGCACGATCTGGTTGTTGAGGATGGCGAGGTGGCCGCCCGGGAATCCGACGATGCCCTGCAGGTTGAACAGGGCGCGCGGCACCGAGGCCTGCTCGGCGCGTGGCCGATCCGCGGAGGCGCCGAAGGCGAAGGGATCCCGATACTCGGAGGCCGGCGAGGGCACGGGCAGGGCGAGCCCGGTCTGCGGCGTGGGAGACGTGAGGGACACCCCGCTCGCGCGGGCGGCGTCGTCGATGATCTTCCGTGCCTGGGGAGTCAACTGCAGCGCGGTGACGCGGAAACGCGCCTGGATCTCAGGGTTGATCGCGGCAGCCCGCTGCCCCGGAGCGGACGCGGCCTGGCTGATCCGCTGCGGCACGTCGATGGCCATGGCCTCGAGCGTGCCCCGGTCGCCCTCGACCCTGCTGGCCAGCTCCACGAGATCCTGAAACGGCCCTTGCACGGTCACGGCGTGCCACGACTTGCTGAACTGGGGCGTGGTCTGCTGCTCGAGCGGCCCCACGCCCAGCACGCGGAGCCGCGAGCCCTCGGCCAGCTCGGCCACGCGCGAGAGGAAGACGGCCGGATCGCCCGTGGTGCCCGACCAGGACATTTCCTGGAGCACGCCCGCGTTCGACTTCATCTCGATCAGGATCTCCTTCTGCTTCTGGTCGATGGCCGCCGTCAGACGCGCCCGCTCCGCGGCGGCCTGGATGCCGCTCGTCCGGAGGGACCGCGAGTACTGAAGGAGCCCCAGGAGACTCCCCACGAAGACCACGGCCAGCGCGATCCAGAGGATGGCCAGCTCGCGCTCTCTCATCGCGGCTTCTCTGACAGGACGATGAGCACGAGGAGCTGCTCGCGCTCGCCCGCCGGCTGCGAGCCCGCCGCGGCCGCCTGCTTGATCTCCCAGCTCTTGAGCTGATAGCGCCGGCCCACCGTCGGATCCTTCATGAGCCCGCCCATGAACTGCGCGATCTCGATGAGAGGCGGCGGCCCCGGCCGGAGGGGCGTGACCGCCTCGATGCGCAGGTCGCCCGCCCCCGCCGGCGGGGCGCCCACCGGCTGCGCCTGGCCTGACGGAGCCGGCGCGCTCGTCGCCGGCGCAGCACCTACCTCGACCTTCTGCAGCTTGAGGGTCGCGGGAATCTGCTGCCGGAAGGCGTTGAGCATCTCGGCCCATCGCACCTGCCGCTTGGCCTCCAGGGCCAGGGCCTGGAGATCGGCCCGGATGACGTTCAGGTTCCCTTCCAGCGAGGCCAGATCGACGCGGAGCTTGGGAATGGCGCTCACGTCCGTGGACAGCCGGATCCGCGTGGGCAGGATGAGCGCGATGATGACGACGAGCACGACCCCGCAGCCCGCGGCCGCGATGACCCAGCGGCGACGGCCCTGTGGCCCGATGAACCAGTCTTGCCAGGTGTCGGCCACATGGCCCGGATGGGCCAGATCGATGCTGAAGCGCGTGCTCATAGCCCCCTCAGGGCCAAGCCGAACGCCTGGAGGAACTGCGGGCCGGGCAGTCGCGGCGTATCCCCCATCGAGGGCGCCCGCACCTCGTGCGCCTGCAGGGGATCCATGATCTCGAAGGGGGCGGACAGGCCGAGACGGTCGGCGAGCCAGCGTCCGATGTAAGGGATATCCGCCCAGCCACCCAGCGCGTAGCGCGGCAGGCTCTCGCGATCGTACTCGGTGCGGTAGAAGGTGAGCGACAGCCGGATGTCCTCGGCCATCCGCTCCACCACCTCGCGGCACGCCGTCTCGGCCTTGGGCGCTTCGGCGGGCGCGATGGTGCGCGTGAAGGTCTCCGTCGAGTACGGCGAGAGCTGGAAGGCCACGCGGATCTGCTCGGTGAACGCCTCGGCGCCCACGTCGAGATAGCGCGCGACCACCGGCCCTTGCTCGCTGAACAGACAGAGCACCGAGCTCTGGCGCCCGATATTCACGACCACGAGCAGCTCGCCCGACTCCATGCCCGTCAGCTCCAGGGCGCCGTTGAGGATGGCGAGCGGCTCGACGTCGATCATCTGGAGGTTCACGGAGGCCTGTTTGAGCTGCTGGCTTCGCTGATCGACCAGACCGCGCGGCACGCTCACGGACAGGATCTCGTTGGTGCTGTCATCCTTGGACTGCCTGAGGATCTGCGCGTCCAGCACGGATTCGTCGGGCGCCAGCAATCCGAGCTCGCGGTATTGCATCTCGAGGGCGGGAATGATGCGCGAGGGCGGGAGCGGCGGCAACGTCACCTGCCGGATGACGACCTCGGGTCCGCCCACGGCGGCGATGACGGGCTCGCCATCGGCGCCCGCGTCGGCCATGGCGAGGTGGATGGCCTGATTGACTTGCTGAGCTTGCGTCTCTGCCGCCACCGGAGCGCTGCCGAGACCGGTAATGGTGACGTCGCCGCCTCGGCCTTCGAGAGCCAACGCCTTGATCGAACCGGATCCGATGTCCAGTCCGACCACCCGCCGTCGTCGCAAGAAATTCCCGAGCATAACCCCCCGAGCCGCGAGCCCGCACCCTCCCCGCGAGGGGCCGGCCAATTCACTCCGTGAGCTTGCTTAAGGGGTTCGACTATAGCAGCCGATTCCGAAAAACCCCAAGAAATACGTCACGTTATTGGTAGGAACAAATTCCCGACGGGGTCGTCGGCAGGGTGTCCGTCGGGCCCACCCGGCATTCGAGCCAGAAGCGAGGCACGGGGGTGACCCGCCAGCGCTCCCCGGAGAGTCCCGAAGGGGCAAAGAGCGCGGCGGGGAGGTTTCTCGGGTCGTACATGTTGGCCTGGAAGAACTGCGGGGGGCCACTGCCGGCGGGCACGCTGCACGAGCCCGCGGCGGCGCCGTTGAAGCAGAGGTTGACCTTCGCGGTGAGCGTCCCCACGATGTTGACTTGCCGCCGAGAGCTCACCAGGTTGTTGTTCGAGAAGATGAACGCCATCACCCGGTTCAGGTTGCCGTTCGTGGCGATGTCTATCGAGAAATCGCTCATCAGCACGAGAAGGTGGTTGTCCGGGAAGCAGTGACTGCTGCAGAACGATGCGCCCGTTCCGTCGTTGAAGGCGGTGAGGCCGCCGTCGAGCGTGATTTGCCGCGTGCTCCAGATCGCCGCGCCGCGATAGGTGATGCCAGGTAACGCAATGTTGAACGTACCGTTCCAATTGAGGAGCATCGGATTAGCCGGAGTCAGATACTTCCCCAGAGTCGTGTCCGGAGTCCCACAATTGTAGTTGTTCGGGGGATCACCATTCACGAAACCCAGGGTATTCGTCCCTGTAATTCCGTCGGACCAGCAGATCCATCCGGAGTGAGGATTGCCTGCCACGTCGGTCCAGCTGACAGCGTCGGAGAAGCTGGGCACGAGGCCAGTCAGTCCAACGGTGAGCGGAAGCAAATTCGGGTGAGTAGCAACATTCATCGCCGGATTCTGGCTGTGGCTAGGCCAGAAGTTCGCCTGGTAACTCGGATAGACGACGCCGTTGATTGTCACGGGACTCGTAAGATCGGGAAAGGTAGGGATTGCTAGATCCGTGCGGGCGATGGGCGGGCCGGGGAAGCGGAAGGGATACGGCTTGGTGATGTTGTTCCCGTCCACCGTCAGGGTCGAGCCGCCGCCCAGGTTGAAGGCCGTGGCCGTGCACGGCAACGGGCACCCGTCGGCAACGTAGATGGCATCCAGCGGCCCCTTGCCGATGCGTCCCGAGGCCGGGCACCCGGGGCCATAGCAGGCCGTGACACCAGGCTGGCCGAGGCTCGAGCCGTTTTGGAGGGTCACGAGGTTGTTGGTGATGTTGCCGTAGACCCGAAGATCCGTCTCGAGCGACTCGACGAGATTGGTCCCACCCGTGCAGTCGGTTCCGAGCGGACAGATCTTCTGGCGGTGCCGCATCGCGGTGAGGCTCGTCCAATCCATCTGGGCCCAGTTGTTCCACATCTGGCTGCCCTGGACCAGCTGGATGGCCGGGTTGCTGTTGACGTTGCCCAGAATGTTCACGCTTCCCGCGAAATTGACCTGGCCCACGAGCTGAGGATTGCCGAGACCATCACCGCCCCCCAGGGTGATTCCCGAGGCAAAAGGCGAGGTGCTGCTCGCCCGAACGAGCACCTGGATCGTGCGGGAGCGCGAGTATCCGGGAGGGCCATTAACCGTGCCCGTGCTGCGCAGGAAGGCGAGGTTGTCGCAGACGTCCGAGGCGGGCACGGGATCGACGAGGGCTTTGGTGCTCGGCGAGAAGCACGTCAGGCCATGCGGGTAGCTGTACCCCGCGCTGACGGGATTGTTGGCCTCGCCGACCGTGAGGAGCTTCAACTCGACGGTGTAGGTTCCTCCCGGATCCGTGGCGAAGTTCGTAACCGTCTGGGCGGGAATCGTCGTGTTGGCGATGTTGAGCGTGCTGTACGTGTTGGCGTTGCACGCCGGGGTGCACGTCGGGCTGACGCCGTCGTTCCAGCTCTCCGAGCCGTACGCGTCGTTGATGAAGCCGTTCTGGAGCTCGCGGATCCCGCGCTCGATGCCCGCCTGGGCCAGCTCGAAGGCGCGATAGTCGGCGAGGCTCGCGAGGGCCGACTTGTTCTCGATCTGAGCGAGGTCGAAGAGGGCGAGGCCCAGGATGGTGATGACGAGGAGCAGCATGAGGCTGATGATCAGCGCGCTGCCCCGCTCACGGGACCGTCTCCTGATGGCCGGGATGCCAACGCGTTCGTGGCGCGATGCCATGCTCAGTTCCTCGGCGTCAGGCTGAAGGCGAACCGGACACCGGTAATGCCGGCCTGGGCGCTGAAGTTGACGCCGTCGCTCAGATCGAAGCGGACGTCCACGAGCGGCGAGACCACCTGCCTCCCCGGATCACCGCAGCTGCCGGACGAAGCGGGAAGACAGGCCACCCGCATGAACTGAGTGTTGGCGACCCGCAGCGGGGCATCGATCTGCGTGGAGATCTGGCTCTGGGTGAGCGTCAGCATGTTTTCCGTGGTGCCGCCCTGGCAGTTGTCGGCCACGGCAAAATTCGTGAGCTGGCAGCGAAAGAGCTGGGGGCCGGGCGGCGTGCTGATCGTTTGCTCCCAGAGGCAGAAGACCCTCTGGCTCCCTGCCGCTCCAGACCCTCCCGCCCCCGGCGTCACGTACATCACCGAGAGATTGGCCGTCGAGTTCGGACCGCAGTCGACTGTCTGGAGCGCGACCGATCCGACGAGCTCTCGCTGGATCCGCTCCTGGAGGAGCGTGCCGACCCGCTGGAGATAGGCCTGGGAGGTCCCGTAGTTGTACGCCTGCTGCGACGTGCTGTAGAGCGTCATCATCCCGAACACGATGGTCATGAAGATGACCGAGGCAACCACGGCCTCGAGGAGCGTGAACCCCCGGGCATCGCGCAAGAAGCCGGCCAGTGAACGCGCGGTCATCGCTTCACCAGGACGGCCTGGATCACCAGCGGCTGAGTCACCGGGTCGGTAAAGGCGGTGGGGCCGTCGAGCACGCGCACCGACACCGTCACGAGCTTGGCCAGGAGCTGGCCGCTCGTCGGGCAACCGCCGCTGTTCCACGGCACCGAATAGTCCGTCGGGCACACGCCGGTGATGACAGTCTGCCGCCTGAAGCCGGGAACGGCGTCCACATCGCTGAAATTGTCGATCTGCACGCCGGTCGCCGCCGTCTCCTCCCGGGGATCCGGCAGGCTGGTCGAGCCAAAGCCCGTCGAGCGGAGCTGCTCCATGCGCTGCTGCGCCACGTAGAAGGCGACGCGGTTGTCGCCTTCGGCGTGGACGAAATTCTGGGCCGTCCCGAACATCATGGCGGTCGCGACGGCCGCGATGCCGACAATGAAGGCAGCGATGAGAGCCTCGATGAGCGTGAACCCCCGCTGCCCGACCGGACGCCCGCCACCGTGCCGGGCAGAACCCGGGTCGGCGCCAGGAACCTTTACAAGACTGGGAAAGTCCTTACGCACCGTCCCCAAATCCCCCTTCGCGCTGGGCCAAATCTACGTGATCTATCTTCGCAAAGCGTTGACAGATCACTCAATTTTAAGGCTCTCGAGGAGGCTAACTCGACCCTGGCCGCCAAGTCAACCATCTGAGCGGCCAATGACCCCTATCGCGGGGGGTCGTTGAGCTCTATGTGTGCGTTGCTACAAGGTTCGTGCCAGGCCGGATGGTACGGGCCATCACCACCCCCCTCCGTCGAGGGCTGGCCCAGGTCAGACGCTCGCCACTCGTCTCTTCAGCCGCAGCATCGGCTGCTCGACCAGCCAGAACGAAAGCCCGGCCACGAGGAACGCGAGGGCAAGCGCCACCATGACGCGCGTGGGCGCGGCCGGTGTTTCCCCGGGGCGCAGGGCACCGCAGACGTAGACGATAGGGAAGTGCCAGAGATACAGGCCGTACGAGATCCGGCCCGTCTCTCTCAGGGGGGGAAACCTGAGCACGGAGGCCACAAGCCCGTCAGGTGAGGCCGTCGCGTCGGCGATCACCACGGCGACGGCGAGGGCGACGAGGGTGCTGCCAATCCGCGGCATGAAGGGCGCCATGAGGCCGTCCAGGACGCGGCCGTGAGGAATACCGTCGCGGCGGCGCCGGCCGCGCTCAACGTGGCACGAGAGGCGCGGGAGGCGGGAAGACCGCCCCAGGCGGCCGCGAGGCCCAGCGCGCAGCCAATCAAGAGCGCGTCGCAGCGCGCGTCGAAGCCCACGAATACACGCGGCAGCGACGCGCCGCTCCCGAGGAGCACGTTTCGGACCGAGACGGAGAAGATGATTCCGCACAGCAATAGGAAAAAGACAGTAGCGGGCCTTCGGAAAAAGCGAAGGAGACCCATGAGCGTGAGCGGCCATATCAGGTAGAACTGTTCCTCTATTGAGAGCGACCACGTGTGCCCCAGGACCCACATCGACTTGCCAAAGATCATGGCCCACTTGGTCATGTAGAAGAGCGCGATCAGGGACATCATACCAATGGACATTAGGAGGGCCGAGGGTGTCTCACCGGCTCGGAAGAACCAGCCGAGCACCGCGGCGGCCACACAACAGACGGCCAGGAACGTCACCAGAGCTGGTAGCAGCCTGAGCGCCCTCCGAGCGTAGAACTTCCCCAGAGCGATAGAGCCATGGCGCCGGCGCTCCTCGACCAGGAGACACGTTATGAGGAAGCCGCTCAGAACGAAGAAGGCATCGACCCCGAGATAGCCGCCGCGGATGAGCCCCACATGGTAGGCCATGACCCCCAGAACGGACACTCCGCGAAGGCCATCGAGCGCAGGCCGATAACCGAGTGTGAAGCCCGGTGGTTCACTCGGTCCGGGTGTCACGGGGGATAGCCGTGCCAGTTCCGACTATCCGAGCACCTTGGCATAGGTCGCCGCTTCAAAGCCCACGAGCAGCGTGCGCCCTTTTCTGAGGGTGGGCGCCCGCAGGTTGCCCGTCGGTCCGAGCAGCAGCTCCAGCAGCTCGTCCCTGGGCGGGCGGTCCAACCCCAGCTCCACGTGGACCACGCGCTTGCCCTTGGCCACGTACATCTCGTCCACGTCGGCGAGCACGCTCAGCGCCTGCGCGCCTTTGATCGTGTGCTTCTTGGCGTCGACCTGCGTCTTGGTCGTGATGCGTCGCTTCGCAAGAAACTCTTGCGTCCTGGCGCAGGTCTGTCAACCGTTTCGATGATAGCTCCAATCCACTGATGCCATCGTGCGGCTCCTCTCGGTTGGGGGGTCACGTTTTCAGCGTGTACATCCGGTCGATCCAGAGCGGGAAAGCGAGGACCGCCTCGTCGGCCACGGTCCACAGGACGTAGCTCCAGTGGAACCTGACTCGTATCCCCCCGTCGCGGGTCTCGATCAAGAGCTTCTGCGGTTGGAGGTCGAATCCGACGCGGCGAGCGCCGAGCAGGAGGGCGGTGCGGGTGTCGGCGACGAATTCCTGCAGGGCGGCCCCGGGCTGGGTGGGCGCGGCGGTGGTGCGGACACGCTTGCTCGCCTCGTCCACGGCCTGGTCGACGAGGCTGCGCACCTGAAGGTAGCTGGAGCCGGCCGCGATGACCGCGTAGCCCGCACCGGCGAGGACCACGAGCGACACGACGCGGTTGATGAACGTCCGGATTCTCATGCGTTCCCCGAAGCCATCATGCGCTGACACACTCTAAGCCCCTGCCGCGCGACCAAGCAAGAGTGGTAGTAGGTCAGTTTGGGCCTGGCACTGGGGCAATTTGCGAGCCAGGTCAACTCAGCCCTCGCCTCGCAGCTGCGCTGCGAGGCGAGGGCTGAGTCAGTATGGCGAAGCAAATTGACCCAGTGCCGCCTTGGCCGGCGCCGAGCGCGCATGGTAGGGTGTCAGCGCCGTGTCATTCAGTGCCATCCCCTGGCGCGCTATCCTCGTCGGCGGCCTCATCGGGCTCGCCGTGGCGCTGGTCGACGCCTACGACGTCTCGGGATTCCTCGCGAACATCGAGCTCAAGGCCCTGAACGAGCAGTTCTCGCTGCGAGGATTCCGGGCCCCCCAGTCCCCCATCGTCATCGTCACCATCGACGAGGACTCCTTCGCCGAGCTCAATATGCCCTGGCCCTGGCCTCGGGCGCTCCACGCCAAGCTCGTCGACATCGTGAGCCGTGGCAAACCCGCGGCCATCGCACTCGATATCCTGTTCCTCGAGCCGTCCGCGCGAGGGCCTGAGGATGATCAGGCCCTGGCCAAGGCCATCGCACGCTCGGGAAGGGTCGTGCTCGCGGCCGGGCTCAGCGAAGTGCAGGAGCAAGGGTGGATCAAGGAGAAGCAGGACCTCAACCCTCCCTTGCCGCTGATTCGCGAGGGCGCGGCCGCCTGGGGTCCTGTGAACATCGTCACCGACCACGACGCGTTCGTGCGCCGGAGCCGGCTCACCTTGAATTTCCAGGGTCGGGACTGGGCGGGATTCGACCTCCAGATCTATCGCCTCGCCAAGGCGCGCGGCATACCGGCGGCGCCGCTGCCGACGGACCCGGAGCTGGTGATCAACTACGCGGGTCCGCCTGGCACCTTCCCCCGCGTCGCCTATTCGCGCATCGTCAGCGGCGAGATCCCTCCGGAAGTCTTCGAGGGGCAGATCGTCATGGTGGGCGCCACCACCCAGATCCTCCAAGACGTCTTTCCCACCCCCTTCGCGCCGCGCCGCACCATGCCGGGCGTGCTCATCCACGCCAACGTCCTCGACACCCTGCTCTCGGGCATCCCGATCAGACGGGCGCCCATCTGGCTCGTGGCGTCACTGGCCACCGTGGCGGGCGGCGGCGCGGCCTGGGCGGCCACCGCTTTCCGACCGCTCACGGCATTTCTTCTCGTGGCCGCCGTCGCCCTCGCGCACGTCGCGGGCACCCATGGGGCCTTCCGCTGGGGGCGTTTCTGGGTCGAGGTCTTCCCGGTGCCCATCGCCCTCCTCGTGCCCTACGTCGGCGTCGTCGCCAAGAACTTCGCGAAGGAGCAGGTCGAGAAGCGTCGCCTCTCGCGCTTCTTCTCCCCCTCGGTCGTGAAGGAGATCGTCCGGCAGAAAGACGACGCGGGGCTCGGGGCGGGGCGGCGCCGCATGACCGTGCTCTTCTCCGACATCCGCGGCTTCACGTCGATGTCCGAGAAGATGGAACCGGAGGAGGTCGTGACCTTCCTGCGCGAGTACCTCTCGGAGATGACGGAAGCCGTCTTCCTGCACGGCGGCACCGTGGACAAGTACATCGGCGACGCCATCATGGCGCTCTACAACGTGCCCTTCGAGGCGGCCGACCACGCCGCCCAGGCCGTGCGCACGGCGCTGGAGTTTCAGAGGCGCCTGCAGCCCCTCGCCGAGCGCTTCGCGGCCAAGTACGGCAGCGCGCTCCGCTGCGGCGTGGGCATCAACACGGGAGACGCCGTGGTCGGCACCATCGGCTCGCGCCAGCGCCTCGAGTACACGGCCATCGGCGACACCATAAACCTGGGCTCCCGGCTCGAGGGCATCACCAAGGACTTCAACGTCCCCGTGATCATCAGCGAGGCGACCTGGCTCGAGGTCAAGGAGCTCTTCGACACGCGCTATCTGGGCGAGGTCACCGTCAAGGGCAAGGAGATCCCCGTCAAGATCTACACCGTGCTGGATCGGACTCTCGACCCCGCGGGCCAGGAAAGTCTCCCCGCCGAAGCCGCGACCGCCGACTAAGCTGCCGGTAAGACCCTCGCAAGCGGCTCAAAAAGGCCCAGATGCGAGGCGGCGAGCGCCGCGGCCCCCGAGGCGTACTCTCTGTACGTTGAGGGGCGCCGCGGCGCTCGCCAACGAAGCAGATGGGCCTTTTCAGCCGCCTGCGCCGCGGCCTGCGGACAGCTGGATATTGATTGCTTGGTCGAGGTAGTCGAGGTCGAAGGGCTTGGGCACATAGTCGGCCGCGCCGAGCTGAAGCACCTTCGAGGTGATCTCGATGTCGGCATTGGCCGTGACCATGATCACGGGCAGGTTCGGATAGCTCGCCACGATGCGCCGCAGGGCCTCCATGCCGTCCATCTCAGGCATGGCGACGTCGAGGAGGACCACGTCGGGCTTGACGGTGGCGAGAAGCTTGAGAGCCTGAACCCCGTCCTCGGCGAGCGTGACGTCATGACCCTTGCTGGCGAGGAAGTCGCGCGTGGCCATGCGCACCTCCGGGTCATCGTCGACGACAAGGATCTTCCCCGCGCCCATGTTCCTCTCCTCTCGCGGCCCTGTCGCCGCGAACACCCGTCCAAGCGTGCGAAAAGCATACTATCGCCGCCCCCGGCGACCGTCAACAAAAGCGCGCGGCTGCCGCGAACGAGTAGGGCAGAATGAAATCCAGCGTGCTCGACGCCGATACCATGGGGCCCTCTGCGCACACCTCGGCACCGCCGCATGCGTGGCGCGCCGAGCGCCATGTCGACGACGACCCAGCCCACGGACATCCAGGGCGCGAGTGGGCGCTCGCCCTGATCCCGGCCGCGGTGACCCTGGCCGTATTCCTTCCCATCCTCGGCAATGGCTTCGTCAACTGGGATGACCAGGCCAATCTGCTCGACAATCCCCACTATCGCGGCCTGGGATGGAGTCATCTGCGCTGGATGTTCACCACCGCGCACCTCGGGCACTATATTCCCGTCACGTGGCTCACCCTCGCCCTCGACTACACGGCGTGGGGGCTGAATCCAGTTGGCTATCATCTGACTTCGGCATTGCTCCACGCGGCCAACGCGCTCCTCGTCTATCGCCTGGGCGCGGCGCTCCTGACGGCGGCGGATCGGGGAACGAGCACGTGGTGGGACATCCGCTGGGGCGCGCTGGCTGCCGCCCTCGTCTTCGCGCTCAACCCGCAGCGGGTGGAATCCGTGGCGTGGGCGACGGAGCGGCGCGACGTGACCATGGGTCTCTTCGCGCTCCTGACGGTACTGGCCTACCTGCGCGCGGTCCGCGACGGTGCGGACGGCCGGCTGGATCGGCGCTGGTACTGGGCGTCCGTCGGCCTCTTCGGCGTGGCCTTGCTCTCGAAATCGCTCGTCATCGGCCTGCCCCTCGTCCTCTTCGTCCTCGATCTCTATCCCCTTCGTCGCCGGCCGCCCGCGTATCCACGCGGGCTGGGCCGTGCCGTGTGGCTGGGACTCGTCGAGAAGTGGCCGTTCCTCGCCCTAAGCGGCGCTGTGGGCATCCTCATGCTCGCGCTGGGGGCGCAGCGCGGAAACATGACGGCCCTCGATGCCCTCGGCCTGGGCCAGCGGCTGGCCCTCACGGCGTATGGGCTCGTCTTCTACTTCGAGAAAGCCGTGGCGCCCTGGCCGCTCTCGCCCCTCTACACGCTCTTCCATCCGGTCCGGCCGTGGGATCCCATCTACCTTGGGCCCATGACGGCGGTCACACTCGTGACGGCCGTCCTGATCGCGTTGCGCCGGCGCTGGCCCGCGGGACTCGCCGCCTGGGTCGCCTATATCGCGCTCTTGCTGCCCGTCTCCGGACTCTTTCACAACGGCCCCCAGATCGCCGCCGACCGCTACACCTACGCGGCGTCCATGAGCTGGGCTGTCCTCGTGGGGGCGGGGGTGGCGTGGTGTGGTCGGGCGCCACGGACGGGCCGGCTCTCCCGCCCGCTCGCCCACGGCCTGCTCGCCGCCCTCGCGCTCGTCCTCCTCGGCTGGGCGGCGCTCACCATTCGCCAGGAGCGGATCTGGCACGATTCGGTCACGCTCTGGTCTCACGCCACCCTCGTCGAGCCTCAGAGCGACATCCCGATCTTCTACCTCGGCTGGTCCCTCGCCGACGCGGGCCGCTTCGACGACGCGCTGGAGCACTTCGCTCGCGCCCTCGCGCGCGTCCCTGACCGCCTACCCGCCCTCAAGGCCCAGCTCTTGCTCCACATGGGGCTGATCGAGCAGCGCGCCGGACGTCCGGCCGCTGCCGAGGAGCGCTTCCGTCAGGCGCTCGCCGTCGATCCCGATCATCCGGTCGCGCTGATTCGTCTGGGCTCGGCGCTCCTCCAGGGACGCGAGAGCGTGGAAGCCCAGAGCCTGCTCGAGCGCGCCGCGCAGCTCGGTCCGCGCTGGGGCGCCTATGACGCCGGAGAGCTACGGAGCGCGGTGGGCCAGGTGCCGCCCGAGGCGGGAGGGGTCAGAGGGCGGCTTGCGCATGCCATGGCTGGGCTCCTGCGGCGCCACGGCCATCTCGACGAGGCGATCGAGCATTATCGGCTCGCCGCCGAGCTTCTCCCCGCCAACGCCGCGGCCTGGAACGATCTCGGGGTCGCCTATGCCTTGCGGGGACGCAACGGCGAGGCCCTGGGCGCCTTCGTGATCGCGCTCCGGGTGTCCCCGACGTCCCGGGACGCCTGCGACAACCTGCGACGAATGGCGCAGACGCTCGCGACGGCGCCGCCGGAGCTTGCCGCCTGCTCGAAAGCCATGCCGTGACCGATCAGAGCCCGGGATCGCCCGCGCCGGAGCGATGGATGCGCTGGGCGCCGCCGGCCCTGCTCGTCGCCTTGACCCTGGCCGCCTTCATGCCCACCCTCAGGAACGGGTTCGTGGCCTGGGACGATCTCGACAACTTCACGCTCAACCAGAGCTACCGGGGGCTCGGCTGGCCGCAGATCAAGTGGATGTTCACCTCGGCCAAGCTCGGCCACTACATCCCCGTGACCTGGCTCACCCTCGGTCTCGACTACGTCCTCTGGGGTATGAACGCCGCCGGCTACCATCTGACCAGCCTGCTCATTCATGCCGGCGGGGCCCTCGCCCTGTACTTCCTCGCCCTCCGCCTCTTCGAGCTCGCGCGCCCCGAAGCGCCTCCCCTCGACCTTCGCGCGGGCGCCTTTCTCGCGGCGCTCGTCTTTGCCGTCCATCCGTTCCGCGTGGAGTCCGTGGCGTGGGTCACCGAGCGGCGCGACGTCGTCTCCGGTCTCTTCTACCTCCTCACCGTCCTCGCCTATCTCAAGGCCGTGGCCGGCCGGGAGCGACCGCGCCCGGGCTGGTACGTCGCCTCCCTTGGACTCTTCGCCGCGGCCCTCCTCTCCAAGTCCATCGTCGTCACGCTCCCCGCCGCGCTCGTGATCCTCGACGTCTATCCCCTGCGCCGCCTGGGCGGGGAGCGCGGCTGGCTCCGGTGGCGGGTGTGGCTCGAGAAGCTTCCCTATCTCGCCTTAGGCGCCATCACGGCCATGGTCGCCTTCATCGCCCTCTTCACGCTGCAGAACACGCGCTCGCTCGAGCACATGAGTGTCGTGCACCGGATCGTCCTGTCCGTGTACGGCCTGACCTTCTACCTCGCGAAGACGGTGGTGCCCCTCGAGCTGGCGCCCCTGTACGAGCTGGCCGTTGTGTTCGTGCCGTGGTGGTACTTCGTGTTCGTGCTCGTCGCCATCGCGGTCTGCGTCGTTTTTCGCCGGCGCTGGCCGGCCCTCACCGCAGCCGGCGCCCTGTACATCGTGACCCTCGCGCCCGTCCTCGGGACGTTTCAGAACGGGCCCCAGGCCGTGGCCGATCGCTACACGTACCTCGCGTGCCTCGGCTGGGCCCTGCTCCTAGGCGCGGCGGCGATCGGAGGCTGGGCCGGATCCAATGTGGCGCGAGGCGTGCTCGCGGTCTGGATACTCGCCCTCATGCCGCTGACGTCGCAGCAGGTACACATCTGGCGCGATCCCGTCACCATGTGGGAGCACGATGTCAGGGTGTACCCCGATGCGCGCGCCGGGAACTACAACCTGGCCGCGGCCTATGAGAACGCCGGCCGCTACGCCGAAGCCATCGTGCACTATCGGGAGATCCAGCGACTCTCCGTGCGGAAGGCGCAGTGGTACGTGCCCATGGGCGAGGTGTACGAGAAAGCGAAGGTCTACCGGCTGGCCATCGACTGCTTCCGGGAAGCCCTGCGGCTCGATCCCGACCTGAAGCCAGCGTGCGCCGGACTGATGCGCATCCGCGAGCGGACTTCACTCAAGGTCGAGGTGCCGCCCGTCTGCCAGGGCGAGCGCTTCTAGTCACGCTCTTCACGCAGCCGGATAGCCATCCAGCCAGCTTGCCCGGTCCGGGTGGAGAGCACCCGTGGGCGACTAGCAGGCGTTCCCGGAACTGGTACTAGCCGGCGGCGTCGTGGTCGTCGTGTCGCAGCGCAGGGTCACGCCGGACGTTTCCGCGAACATCGCCAGCGACAACCCGTCGGTGTTCTTGCCCGCGACTCCTGACACCGTGATCAGCCCCGTCAACGCCGGCGGTGTACCCGACACCGTCAGCTGCGCGGTCGACATCTGCCAGCGGCCGTCATACGTGATCCCGGCCGAGCTCAACCCGACCCGCTGCTGGACCTCGCTCACCACACAACTGCCACCCGAGCCCTTGATCTGCACGCAGCCCGACAGCGACGTCATAGCCGAGCCGGCCAGCGCCTTGGCCTCGGCCAAACGGGCGTCGCTCGTGTACCCGAGGTACAGAGGCAGGGCCACCGCCGAGAGAATGCCCACGATCAGAATGACGATGAGCAACTCGACCAGCGTGAACCCGGCCTGTCGACTCGAACCGAAAAGTCTGTCCCTGACTCCGATCACGATTGCGGCCCTCCCGCTTCGACACACGCATGCACTGCATCACCCGGACTCTCGTGGAGCGATCACGCGTCCTGGAGCGCCCATCCTCCACCAGGGTGGTTCCGGGGTTGCACAGCCTATCTCCTTCCGAGCGAAAGCGCCAATGTTTTTCGTGGGAGCCCCTTCCATTCCTGGAGGGTCCGGCGAGGACAAAACTGGTCTTAGAGGGGCGAAAGGGCTCAGCCATGGCCTGGATGCGTGGATTGACCTCCCCATGCCTTGTAGGCTGAGGGCCTCGATCAACGATCCATGGTGGAGGAGGAGCCACATCTGGGGGAAGAGGCGAGAGGGGCGGCGAGCCATCTCCCTAGTCACCTGAGGCAGCCGAGCGGGGAAAGGGCGGCTGAGCCCCTCCCTCGCCCGGCCTGGATCAGTGGATCAGCAGGCGATACCGGAGCTGGTGCTGGCCGGAGGCGTCGCGCTCGTCGTGTCGCAGCGCAGCGTGACCCCCGTGGTATCCGCGAACATCGCCAGCGAGATACCCGCGGCGTTGCCGCCGATACCCGCAACTGTGATCGTGCCCGTCAAGCCCGGCGGCGTACCCGACACCGTCAGCTGCGCCGTCGACATCTGCCACCGCCCGTCGTACGTCGTGTTGGCCGTGTCCAGCCCGATCCGCTGCTGCACTTCGCTGACCACGCAGCTCTGGCCTGTGCCCTTGACCTGCACGCAGCCGGACAGTGACGTCATTCCCGAGCCTGCCAGCGCCTTGGCCTCCGCCAGCCGCGCGTCCTTCGTGTACCCGAGATACAGCGGCAATGCGACTGCCGAGAGAATGCCCACGATCAGAATAACGATGAGCAGCTCGACCAGCGTGAAGCCGGCCTCGCGCTCCCTGCCAAAGAGTGTGCTCCGGATTCCCTTCACGGTTTCCATGCGCGACCCCCTTGAAGCGACAGGACCATGCACTGCTCGCCGGATTCGCGCGAAGTCATCACACCCCGCGGAGCCCGAGTACCATGCGCTCTCCAAACGATGTAGACAACAGAGGAACAGGGGCAAGCCCCGTGCCCAGCTCCGCTCCGATGCACAACCTTCGTGAGCTTCACGTCTGATGCAGGTCGCGGGTGTGGGACGTCAAGCAGTCAGGCGGGGAAAGGACCTGTCGGCCCCTTCCCCGCCCGAACCGAAATCAGCAAGAGATGCCGGAGCTGGTGCTGGCCGGCGGCGTCGCGGTCGTCGTGTCGCAGCGCAGAACCACGCCGGTCGTCGTCGCGAACATCGCCAGCGAGATACCCGCGGCATTGCCGCCGATACCCGCCACCGTGATCGTACCCGTCAAGCCCGGCGGCGTGCCCGACACCGTCAGCTGCGCCGTCGACATCTGCCACCGCCCGTCGTACGTCGTGTTGGCCGTGTCCAGTCCGATCCGCTGCTGCACTTCGCTAACCACGCAGTTCTGGCCTGTGCCCTTGACCTGCACGCAGCCCGACAGAGACGTCATTCCCGAGCCGGCCAGCGCCTTGGCCTCCGCCAGGCGCGCGTCCTTCGTGTATCCGAGATACAGTGGCAGCGCCACCGCCGACAGAATGCCTACGATCAGAATAACGATGAGCAGCTCGACCAGCGTGAAGCCGGCCTCCCTTTCGTTCCCGAACAACGTCTCGCGTACCTTCGTGAACATCTTTGTCCTCCAAGCAATTGGTTTGTCATTCGGGACGGGGTTCATGTCCACCAGTCCCCTGCTGTCATGACCTGACAGAGCAAGCCACGTGCCTACCCTGCCAACCATTCTGGAGGGTCACATTATATGATTTGTATTGATACCTTACAGAGCACCTGGCTACCTTCCTCGAAGGTTCACGGGCCCCCGATTTCGTCGAAGCCCTCAAACCGAGGGCTTCAAGAATCGGGCCCCTGTGGATGCCGGTGCCATCCTTGACAGCCCTCTTGGGCGATGCCTAATATCCGCTGCCCGGATCCCTCATGAAATCCACCGTCCTCCCTGGAGCGCTCGTTGTCCTGCTCATGATCGCTGCTGCCGGCGCGGGCTATGTCGCTCGTGGGGCCTGGACACCCGCGGTCGAGCGTCGCGAGCCCGCGTCCGCCTCCCCGGCGGGCGTGAGCCTGGCGGATGGCCTCCAGGCGGGCTTCGTCGGCGTCGCCGAGCACGTCCGGCCCGCCGTGGTCAATCTCGATACGATCCAGAAGGCCCGCCGTCCCCGGGCCTCCGGCGCGCAGCCGGCTCCCGACGATCCTTTCCTCCAGGACTTCTTCAAGCAATTCTTCGGCCCCGATGGCCCGAGCGGGGGCGGCGAGTTCCGCCAGCGGGGACTGGGGTCGGGCGTGATCTTCGACAAGCGCGGTCTCCTGCTCACGAACTTCCACGTGATCAAGGGCGCCGATGAGATCGTGGTTCGTCTCTCGGACAAGCGCGAGTATCGCGGGCAGGTCGTGGGCACCGACCCCAAGACGGACCTCGCGGTGATCCGCATCCAGCCCGACCATGACCTGACGGTGGCTCCCCTGGGCAACTCGGACGCCCTCCGGGTGGGCGAGTGGGCCATCGCCATCGGCAATCCCTTCGGACTCGCCCAGACGGTGACGGTGGGCGTGATCAGCGCGACGGGACGCTCGGATGTGGGAGTGGCGACCTACGAGAACTTCATCCAGACGGACGCCAGCATCAATCCCGGCAACTCCGGGGGCCCGCTGCTGAATCTCAAGGGAGAAGTGATCGGCATCAACACGGCGATCTTCTCGCAGAGCGGAGGGTCGATCGGCATCGGCTTCGCCATCCCCATCAACATGGTCAAGCGCGTGATGGACCAGCTGGTGGACAAGGGCAAGGTCGTCCGCGGCTGGCTCGGGCTTTCCCTCCAGGAGCTCTCCCCCGAGCTCATCGACTCGCTCGGCGTGAGCGACAAGCGCGGAGCCCTCGTCTCCTCGGCCATGCCGGGGGGCCCGGCGGCGGCGGCGGGCCTTCAGAAGTACGACGTGATCCTGAGCTATGACAAGACGCCGGTCGAGGACTACCACCACTTCCAGCGCTTGACGGCGGATACCCGGGCGGGGAGCAAGGTCATCCTGCAGGTGCTGCGGAACAAGAAGAAGCTCGAGGTGCCGGTGACGGTGGGCGAGGCGCCGGAGGAAGGCCCCCGCCGCCCCGCCACCTCGACTCCGAAGTCCTAGCCGGGAGGCGGCTCAAAAAGGTCCAGATCCGAGGCGTCGCCCGAAGGCTGCATGCGAGGCGTACTCCCTGTACGTTGAGCGTGCAGCCGAGGGCGACAAACGAAGCAGATGGGCCTTTTTCAGCCGCCTCCTAGGCGACGAACGGCGGAATCGGTGGTATATCGACCTGCTGCGTCTTGACGTCGCGAACGCCGACGACGCCGCGAGCCACGTCGACCGCCTCGTCCATGGCCGCCGTTCCCTCGAGCGTCACCACCCCGGTCTTCGCCTCCACCGTGATGCGGTACTTGCGCGTTTCGGGGTGGGTGGCCAGGGCGACCTGGACGCGCGAGGCCAGCGCCCGATCGGCGATGAGCTGCTGCCCGGCCGGCGTGGTCGCCAGCTCGGGACGCTGCAGCGTTCCCGCGATCAGCTCCACGGAGGCGTCGATGGACAGCTTCTCCGTGTTGATGACGAGGTCGTACAGCGCCGGATCCTTCACGTCCACCTCGTAGAGGTAGCGCATGCGCCCGGACTTATCCATGTCATCGCGCCGGGCCATGTCGTGCACGGTGCGCGGGTTGGTCTGCTCGCCCATCTGCCCCGAGAGCTTCTTGCCCAGGCGCTTGACGCGCAGATCGAAGGGCGCCATGACCCGCACGCGCAGCACGTGGGGGATGCCCCGGAGCAGCCATTGCCCCGCGCGCCCCATGAGCACGACCCTGTCCTTCTCGGCGAACTCGTAGAGCGCGGTCTGGAGCACCGTGATGTACCGTCGCGTCTCGGCGTCGAAGCGCTCGAAGAGGGACGGCTTGGACTCGTCCAGGCTCGAGAGCTTCTCCTCGAGGAGTCCGTAGCGGAGCGCCGCCTCGGAAATGAGCTCCTGGTCGACGTAGTGGCTGCCCAGGCGTTCGGCCACCTTCTGGGCGATCTCCGGACCGCCCGCGCCGATCTCGTGAGACATGGTCAGGATGGGCATGGTCGTCACTCCTTCCTGTATTTGGCCCGGAGCGCGGCGGGCGCGATGGCGATGCGCTTGCCGCTCACATCGTCGAGAACGTAGACCTCGTCGGCGAGGGTGCCGCTGGCGAAGACCTCGAAGACTTCGAGCGCCTCCTCCAGGGTGGTCCCGGCCGGCTTGTCCGCCATCAGAGCCTCGACGGCTTCGCGCTTGAGTCTCATTGGGGGCTCCCCAAAAACCTGTGGCTAGAGGGAGTACCAGGAAAGCCCCCCCAATACAAGAGGGCGGTGCTAGGAGGAAACGCTCAGGGGGTACCCGGCCGGGTGCCGGCGGGCGAAACAGGGCCCTGGGCCCGAACCTCGGCCGCGGCCTTGCGGAGCCGCTCAGCCTGGCCCACCTGGTCTGCCCGCTCGAGCTCGTCCGCGCGCTTCCCCAGCGCGGTGATGAGATCGGCACGGACTTCCGGCAGGTTGCCCTTGCGCGCCAGGGCCAGGCTCAGGTAGGGAATGGCCTCGCCGTAGCGCTGCTGATCGACGCGGATCATGCCCAGCCGGGCGGGACCTTCGGGGGAGCCCGGCTCCCGGTCCATGTACTGGCGAAAGGCGACCTCGGCCTCATCGAAGCGGCGCTCGAGGGCGAGGGCAAGACCGAGGGCATGGTAGCTCCCTGCCCGCTCCGGCCGCAGGCGGATCGAATCCCGGAGATGGCCCTCGGCCTCGCGCAGCCGGTGACGATCGCTCTGGGGATTGTTCACGAGCGTCGAGCCCAGGTTGTGCAGGCAAATGGCGCACGAGGGGTCCGCGTTCACCGCCCAGCGCCAGAGAGACTCCGAGCTCTGCCACATGCGGCTCTGGCGACGGCTTCCCGCGGCCAGGAGGACCACGATGAGGGCGGCCGTCGCGGTCAGGGCGATGACCATGCCCCTCCCCAAGACTCGACGCTGCTCGGCCCGCCAGGCGAGCAAGAGGGCGCCGCCCGCGAGGAGCGCGAACCCGAGGCCGGAGAGATAGCTGTACCGATCGTGCGCGAGCTGGTTCCCGGCGTGTATCGCCCCGCTCACGGGAAGGAGCATGAGGGTGGAGTAGGCCCAGGCCGCCAGCCCCGCGGGCCACCGCCGGCGCGCCACGACGAGGGCGGCGGTGACGATGAGCCAGGCGCAGAGGGGCACGAGAAAGCGGGACGACGTGGGATCCACTTTCGCGGGCAGCTCGTAGAGCGGGGAGAGCTCCACCGGCCAGATCCACTTCCACGGGTAGAAGACGAAGCTGTAGGCGGTCATGGCGATGCGCGCGGCGGGGCCGTAGTCGGCGTAGGGCGTGACCGTGACCCCCTGTCGCAGAGCCACCAGAGCCGCCACCGCGGTGGCGCCCGCGAGCGCCGCGTATGGCAGCTTCTCGACGAGGATCCGTCGCCACCCCAGCCCGAGGCGTCGGAGCGGGTAGACGTCGAGGAGGAGCAGGACGACGGGCAGCGGCATCGTCGAGGCTTTCGAAAACATGGCGAGCGCGCATGCGATGACAGAGCCGCCGTACCACCACCGGCCTCGCGCGGGATCAGGCTCCACCGCGCGCAGATAGAGCAGGACGGACAGGAGGAAGAACATCCCGCTGACCACGTCGCGCCGCTCGGTGATCCAGGCCACGGACTCGACCCGTAGCGGGTGGACGGCGAAGACGAGGCTCGCGAAGGTGGCCGCCCACAGATGGGCCCACGCGGGGAGCTCGTCTCCCGCGGCGGCGGCGAGGAGGCGGCGGGCGAGATAGAAGAACAGCACGGCGTTCGTCGCGTGGATCAGGATGTTGACGAGGTGGTATCCCCACGGGTTCATGCCGCCCAGGACATAGTTCAGGCCCAGGGTCAGCCAGGTCACCGGGATGTAGTGGCCCATGAGGGTGGCCCGGAACATCCAGCGGATCTGGGGCCAGCCGAGGCCGCGATAGTCTTCGTTCTTGACGAAGTTGCGCTCGTCGTCCCAGTTGAGGAACTCGCCCGAGAGGCTCGGCGCGAAGGCGAGAACCGAGACGGCGACGATGGCGAGGAGGGCGGCCCACGCCGCCCAGGCGGTTGCCCGCGGCCGGGCGCGGGTGGGGCTACTTCCGTCCAACGATACGCGCCATTTCCTTCTGGTCGAAGCAGTACTCGAGGGCGTCGTCGATGGTGATGTAGCCCTTCTCCGCGAGCACTTTGAGGGAATTCTCCATGGTCAGCATCCCGGCGGCGGACCCGGTCTGGAGGATGGACTGGATCTGGAAGGTCTTGCCCTCGCGGATCAAGTTCCGGATGGCCGCGGTAGCCACCAGCATCTCCATGGCGAGCACGACCCCCTCCTCGTCCTTCCGATGGATGAGCTGCTGGGTGAGAACGGCGTGGAGCACGTTCGAGAGCTGGACCCGCGCCTGCTGCTGCTGGTGCGGGGGAAAGACGTCGATGATGCGATCGATGCCCTGGGCGGGCGTCTTGGTGTGCAGGGTGGCGAACACGAGATGCCCTGTCTCCGCGGCCGTGAGGGCCGCCTCGATGGTGGGCACGTCGCGCATCTCGCCCACGAGAATGACGTCGGGATCTTCACGAAGCGCGGCCCGCAGCGCGCTCGCGAAGGACAACGTGTCGATCCCCACCTCGCGCTGGACGACGATGCTCGACCGGTGCTCGAAGAGATACTCGACGGGATCCTCCAGGGTCACGATGTGGAGCTGTCGCTCGTGATTCATCCGGTTCAGCAGCGAGGCGATGGTCGTGGATTTGCCCTGGCCCGTCGCTCCCGTGACGAGCACGAGACCCCGCTTGAGCTTGGTCAGGTTGACCACGGCGGGCGGCAGTCCGATCTGTTCGGTGGACGGGATCTCGTAGGGAATTCGCCGGAAGGCCGCGGCCACGGTGCCGCGCTGCTTGAAGACGTTGATGCGGAAGCGCGTGAGGCCGGGGATGCCGTAGGAGAAATCGCAGTCGAGTCGCTCCACGAAGGTCTTCTTCTGCTCCTCCGACATGATGGAGAAAACCACTGCCTCACACTGCTCGGGCGTCAGCTTCTCCTCGTCGAAGGGGACGAGCTTGCCCGAGATGCGGAACATGGGCGGGAGCCCCACCTGGAAGTGGATGTCGGTGGCGTTCCTCTGGATGGCCGTTCGGAGGATGTCCTCGAGCTTGACCAGGGGAGGGACTCCTTTCGGAGCAACGCTACCAAGGCGGGACCATCCGCGTCAACGTCAACTTATCGCTTGGCTGCGAAGCTCCTCGAGGCATTCCACGGGCAGGGCCAGGAATGTCGCCACCACGCTCGGATCGAAATGGGTGCCCGCGCAGCGCTCGATCTCCGCGCGCGCCGACGAGACGGGAATGGCGCGCGAGTACGGGCGATCGTACGTCATGGCGTCGAAGGCATCGGCCACCGCGAAGATGCGCGCGCCCAGGGGGATGTCCTCGCCCCGGAGCCCGTCGGGATAGCCGGTGCCGTCCCAGCGCTCGTGGTGGTGATAGACGACGGGGACGGCGCCCCGGAGAAACGGCATGTGCTCGATGAGGCGGCGACCCACTTGGGGATGCGTCCGCATGATCTTCCATTCGTCGGGGGACAGCGGCCCCGGCTTGAGGAGGATGCCGTCGGGAACGGCGATCTTGCCGATGTCGTGAAGCATGACGCCGTGCTCGACGTCGGGGAGCTGGCTCTTCGGCACCCCGTGAGCCTCGGCGAGGGCGAGGGCGTAGATACGCACGCGCTCCGAGTGGGCGCCCGTGCCGGGGTCGCGCGCCCGGAGCATGTCCCGGAGCGCCGCGAGGGCAGCAGCATCGGCCGGGGACAGCGCGGGGGCCGGTGACGGCGAGGCGGCGGGGAGCAGGCGCATGTCTCCCGCGCGCCACAGTGACGCGGAGTCGGCCACGGCGCCGTTGGGGGCGGCGGCGGCCGGTCGCATGATGAGGTCGTACGCGTCGCCGTCGAGTCCCTGGAGGGCCGTCCGGACGTCGCCTTCCCGGCTCAAGACGAGGACACCGGCATCGGCGGGGACCGTGTCGGAGGCGCCGACGAGGCGATCGAGGCGACCCAGGCCTTCCCCCGGGCCCGGAGGAGCGGCCGCGGGAGCGCTCCGCATGGACAGCGATCCCTCGCTCTCGTCGTGGGTGGACACGCGGTTCTTGCCGCCGCGCTTGGCCGCGTACAGGGCCTCGTCCGCGGCGCGGATCAGATCCTCGGCGGCGGCCGCCACGTCCTCCGGGAGACAGGCGATGCCGAAGCTCGCGCTGACCCGACGCCCGTGCGGGAACTCGTGGCTCGCCAGCACGTGGCGGATCCGGTCCGCGTAGATCTGGGCGCCCGCCTTCGGCGTCTCCACGAGGAGGATCGCGAACTCGTCCCCCCCGTAGCGGCAGACCACGTTGATCCCGCGCGAATGCTTCAGGAGCAGCTCGGCCACTCCGCGCAGCGTCTCGTCGCCCACCCCGTGGCCGAGCTCGTCGTTGACGGCCTTGAACCCGTCGAGGTCGAGCAGCACCACGGACACGGGATGGTTGAAGCGCCGGTAGCGGGACACTTCCTCCTCGAGGCGGATGGAGAAGAACCGGCGATTGTAGAGCCGCGTCACCTCGTCCTTGAAGGAGACTTCCTTGAGCCGGGCGTTGGTGGACTCGAGCTCCTTGTAGGCGACGTCGAGCCGCGTGGCGAACTGGTTGATCTCCCCCGCCTGGACCTCGATCGTCTCGAGCATGCGGGAGAAGGAGCTCATGAGGGCGCCGATCTGGTCGGTCTTGGCGACCACGCTCGCCTCGATCTTGCTCGTGGCCGCCACCGTCTCGGCGGTGCGCCGCACGGTGGAGGCGAGGTCCCTGACCACGAGGCCGCCCGCGGCCATCAGGAGGCCCGTGAAGCCCAGCAGGGCATGGGTCCACAGGGGGTCGCGGCCCAGGAGCGGATCGGTGCCGAGCCAGGTGGTCACGCGCTCGTACAGGCCGTAGGCCAGGATGAGCAGGGGCACGAGCACGGTCAGCATCATCACGAGCGAGATCCTGCGTCCGAACCACATCTCCCACTGTGGGGCAGCGGGCGTGTCCGGCGGGATCTCGGCTCCCTCGGCTGACCGTGCGTGATCGAGCATCACGCACCAGAGGACTACAACATCTGTGCCAGCCTCCAAACGCCTGTAATCACACGGCCATCCAGCTTCTCCTGCCGTCGGCGCAGACTATCTCCGGCGTCACTCCGACGAAAACTGGCACCTGCAACAGTCGCTGGATTTGGCGCGAGCAGCGCCGCAGGCGGCTCAAAAAGGTTCAGATGCGAGGCGGCGAGGGCGGAGGCACCCCGAGGCGTAGTTCTTACTCAGCCCTCGCCTCGTGGCTGCGCCTCTCAGCTCGAACTGCCACGTACGTTGAGCGGGTGCCGCCGCCCGCGCCGCACTCCCGCAGATGGGCCTTTTTCAGCCGCCTGCTACGGCTTGGAGAAGGAGACGAAGAACGAGCCGAACTCGACGGGCTCGAAGCAAGCGGGGATCTCGCCGTGCTTCCATGCCCCCGGGATCTTGGAGAGATGGAAGCCGGGCTCGTTCCCGAAGCGGCGCCGCAGCTCGGTCTCGCTGAAGACGCGGCAGTGATCGGCGTAGCCGTGCACGGGCTGGTAGTCCGGGATGGGTCCGCGCGCGCGGAACTCGTGCATGGGGACCACGAAGCAGAAGCGGCCGCCCGGCCTGAGCACGGTCATGATCGAGCGGATGGTCGCGTCCACGTCGCGCACGTGCTCGAGCACGGCGAAGGAGTAAGCGAGGTCGAAGCGGCCGGCCTCGAAGTGCTCGTGCACCTCTTCGGCGAGACCCTGGCGGATGGTGACCGTCTTCCAGCGATTGAGCTGGCGCGCGATCCGGACATTGGTGGCGGAGACCTCCACGCCGTCCACGGAGAGCTCGGGGTGCCGCGCGGCCAGCGCCATGGCGACCCCACCTTCGCCGCAGCCCGCGTCCAGCACGCGCTTCGGCTTGACCGCCTCCACCGCGCGCTCGAGCTCCTGGAACTCCGGGTCGCGCCCGCGGCGCTCGATCATCTTCCGCGTCTTCTTCCCCGTGAGCATGCGCAGGCGCTTCTCGATGAGCTTGAGCCCCATTTTCCACCGGAGGCCCTTGTACTGCTCCTCCTGGGCGGCGATGTAGGCCTCGCGGCTCGCGAGGTGACCGAGCCACGAGCGGATGCGCCCGGACAGCTCCGCGTAGCGGGGATCGGGGCGGCGGGCCTGCGCGGCCTCGAGCATCTCGAGCCCGCCGTAGATGTTCTCGCGATACAGCTCGAAGCGCACGGCCTGGATCACTGCGTCGACGTCGGCGGGATCGAGGGCCGGCGGCAGCGCCGATGCTTCGCTCATGACGTCGCCATCCTATCATCGTCGAGCCCGGCCACTGGGCTCAGGCCGAACACCTCGGCGAGCAGATGATAGGAGCGCAGCCGCGCCTTGAACTCGTGGGCGATGGTGACGATGACGAGCTCGTCGACACCATACTCGGCCGCGAGCGCGCTCAGGCGCTCTCGCACCTGCTCCGGGGCGCCCGCGATGGTCCGGCGACGGGCATGGCGGATGATGGCCAGATCCTGTTCCGTATACGGATAGGCTTCGGCCTCCTCGACCGAGGGAAAGGCGCCGGGACGTCCCGTGTAGAGCCGCAGGATCCAGAGGTCGCGGCTGCGGGCGAGGCGGAGGGCCTCGGCCTCCGTGTCCGCGACCAGCGCGAAGACGGCGGCGCTCGCCCTCGGGGACGCGAGCATGGGCGAGGGCCGGAATTCCGCCAGGTACGCGCGCGTGGCCTCCACCCCGCCCTCGCTCGAGATGAAGTGCGCGAAGGAGAAGGCCGTGCCGAAGTGGGCGGCCAGGGCGGCGCTCTCACCGCTCGAGCCCAGGAGCCATACCTCCGGCATGGTCGGCCCCTCGGGCATGGCCCGGACGCCGCGGAACGGATGGCCCTGGGGCAATTCGCCGTGGACGTACCCGATGAGATCGGCGATCTGCTCGGGAAAGTGCTCGACGCCGAGCGCGCCCGGACCGTGGGCGAGGGCGCGCGC
>DASQAK010000007.1:0-18550 GCA_035635755.1 Candidatus Methylomirabilota bacterium | reverse complement strand
GAGCTGGAGCGAGTCGATCACCCGCAGGATCTCGTCGAAGTTCCGCCCCGTGGTCTGCGGGTACGTGATCATCAGGCGGATCTTCTTCTTGGGGTCGATGACGAACACCGTGCGCACCGTGTACACCTCGTCGTGGGCCGGGTGCATCATGCCGTAGAGGTCGGCCACCTTCTTGTCGGGATCCGCGAGAATGGGGAAGTTGACCGCATGCCCCTGCGTCTCCTTGATGTCGGCCGCCCAGCCCTTGTGCGAGGCGACCGGATCCACGCTGAGCCCGACGGCCTTGACCCCGCGCTTCTCGAACTCCGGCTTGAGCCGCGCGACATAGCCGAGCTCGGTCGTGCACACGGGTGTGAAGTCCTTCGGATGGGAAAAGAGGATGGCCCACTTGTCCCCCACCCAGTCGTGAAACCGGATGGGGCCTTCCGTGCTCTCCGCCGTGAAATCAGGTGCAGTGTCGCCCAGTCGCAATGACATGCTCGCGCCTCCTTTGTCGGTGAGAGTGGTCGAGAAGGCCAATGGTAAACACCCTAGCCCCCGCCCGTCCAGCCCGTTCGTTCAAATACCGGCAGGCGGCTGAGAAAGGTCCAGATGCGAGGCGGCGGCTGCGGCGGCACCCCGAGGCGTACTGGCTGTACGTTGAGCGGGTGCCGCCGCAGCCGCCAACGAAGCAGATGGGCCTTTATCAGCCGCCTGCTAGGGCTTGTCGTAGAGGTGGCAGGCTACCGCGACACCGGCGGCCGCTTGCAGCTGGGGCTCCTCCTCGGAGCACCGGGGCATGACCCGGGGACAGCGCGGGTGGAAGCGGCAGCCCGCGGGCGGATTGAGCGGGCTCGGGACCTCGCCCATGAGCACGATTCCGTCCCGCGCCTCATCGGGATGGGCGGGCAGAGCGGCGGCGAAGAGAGCCTGGGTGTAGGGATGGGCGGGGCGCGAGGCCACGTCCGTGGCCGCTCCGACTTCAACGATACGCCCCAGGTACATCACGGCGATCGTGTGGCTCATGTGCGCCACGGCCGCCAGGTCGTGGGCGATGAAGAGGTACGCGAGGCCCAGGTCCCGCTGGAGATCGCGCAGGAGGTTCAGGATCTGGGCGCGGATGGAGACATCGAGCGCGGAGACGGGCTCGTCGAGGATCACGAGCCGGGGAGACAGGGCAAGGGACCGCGCGATGGCGATACGCTGGCGCTGGCCGCCCGAGAACTCGTGCGGGAAGAGATCGCGGGCTCGCGCGGGAAGGCCGACCACGTCGAGGAGCCGGGCGACACGCGAGGCGACCTCGGGTCCCTCCAGGCGCTCGTGGGTGATGAGCGGCTCTGCGATGATGGCGCCCACGCGCATGCGCGGGCTGAGGGAGGCGAAGGGATCCTGGAACACCGCCTGGACGCTTCGACGATAGCGGTTAAGGCCGTCCCCGTTCAGGCTGGTCACGTCTGTTCCGTCGAAGAGAATCTCACCGGCCGTCGGCTCCTCGAGCTTGAGGAGGAGCTTGGCCGTGGTCGTCTTTCCGCAGCCACTCTCCCCGACGATCCCGAGCGTTCTCCCGGGCTCGATCGCGAACGAGATGCCGTCGACGGCGCGCACCGCGCCGCCGCCGCGACCGAAGAGCCCGCGACCAACCGGGAAGAGCTTGGTCAGGCCGCGGGCTTCGAGAAGTGCCGTCATGGGGGCGAGGGGCTGTCCTTTAAATAGGGCGTTCGGAGGCCAGCCAGCACCGCGCGTGATGCGCGACGGCCACCCGGACCTCCGGGGGAGCCTCGACGCGACACCGGTCCACGACGAGCGGGCAACGCGGGTGAAAGGCGCAGCCGGGCGGGAGGGCGGCGGGATCGGGCGGCTGGCCGTCGATGGCCGTGAGCCGCGCCGTGGGGTCGCCCAGGCGCGGAATGGACTCGATGAGCGCGCGCGTGTAGGGATGCGCGGGAGCGTCGAAGATGCGCCGCACGGGGCCGAACTCGACGAGACGGCCAGCATACATGACGGCCACGTCATCGCACATCTTGGCCACGATGCCGAGGTTGTGGGTGATGAAGATCATGGCGAGGTCGCGCTCGCGCTGGATCTCGCGCAGGAGCTGCAGGTACTGGGCCTGGATGGTCAGGTCGAGGCTCGTGGTCGGCTCGTCGGCGATGAGAAGCTTGGGCTCGCAGGAGATGGCGATGGCGCCGACCACACGCTGGCGCATCCCGCCCGACATCTCGTGCGGGTATTCGCCGACCCGCCGCTCGGGCACCGCGATACGGACGGCCGCGAGCAGGTCGCGCGCCCGCGTCCAGGCCCCGCGCCTCGGCATCTGCTCGTGCGCGCGCAAGGTCTCGGCGATCTGGTCGCCCACGGTGAAGAGCGGGTTCAGCGAGGCCATGGGGTCCTGGAGGATCATGGCCATCCGCTTGCCGCGGATCGCGCGCATCTCGCTGTTGCTCTTCGTGAAGATATCCTCCCCCTCGAAGCGCACGGACCCGCCGGCGATCCGCGCCCCCGGGGGCAGGAGACGCATGAGGGTCAGGGCCAGCGTGGTCTTGCCCGACCCCGATTCCCCCACGATGCCGAGCGTGCGCCCGGCCTCGAGCGAGAACGACACGTCCTCGACGGCGCGGGTGACGCGCGTGCCACGCGCGGCGACGTAGTGGGTGGACAGCCCCGAGACTTCGAGGAGCGTGGTCACAGCTGCCGGAGCTGGGGATCGAGCTTGACGCGGAGCCAGTCGCCCAGGAGGTTGGCCGAGAGCACCATGAGCACGATGCAGAGGCCGGGCAGCACGGTCAGCCACCAGTAGCCGGCCATGAGGCCCTTCTTGCCGTCGGCGAGCATGAGCCCCCAGGCGGGCTTGGGCGGCGGCACGCCTACCCCCAGGAAGGACAGCGAGGCCTCGGTGACGATGACCACGCCCAGCATGAGCGTGCCCAGCACGATACCGGAGTTCAGCACGTTGGGCAGGATGTGGCGCCGCATGATCGTCCACTTCGAGCAGCCCGCCACCACGGCCAGCCGCACGAAGTCGCGCTCCCGCAACGAGAGCACCTCACCGCGGATGACGCGCGCGTAGCGTGTCCAGTACACCGCGCTCAGGATGATGACGATGTTCATCACGCTCGGGCCCACGACGGCCGCCAGGAAGATGGCGAAGGTGAGCGCGGGGAGGGCCAGCCACGTGTCGGTGAGACGCATGATGACCTGATCCACCCAGCCCCCCAGATAGCCCGAGAGAATGCCGAGCGTGGTGCCGATGGCGCCCGCGACGATGACGGCAAGGAAGCCGACCACGATCGACACGCGCGCGCCGAAGATCAGCCGGGAGAGCACGTCACGGCCCACGTGGTCGGTGCCGAGGAGATGAGCACGGCTGCCGCCCTCGATCCAGGCGGGCGGCTTGAACCGGTCGGTAAGCGTGCCCACCTCCGGGTCCGAGGGCGCGAGCACATCGGCGAAGATTGCGGTCAGGATCAGGATGCCAAGGATGGCGATCGGAAGCACGGGCAGATTGCCGGACCTGAGTCCGGACCAGCGGCCCGGCAGGGGCAGGACTTCTGCCTGAATAGCGGGAAGAGCGCGGCTATCGCTCATAGCGTATCCTCGGATCGATGACGGCGTAGAGCACGTCGATCATCAGGTTGACGACCACGATCATCATGCCGCCGAGCAGCACGGTGGCCTGGACCACGGGGAAGTCGCGGAAGGCTATCCCTTCATAGAGAAGCCGGCCAACACCCGGCCAGGCGAACACCGTCTCCACGACCACCGCCACATTGACCATGATCACGAGATTGATGCCGGCCAGCGTCAGCACGGGGATGAGGGCGTTCTTGAAGGCGTGCTTGGCGATGACCAGCGCCTCCGGCAATCCCTTGAGGCGCGCGAGCTTGACATACTCGGAGCCCAGCACCTCGAGCATGGAAGACCGCGTGAGCCTCATGTGGGCCGCCGCGAAGTACCATCCCAGGGCGAAGGCGGGCATGAGCAGGTGGAGTGGGGTCCCGGACCCCGACGAGGGCAGCCAGCCGAGATAGACGGAGAAGAAGAGAATGAGGAGGAGGCCTGTCCAGAAGGACGGCAGCGAGAGTCCGAGGAGGGCAAAGAGCTTCCCCGCGTTATCCCACCAGGTGTTCACCCGCACCGAGGCCAGGATCCCGCTCGGGATGCCGATGAGCAGCGAGAAGGACATGGCCACCAGGGCCAGGAGCAGAGAGTTGGGCAGGCGAGAGAGATAGAGCTCGACCACGGGCGTGCGGTAGTAAAAGGACTGCCCGAGGTCGCCCCGCGCGAGGCCGGCCATGAAGCTGCCGTACTGCACGATGAGCGACCGGTCGAGACCGAGGCGGGCCCGCATGGCCTCCATGTCGCCCTTGGCCGCCCCCGGCTCGACGAGAAGCACCGTCGGGTCGCCCGTGAGACGGACGAAGAGGAAGATGGTCAGAGAGAGGAGCAGGAGCGAAAGGGCCGCATAGCCCATCCTTCGCAAGATGAAGCGCCGCATCGGGCCTCCTACTTCCCCTTGAGCTTCAGGTCCTCATAGGGACCCGAGGAGGGGTGGTTCGCGATCACGCCGAGACCGTGCACGGCCGGACGGCTGCCCACGCCGTCGAGAGAGGCGGGCGGCTGGGCCGTGGCGGCCAGCGGGGCGAGCGGGCAGAACCCTCCTAGAGCGGGAACAACACGCGCTCCGGAGCGGGTCATGATTTGTCCTCCGCTGCGCTGCGACAAGGACCAGAAACGCTCGCTGGACGCGAGGTTGCCCGATTATCCCCGAATCCCTCCTCCTGTCAATCCCGCGCCATTGCCGCGTGCTCTTTTTCTGTGCTAGCGTCCTCGCCCACATGGGCGAGGTGCTCGATCTGGCTGAGCGCTTCTGGCGCGGGGAGATCCCCCGCCGCGATCTCTGGCGCCCCTCCGGCAAGCACGAGGAGCTGGCCCCCGGGCTGGTCTTCTTCCACACCTGGGCCAATGTCACGGCCCTGCGCACCGAGGCCGGCCTCGTCCTCGTGGACACGGGCAATTTCGCCACGCGCGACCGCACCTTCGCCGCGGTGCGGGCCGTCGATTCCGCGCCCCTCGCCGCCGCCGTCTACACGCATGGCCATGTCGACCACGCGTGCGGCCTGCCGCCTTTCCTGGCCGAGGCCAGGGAGAAGAGGCGCCCGGAGCCCGCCATCGTCGCCCACCGGAATGTCGCCGCCCGCTTCGACCGGTACCGGATGACGGCACCCTGGAACGGGCTCATCAACTCGCGTCAGTTCTCCGTCGCCGCCACCTGGCCCACCGAGTACCAGTACCCCGGGACCGTCTACGACACCACGCATGCTCTCGAGGTCGGCGGCGTCAGGCTCGAGCTCACGCATGCTCGTGGCGAGACGGACGACCACACCTGGCTGTGGTGGCCGGCCCGACGCATCCTCTTCACCGGTGACCTCTTCTTCTGGGTGGCGCCGAACGCGGGAAACCCCCAGAAGGTCCAGCGGTACGCCGCGGAGTGGGCGCGGGCTTTGCGCGCCATGGCGGATCGCGGCGCCGAGCTCTTGATTCCGGGCCACGGGGCGCCTGTGGTGGGCGCCGCGCGCGTACACCAGGCCCTCTCCGACACCGCCCTCTGGCTGGAGACCCTGGTCAACGAGACCGTGACGCGGATGAATGCCGGGCTCGCCCTCGAGGACATCCTGGCCGAGGTCAAGCCTCCCGCGCACCTGAGCGAGCGGCCGTATCTCCAGGCCGTCTACGACGAGCCCGACTACGTCATACGCAACATCTGGCGTCTCTACGGCGGCTGGTGGGATGGTCAACCCGCGCATCTGAAGCCCGCCCGCGAGGCCGAGATCGGCCTCGAAGTGGCCGCGCTCGCGGGGGGAATCGATGCCGTGGTCGCCCGGGCCCGAGCCCTCGCCGCCGAGGGACGGCTCGCGCTGGCCAGTCACCTGATCGACTGGGTGGCCGCGGCGGCGCCCAATAGCTGGGCGGTTCACGACGCCCGCGCCGACATCTACCTCGCCCGCGCGCAAAACTCTGAGGCTCTGATGACGCGTGGTATTTTCTCAGAAGCAGCGCGCGAGTCCGCCATCAAGGCTGGACGTTCCGTCACGGAAGCCGTCGCGGGCCAGCCCTCAACGAAGCCGGCGCCTCCCGGCGATCCAGATAGGAGGCAGGCCGACAGCCGATAGTGGAGGAAGGCATGAAGAGTCCCCGATGCCGCTGGAACCGTGTCCTGATCGCCGCCACGATCTGCTCGATGGGCCTGGCCCTGTCGATTCCCCCGCCCCTCGCGGGCCAGATGATGACCCAGCAGCAGCGGGAGCTCCAGCAGGCCCAGGAAAACGCCCGGGGCGAGCAGGCCATGGCCTCCAAGCGCCTCGAGGCGTTTCTGCGGGACGAGGCCATGCCGCATCCCTGCCAGCTCTTCGTGGAGTGGAGCCCGCGGCTCTACGCCATCGCCGTCGGGCCCGCGGCCGAGCAGACGGGCCTGCGGCGCGGTGACCGCATCAAGACCATCAATGCCGAGAACGTCGCCACCCTCGACGACGTCAAGCGCATCCTGACCTCTCTTCCCGTCGGCGTCACCTCCGTCAACCTCATCGTGGAGCGGACCGCCCTCATGCTCGAGCGCGAGTCGAGGGACGTTCCCCTGCACGGGCGGTGCCGCAGCGACCGGGCGCGCTGGGAGGCGAAGAAGAAGGCGCTGGAGGCGATGAAGGACGGGCGGTGGAATGACTGCTTCCTCGGCATGCGCGAGGCGATCCAGGAATGGGGTGTGGGGCTCACGGGCGACATCGAGGTGCGCGGCCTCTGCGCGTACTACGACGCGCGCCTCAAGGCCCGGCCCATCGGGCCCGACGATGCCCAGAGCCTCTATGAGTGGCGGCGCGCGCAAATCGCCGAGGCCCGCTACGATCCCGGCGCGCTCGACCGGGTGCGCGGCGACGTGCTCACGGGCGCCAACGTGCTCAGGAGCTGGAGCGCCAAGAATCTCGCCGAGGACCTCGAGCATCAGCTCAAGGAAGCAGCGATGCGGACCAAGTTCGATCCCGACGACGACAGCGGCCATGCCCAGGGCACCGGCGTCCTCGCGCGACCCGACGGCACCCTCCTCACCGCCGCCCACGTGGTTCATCGGGCCAAGCACATCGTGGTGCACTGTCCGGGCCGGAAGGAGGCGGTGGGCCGCACGGAGTCCGTGGCGCGCAGTCTCGACCTCGCCGTGGTCAGGACCAGCCTCGCCAATACCGCGTACCTCTCGCTCGCCCCCGCCCGCTCCGCTCGCATGGGCGAGTCGCTCTTCACCATCGGATTTCCCGCCGCCGTCCTCCTCGGTCAAGAGGCCAAGCTGACCGAAGGCACGGTAAGCGCGCTGTCAGGACCTGGAGGGGAGACCTCCTACCTCCAGATCACGGCGCCCGTGCAGCCGGGCAACTCGGGTGGGCCCGTGGTCAACTACCAGGGCCACATCGTGGGCATCGTGTCGTCCACCATCGCCGCCCTGCCCTTCATCATGGCCACGGGGACGGTGCCGCAGAACATCAACTACGCGGTGAAGTCAGATTACGCGCGCCCCCTCTTCGAGCAGCCCGCGCCGCGCCCGGGGGCAGGCAGCCGCGCCGAGGCGTTCGAGCGGGCGAAGAGCGCGACCTGCCGCATCGAAGTGGACATCTAGCGGCAGGCGGCTGAAAAAGGCCCATCTGCTTCGTTGGCGCGGGCGGCGGCACCCGCTCAACGTACGTAGCCGTTCGAGCTGAGGAGCGCAGCCACGAGGCGAGGGCTGAGTGAGAACTACGCCTCGGGGTGCCGCCGCCCTCGCCGCCTCGCATCTGGACCTTTTTGAGCCGCCTGCAGGACCTTGGCCTGCAAAGGCAGGGTAGAACACCGAGGCCGGTGAGCTAGCTATTCGTATTTGACGGCGCCGTAGCCGAGGTACTTGAAGCCGATCCCCTTGCCCTTGATGACCCCGTTCTTCGTCACCGGGCCCTCCGGCAGCATGCCCACGGCGTTGTCGCCGCCGAGGTAGAGCAGGACGTTGCCTCCGTCGAAGAAGAGAAGATCGCCGGGCTGAGGCTCGCCCTCGGTGGAGAGCGCGAGCTGGGCCTGGAGGACCTTGGCGGTGGCGCCCTCGGGCTTCTCGACCGCGCCCGCCGTTGCTAAGGCCACGGCGGCGAATCCGGCGGAGTCGAGCCCTTCCTCCTTCTTCCGGCCGCCCCACTTGAACGGCACCTTCTCCTGCTTGAGAGCGAAGGCGGCCATGAGCGCCTCGCGGCGCTTGCCCGTGATCGAGGGCGGCAGCGCGGGGTCCTTGACGTCCTTGCCGGGGAAGGGATTCTGACGGACCGCCACCACGAGCTGCGCGAGATCATCGCGCTCGGCGCGCGCGGCGGCGAGCGCCTGCTCGACCTTCGCGGCGTTGGCGGCCGACGCCGCGCTCGACGCCATGAGCCGCGAGTTGTCGCGCTGCGCGCTGTCCCGCTCCTGCTCGAGCGAGGAAATCTGTTTCTGGGCGTACAGGGCCACACTCACGGCCAGGATCGCGCACACCACGAGGCCGATGAGCAATCCCAGCGTCAGGCCGCGTCCGCGCCCCCCGGAAGCGATCGGGGATGGCGGCGGCATCTCCTCTTCGCGCTCGGTCACGGTCTCTCCCTCGAGCCTGCCGGCCTCAGCCGAGCCGGGCGGAAAGCTCCGCCGCTCGCCGGCGGAACTGCGTGATGTTACCGAGCTTGATCTCTTCGTAGCCGCGAACCATGTCCGGCAGGTCGGCGAGGGCCACCGCCACGTCGTGGGAATCGGGCCCGAGCGTCTCGAGCGCGCGCACGACGAGGGCGCGGTATTCGTCTACCAACGCCCGCTCCTCGCGGCGCACGCGCGCGTAGCCGAAGGGATCGAGGGCGGTGCCGCGAAGCCCGCGCATGGCTCGGAGGGCGCCGAACACCGGACGGAACCACGAGCCGAGCCGGATCTTCTTGGTGAGGCCCAGGGCGCGGAAGAGGGGCGGATGCAGGTGCCAGTAGTAGCGGATCGCCTGGCCGAAGCGCGCGGAGAGCTCCGCTTCGAGAGATGCGGAAAGGTGCAGGCGCGCCACCTCGTACTCGTCCTTGTAGGCCATGAGCTTGAAGAGATTGCGGGCCACCGCCTCCGAGAGTCCGCTGCGGCCTGGCGTCTTTCGCGCCTCCTCCGCCGCCACGCGCGCGACGACATCCACGTAGCGCTTCGCGTACGCGGCATCCTGGTACGCGATCAGCTCGGGCACGCGCACCTCGAGGAGCCGGCGCAGCTCGCCCTGGGCGCCCGCCGCGTCCACGAGGGCCGCCGCCTCCACGGAGAGCGCCCGCCGCGTCTCGACCTTGCCCGTCGCCGTCTGCACGGCCGCCTCCACGCGCCGGGCGTCCACCACCGCCATGCGGCCCCAGCGGAAGGCGAGGAGGTTCATGTCCACGCTCACGCCGTTGAGCTGGATGGCGGCCTCGATGGAGCCGGCGGAGATGGGAAGCGCCCCCGCCTGGTAGGCGGCGCCGACCAGGATGAAATTGGTGGCCATGTGGTCGTTGAAGAGCGCCTCGGCCATCCCGAGGGCGTCGATGTAGACGTTGGCGTCCTTGCGCGTGACGCGATCGAGGCTCATGAGGGCGCTCGCGAGCTCGGGAAAGTGGACGCTCGTATCGGCGACCATCTGGCCCGTGGGAATCTGGCTGGTCGAGACCACGGCGATGGTGCGACCGCCTTCGGCCTTGTCGAGGTTGAGGGGATCGGTGGCCACGAGGAGATCGAAGCCGAGATAGAGGTCGGCGCCGCCCGCCGAGACCTTGTTGGAGATCTCGATGGGAGAGGAGGCGAGCCGGAGGTCCGAGACCACGGGACCGCCCTTCTGGCTGAGCCCTGTCTGGTCGAGGCCCCGCACGTGGCGGCCGTCGAGCATGGCCGCCGTGCCCAGGATCTGGTTGACCGTGACCACGCCCGTGCCCCCGATGCCCATCATGTGCAGGGCGAAGCCGTCGCGGGGGACGCGGAGCTCGGGCTCGGGCAGCTCGGCCTCGAGCGGGGTGAGGCGCCGCGGCCGCTTCGTCGGCTCCCCGATGGGCTCCACGGTGAGGAAGGACGGGCAGTCCCCGAGCAGGCACGAGTAGTCCTTGTTGCAGGAGGACTGGTGGATCTGGGTCTTGCGCCCGAATTCCGTCTGCACGGGCTGGACGGAGAGACAGTTGGACTTCCGCCCGCAGTCCCCGCACCCTTCGCAGACGGCCTCGTTGATGAAGACGCGCGTCTGGGGATCCGCCTGCTTGCCGCGCTTGCGGAGCCGCCGCTTCTCGGCCGCGCACTGCTGGTCGTGGATGAGCGCGGTCACGCCCGCCGTGGCCGCGAGCACCGACTGGGCCTCGAGGATCTGGTCCCGGTGCCAGACCTCGCAGTTGCCCGCGAGGGACACGCCCTTGTAGTTCTCCAGATGGTCGGTGGTGATGATGATCCGCTTGACGCCGTCCGCCTCCAGCCGCCGGGTGAGGGCGGGAATGGCCAGGGCGCCCGCCGCGGCCTGGCCCCCCGTCATGGCCACCGCGGAGTTGTAGAGGATCTTGTACGTGATGTTGACGCCGGCGGCGATGGCGTAGTTGATGGCGAGGCTGCCCGAGTGGAAGAGCGTGCCGTCACCGATGTTCTGGAAGAGGTGCGGTGTCTCGCTGAAGGGCGCGATGCCGACCCACTGCGCGCCCTCGGCGCCCATGTGGGTGACGCCGATGATGCCGCGGTCCATGCCCATGGCCATGCCGTGGCAGCCGATGCCCGCCGCGGCCACGGCGCCTTCCGGGACCACGGTGGAGCGATTGTGCGGGCAGCCCGAGCAGAAATACGCCGTGCGCGCCAGCGACAGCGACTTGGGCCGGGCCTTGAGCTCGTCGAGGTGACGGATGCGTGCCTCCGCCGACTCCACGCGGATCTTCCGGGCGAGCCGCCTCGCGATGGCGCGCGCGATGATGTCGGGATCGAGCTCGCTCACGATGGGCACGAGGGTCCGCTCCTCCTCATCGTGCTTGCCCACGATGCGCGGATGGTCGGGCATGCCGTAGAGAGCATCCTTGGCGAAGGTCTCGATGAACGAGCGCTTCTCCTCGACGACGAGGATCTCCTCGAGCCCGCGCGCGAACTCGCGCACGATTCGGGGCTCCATGGGAGAGAGCATGGCCATCTTGAGGATGCGGATGCCGTGGCGGCGCAGGGCCTCGTCGTCGAGCCCGAGCTCCCGGAGGGCCTGCCGGACGTCGTAGTAGGTCTTGCCCGCGGTCATGATGCCGAGCCAGGCATCCGGGGTGGAAACCGTGATCCGGTTCAGCTTGTTTTCCCAGGCATAGCGTCGGGCGAGCTCGAGGCGGGCATGGAAGAGCGTGCGCTCCATGTCGAGGCCGAAGGGCGGGATGAGATTGACGTTGATGTGGTGCTCGAAGGGCCGGCCGTCGAGCTCCACCACCGGGATGATGGGGCTCACGCGCGAGGGACCGACCTCGGCCGTGGTCACCTCGTCGGCGACATTGGTCACGATCTTCATCCCGACCCAGAGGCCGGAGATCCGCGAGAGCATGAAGCCGTGCAGGCCGAGGTCCAGGATCTCCTGCGCGCTCCCCGGGAAGATGGTCGGCATGAGCGCGTCGTAGAGCGCGACCTCGGAGGCGCTCGGCAGCGTGGAGGACTTCGACATCGGGTCGTCGCCGGCCAGCGCGAGGACGCCGCCGTTCTTGCCCACGCCCGCGTAGTTGGCGTGCTTGAAGGCGTCCCCCGTCCGGTCGACCCCCGGGGCCTTGCCGTACCACATTCCGAGCACGCCGTCGTACTTCGGGCGCGGAAAGAGCCCGGCCATCTGGCTGCCGAAGATGGCCGTGGCGCCGAGGTCTTCATTCAGGCCGGACGAGAACACCACGTGATGCGCGTCCAGGAGCTTCCGCTCGCGCTCGAGCGTCTGGTCGAAGCCGCCGAGGGGCGAGCCGCGGTAGCCGGAGATGAAGGTGGCGGTGCGGAGCCCGCGACGCTGGTCCGCACGATGTTGATCCAGCGGCAGCCGCACCAGCGCCTGGATGCCGGAGAGGAAGACGCGGCCTTCCTCCAGCGTGTATTTGGCGTCCAGGGAAAAGCCTTGAGACGGTGAGGCCATGGGACCCCCTCGTGGGGTGGAGGTTCAGGTCAAGGCATGACTGACGCCATCGTCATGGTAGGCGAAAAGGTCTCCTGAATCAAACGCTTCCGCGCTCCCGGCGCCCGCGAGGCGCTTCTCCTCGCGGCGAGCCGGGCGCGTGGCGGCTACGGCAGGGCGGGCTTTGCGAGGGGCTCCGTGCTCGTGAGCGCGCGCAGGAAGGCGGCGATCTTGCCGATCTCCTGCTCGGTGAGACCGGTCGGCATCAGCAGCGGGTCCTTGTTCGGATCGGCCTTGCCGCCGCTCGCCATGTAGCGGACCGCCTCCTCCAGGGTCGCCACGCTGCCGTCGTGGAAATAGGGCTGGGAGATGGCCACGGAGCGGAGCGTGGGCGTCTTGAAGGCGCTCGTGTCCCTCGCCTCCTTGGTGACGTTGAAGCGGCCGGGATCGGGCGTGGCCTTGCCGAACTCGAGCCCGACATTGTGGAAGAGCGCGTCCGTGTAGACGGGCGGCGTGTGGCACACGACGCAGCGCCCCTTGCCCGTGAAGAGCGCGTAGCCCTCGATGGCGTCGGCCGAGACGGCCGAGCGCTGGCCCTTCTCGTAGCGGTCCCAGGGAGAGTCGCCGCTGTTGAGGGTGCGCAGATACGCGGCGAGCGCCATCGGGATATTCGCGGGCGTGGGCGGCCCCCCGAAGACCTTCTGGAACTGCTCGCGATAGCCGGGAACGGCGGCGATGGTCGGGGTGACCTTGGCCACATCCGCGTTCATCTGGACGGCCCAGGCGGCGGCGACCTGGCGCTCGAGGGTCGGGGCGCGTCCGTCCCAGTACCACGTTTTGAGGTAGGCGACGTTGTAGAGCGTGGGGGAATGGCGCGTGTTCCTCACCCCCCCTGGCCGCACCGAGAGCACCTGGCCGTCCGTCCAGCCCTTTTCCCTGACGTGACACGTCTCGCACGAGGCGGAGCCGTCCCCCGAGAGGCGCTTGTCGAAGAAGAGCTGCTTCCCCAGGGCGATCTTCTCGGGCGTCGAGGGATTCTCGGCGGGAACGGGCGGAGGCGGAAGCTCGGACACCCGCGGCCTGCTCGGCGCGGGCGGCCCGGTCGACGTAGAGCAGCCGCCGAGCGCCGCGTGGAGAACGGCCAGGATCAGAGCAGCCCGGAACGGGAGTGACGTCATCGTTTCCCTCCTGACGGGTCAGACCCCGTCGCGCGGCACACAATAAGGGGATGGCCAGGAGCCGTCAAGGGTGGCGGGCTCGGTGCCCGGAGGGGGACTTCGTCCCCCTCCGGCGGTCGTCGCGCGCCTAGCGGCGCACTCCTTCCTGCCTCCCCCTAGGAGAGAATTGCGGCGGCGATGCCGCCGCTCGGAGCGGTGAGTATACTGGCGCGAGGAGGAAGGGCCATGGACTTGACTGATCTGCATACCCTGTCGGCGACGGATGCGGCGCGGTTGATTCGGGATGGGGTTATTTCATCGGAGCAGCTCGTCGAGGCGTGTCTGGCCCGAGTGCGCGAGACGGATGGGCGGATCGAGGCATGGGCGTTTCTGGATCCGGAGCACGCCCTCGGGCAGGCGCGGGCGGCGGACGAATGGCGCCTCGGGGGCCGGCCCCTCGGCCCCCTGCACGGCATTCCCGTGGGACTCAAGGACATCATCGACACGGCGGACATGCCGACGGAGAACGGCTCCGTGCTCCATGCCGGTCGCACGCCGTCCCGCGATGCGCCGGTGGTAACCATGCTGCGCGGCGCGGGCGCGGTCATCATGGGGAAGACGGTAACGACGGAGTTTGCCGGCGCCTTTCCCAACAAGACACGAAACCCCCACAACCCCGCGCACACGCCGGGGGGCTCCTCCAGCGGCTCGGCCGCGGCCGTGGCGGCGGGCATGGTGCCGCTCGCCCTCGGGAGCCAGACGGGCGGCTCGACCATCCGGCCGGCCTCCTTCTGCGGCGTCTACGGCTTCAAGCCGACCCATGGCCTGATCCCGCGCCACGGCATGTTCATGATCTCTCGCACGCTCGATCATGTCGGCCTCTTTGCGCGCACCATCGAGGACATCGCCCTGCTCGCTTCGCTCCTCGTGGGCTACGACGAGCGCGACCCGGATACGCGGCCGCGCGCGCGCATTCCCTTCGTGGAGGTGGCGGCCGAGGAGCCTCCGCTGCCGCCCATGTTCGCCTTCGTCAAGACGGCCCGCTGGGATCGAGTGGCCGGCGATGCCCAGGAAGCCTTCGCGGAGCTCACCGAGCGACTGGGTGACCGCGTGGAGGAGATCGAGCTGTCCAGCGGGGTAGACGCGGCGCTCGACTGGCACCGGACGATCATGGAAGTCGAGCTGGCGGCGAACCTGACCCGCGAGTGGAGCGAAGGTCGCGCTCACCTCTCCGCCTCGATCCGGCCACGGATCGAGCACGGCCGCGCGGCGCGCGCCCTCGACTATCTGGCCGCCCTCGCCCACCTGCCCGAGCTCCATGAGGGATTCGCCGAGCTCTTCTCCCAGCGCTATGACGCCATCCTGACTCCCGCGTCCACCGGCACCGCGCCGGCCGGGCTCGACACCACGGGAGATCCGGCGTTTTGCTCGCTGTGGACCCTCTGCGGCATGCCCGCGATCAGCGTGCCGCTCATGCAGGGCGAAAACGGGCTGCCCCTCGGCCTTCAGATGGTCGGCCCCCGCCATGGCGACGCCCGACTTCTCCGCACCGCGCGCTGGCTCGTCGACCACCTCGCGAAGGGCTGAGCCGCTTCCGCGCGGCGCCAGGTCGCGGAACGGGGCCCGAGGCCTCGGGTCTCGCCCCCGTGGCTTCTGCTACAATGCCGCCCGTTCGCCATGACCGACGGCCCCCTGCCCCTGACCGGCATCCGCGTCCTCGAGCTGGCCCAGATCGTGGCCGGCCCCTTCTGCGGCGCCCTCATGGCCGAGTTCGGCGCCGAGGTGATCAAGACCGAGCTGCCGGGCAAGGGTGACGATCTCAGGCGGCTCGGACCCACAGAGGACGGCCTCAACTACTGGTACGCCGTCGACAACCGGGGCAAGAAGGTGATGACGCTCGACCTCCACACGTCGAAGGGGCAGGACATCGTGCGTCGCCTCGTCCCCCTCTGCGATGTCGTGCTCGAGAACTTCCGGCCCGGCGTGCTGGAGTCGTGGGGGCTGGGCTGGGAGGATCTGCGCAAGCTTCGCCCCTCGCTCGTCATGGCGCGCATCACCGCCTTCGGCCAGACGGGGCCGCTCCGCCAGGGCCCGGGCTTCGCGGCCATCGCCTCGGCGTTCGGCGGCACGTGGTTTCTCAACGGTCCCGCCGACCGGCCGCCCTCTCGGCCCACGCCCGTCTATCCCGACTATCTGACCGGCCTCTTCACGGCCTTCGGCGTCATGGCCGCCCTTCGCCATCGCGACAATACCGGCGAAGGGCAGTGGATCGATGCCGCGCTCTACGAGTCGGCCTTCCGCATCCTGGAATACACGCCCACCTTCTATGGCCGTCAGGGCGTGGTGCGCGAGCGCGGCGGCATCCAGCATTCCGGCTGGCCGGGCGGAGCCTTCGCCACCTCTGACAAGCGCTGGATCGTCTTCACCACGCCGGCCCAGCACCTCTTCGAGCGGCTCTGCGCCATGCTCGGGCAGCCCGATCTGCCCAAGGACCCGCGCTTCGCGAGCCACGAGGGGCGGGCCTCCCACATGGCCGAGCTGCTCGCCCTCGTCGAGACCTGGTTCAAGGCGCGCCGCTTCGACGAGGCGGTGGACGGGCTCAAGCGCCACGACATCCCTCATTCCCCGATCATGAGCATGGCCGACATCTTCGCCGACCCGCACTATCGAGCGCGGCAGACCATCATCGAGGTGCCGTCGAAGGTGGGCCCGCTTGCGCAGCCTGCGGTCATCCCGCGGCTCTCCGCCACCCCCGGCCGCGTCACGCACGCGGGACCGCCCCTCGGTCAGCACACCGACGAGGTCCTCGAGGGCCTCCTCGCCATATCGCCCGCGGAGATCGCGGAGCTGAGGGCCGCGGGCGTGGTGTGACGCCGGCAGTCAGAGCAGTCGGGGCCGCGAGCCCGCCGCGAGGAACGAGGCGTAGGAGAACTGGGGCGACCACCGGTCGCTCGCGATGCCGTCCAGCCGATCCAGGACGATCTCGCCGAGGATCGAGCCGAACTTGAACCCGTGGCCGGATCCCGCGGTGGCGAGAAACACGCCTGGCCGCTGCGGGTGGAAGTCGAGGAGGAAGTCGTTGCTCGTGGAGAGGTTGTACATGCAGCTATCGCTGCTGACTCGGTAGTCCTTCGGATCGAGACCGAACCAGCTCCCGACGAACTCGGTGGCGGCTTCGACAAAGCCTGATGGGGTCGTTCGCCGGTCGAAGTCAGGATCGTCGATGGGATCGGTGACGAGATGCCGGGCCAGCTTGAAGCCCACCTGGCCCGGCTCGGCGGGGAAGCCATAGAAGCCCGTGTCGGCGGCCGAGTAGGGCACGAAGGCGGGCCGGCAGAACGGCGCGGGCACGCCTTCCAGATACATGATGCCCTGTTGGCACTGCCAGAGGGCGCGCCCCAGCTCGGGAAAGAGCCGCTTCGACCAGCCACCGGCGGCGACGACGATCTGTGGCGCGCGGTACGCCGTGTCACCCGCGCGCACCTCGACTTCCCCGCCCGTGGATTCGATGCTCGCCTCCCGCTCGGTGGCGAACTGGACGCCCGCCTTCTCGCCGAGGGCCCGGAGGGCGGCCACGCAATCCGTGGCGCGGAGAAAGCCTGCCTCTTCCTCGAGGAGCGCGCGCTTCCCCGGGCGGAACTGTGGGAACTCCCGCCTGAGGTCGGCGGCCTCGAGCCAGCGGACCTTGGCGCCGGCGCGCCGGGCATTGCGCTCGAGCTCCTCGAGGTGCGCATCCGTCCCGCCGTCGCTCACGTTCAGGTTGCCCACGGCGACGTAGAGCTCGCGGCCCGTCTCGACCTCGATGCGCCGCCAGCCCGCCATGGCCTCGAGCGCCAGGCGCGTGTAGTGGGCGTCGAGGTAGGTCGAGCGGATCTTTCGCGAGGGGCCGTAGGAGGCGGCGATCGGATTCGGCACGACGCGCCGATCCACCACCAGCGTCCGTCGCCGTCGACGCGCGCCCGCGAGGGCCGCGCTGAGGCCGAATACACCTCCGCCGATCACGATGAGATCGAAGTTCTGGGAAGTCATGAGTGGTTCCGTCGAGTGGCGGCCATCGTGCCAGAGCCCCTCCACACCGTCAACCGGGACCGCTTGAATTTGACGGGCGCTCTGACTACCATCGCGGGCACATGAAGATCGACGGCCTCGACATCTACTGGGCGAAGCTGCCCCTTGCCTTCAACTTTCGCACGTCCTACGGCGACCAGCTCTACACGGAGACCATGCTCGTGCGCATGGAGAGCGAGGGGCAGTACGCGTGGGGCGAGAGCTGCCCGCCCTACCTCCCCTCGTACTCCGCGGAGCACACCACGGCCACGTTCCACACCCTCCGCGAGCTGATGGCCCCGCGCATCATCGGGCAGGACATCGCCTCCGCCCAGGACCTCCTGGATCGGCTTGCCTTCATCAAGGGCAACCAGTTCGCCCGGGCCGCCCTGGAAATCACGTGGTGGACGCTGGATGCCAAGCGGCGCGGGCTGCCCCTGCACCGCGCGCTCGGCGGCTCCGGGGATCGTGTCGCCGTGGGGGCGGACTTCGGGGTCCAGGACTCCCTCGACATCTTGATGGAGAAGATCCAGAGCGCCATCGACGCGGGCTTCCCGCGGATCAAGCTGAAGTTCCGGCCCGGCTGGGATCTGAGCATGGTCGAGGCCGTCCGCTCCACCTTCCCTGATTTCACCTTCCACATCGATTGCAACGCCGCCTACACGCCGGCGGACACCGAGCTCTTTCGCAAGCTCGACCGATACCACCTCGCCATGATCGAGCAGCCCCTGGCCGACGACGGGATGAGCCTCGTCAACCACGCCGACCTGCAGAAGCGCATCGAGACGCCTGTTTGCCTCGACGAGAGCGCGCTCAGCCTGGCCCATGTCCAGGCGGCCATCCGACTAGGGAGCTGCAAGGTCGTCAACATCAAGATGGGCCGCGTGGGCGGCCTGACGGCCTCGAGGGACATCCAGGCCCTCTGCGCTGAGCACGGCATCCCCTGCTGGATCGGCGGCATGCTGGAGAGCGCCATCGGCGGCGCCATCTGCGCCGAGCTCGCCACCCTCCCCAACTTCACCTATCCGGGCGACATCTTCCCCTCGTCGTATTTCTACAAGAACGATATCGGCAAGCCCGAGATCGTTTTGAGCGGCCGCGGCGAGGTCGCCACCTCGCGCGTGCCGGGCATCGCCCAGGAGCCCGATCCTGATCTGCTCAAGCAATGGACGGCGGACCACGCCTCCTTCCGCGCGTAGCTTTGCCTTGCCCGCACATGGCCCAAGGAGGCTGACCAGCATGAAGACTGCGGTGGGGCTTG
>DASQAK010000006.1:0-30108 GCA_035635755.1 Candidatus Methylomirabilota bacterium | reverse complement strand
TGAATCACGAGATGAACGTCGCGAACGCGAATGGCTTACGGAAGGTCGCGGCGGCGAGCCAGGAAGTGAGCGCAAATTCAGCCAAGCTGGCCGACACCATGCGCCAGCTATCGGACAATCTCGCCAGCCAGCTCAAAGAGCTTGCGGCCCGGCTCGATGCGATACAGGAGAGGATCAGTAACGTCAAGTGAAGACCCGCCGGCGACGTCTCCACGCCACGATGTCCTTCCTGTTGCTGTCGCTAGCCCCGAGCCCGGTCTGGGCTGGCTCGAGCGAGTGGGAGAGTAGTGGCGCGGGCAAAAGGTTCGCGGAGATGGCCGAGAAGGCGAGCACTGACGGCCAGGCCTTGACCGAGCTGTACCGGATGCAGCAGGAATACGTCGACCGCGCCACTCGCGAGTGGCGCGATGGGGCGGAACGTAAGAAACTGCAAGAAGCCAGCAGCCTGCTGCAGAGGAACATCGAGCGAATCAACTCCTCTTTGACGATGGCCACCGAGGCCGCCGAGGCGATGTCAACCCGGATACGACAGTCCGAGCTGCTCGAGAAGGCGGCACACCTGGAGACCACTGCGAAGGAAGCGGGAGCACGGCTCGCCGCCCGCTGGGAGCGCGAGCGGGCCGCGCGGGAGCGAGAACGCGAGCAGCGAGAGCGAGATGCAGGTGAGCGCGCGCGGGAGCAGCGACGCTAAGAGGAGGAGCGACGCCAGAAACCCCCGGCCTTGGGCAACTCAGCGAGGGCGGGCGTCTCGCCCTGGTGGTAGCTCGCGACCAAGACCTCTGACGGGCCGATCAGGGAGCCGTCGGCCTCCATCGAGTCGTCCCTGTCCGGCCGCACCGTGGCCGCGTACACCTGCTCCTTCTCGCTCGGGAAGTACTAGCTGACTAAGCCGAGCTTCGCAGGTTCGATTCCTGCCAGGCGCACCATTTCGAATCGGGCGCTTGCGGAGCGCTCGTTCGCGGTCGGTTCACGGCTCGAGTTGCCCCCGGTCAGCCAACCGAACGCCACGATCCGCTTGTCAGGCATGGCCGACTGGCCAATGATCAGCACCCAAGCTCAGCGCGCTCGTCCAGCTCGTGGCAGTGCCCGCGCTCTCGAGTTCGCCAACGGTCGAAGGGGGCAGGCAGTGAAGATCCGAGCGTCCGGATTCACGGCGCGGTGAATGGAGGGAGCCACATCTGCGATGAATCTCACGATCTGTATCGCGACACCACATACGCTTGCCGGTTCCGCCAATGCTGCCCATCTCTGGATTTTCATCAATTGGGCCCTGGGGCTCCGGTCGCTCGGGTGCCGGGTCTTTTGGCTAGAGGATGTCGGTCCGCTGACCGCTCCTCGACTCATGAGAGACATCGAGAACGCGCTCGCCGATCTCCAGGATCGACTCCGGCCCCTGGGCCTCGCGGATGATGTCGTCGTGGCCTCCCTTCACGATCACGGCCCGGTAGCTCTTCCGATCGAAGGGACTCCCGATCTCGCCGGCGCTCTCGAGGCAGACCTGCTGATCAACTTCCTGTACGCCGCGCCCGCGACTTTTGTGAGGCGCTTTCGGCGATCCGCTCTCGTCGACGTCGATCCAGGGTTGCTCCAGATGTGGATGAGTCGAGCACAAATCACCGTCGCGCCTCACGATCGGTATTTCACGATTGGCGAGACGGTCGGCACCAGTAGCGCGCGCTTTCCCGACTGGGGCGCCCCATGGCAATATACCCCGCCCCCGGTATTTCTTCCCGCCTGGCCCGTCGTGACTGCGGATGCGTCGGCGCGGTATACAACCGTGACCGGCTGGTGGGACAAGTGGATGGAGCTTGACGGCGAGATGTTCAGCAACGAGAAGCGAACGGCGTTCCTGAAGTACCTCGAGCTCCCACGTCGGGTTCCGAGGGAGATGGAGCTCTCGATCATTCTGGACGAGTTTACGCTCTCCACCGATCGCGTCATCTTGGAACAACACGGATGGAAGGTGCGAGAGGCCCGAGACCTCTGCGCGACGCCGGAGCGATTTCGCGAGTACGTGCAGGGATCGCGGGGCGAGTTCACGTGTGCGAGGCCTTCGGCCGGGCGCTTGAATAGCACGTGGGTTAGCGACCGGACGGTGTGTTACCTGGCGAGCGGCAAGCCTGCAGTGGTGGAGTACACGGCTCCGAGTCGATACGCGCCCGAAGGAGGGCTCGTCCGTTTCAAGACCATGGAGGAAGTCGTCGCGGCGCTGGAAGCGATCGAGTTCGACTACGGGCGACATTCCCGGCTGGCCCGCGACATTGCCGAGGAACACTTCGACGCGACGAAGGTTGCGCGGAGCGTCCTCGAGCGTGCGTTGGAGTAGCCGTCCTCGGGCGGCGCCTCGTTGGGCAGTCGGCCCCAGCCGGCTCGACGGACCAAGGAAGCGGCGACCGCCTCCGGAGTCGTTCGCCGATACACGTCGCCCACCGAGCACAGTTCGTAGGCGCCCTCCCTCTCGAAGGACGGAGAAGCGCTTTGGCGGTGTCGATGGCCACTACGTTGAGGCCGATGACCCTGTAGATGGCGAGGCTGGACTGGATGGTCCAAAGCTCTTTGCCGAGCGGAATGTTGGGGGCCCAGGAAAAAGACCATCGCCGAGCTCAAGGCGAGTTTGCCCTCGATGTCATCCCCGACCCGGCACTACAGCGTCAACACGGCCTCGCAGCAACTCAGCGTCGTCGCCCACAACCTCATTGGGAGCTTCCAGCTCGACCCCTTCGCGAGCCCAAATCGCGGTCTCGGAAACGCAGCTATACGTACCTCATGCACAGCATGCGCACCCTGCGCTTCCTGCTCATCACCCGCGCCGGCCGCCTGACCCGCATCGGCGACCGCCACGTCCTGCGCCTGTCTCACAATCCGGCCGCGGAGGCGCTCTATGTCTCGCTCAATCCCCGCCCGTCCGCCTGAGTTATTTTCGGATTGGGGCTATCTCCTGCCATCATCGCCTCCCAACTCGCAAGGAACGGCGGGAGGAAAGGCGTGAAGCCCTGGCGGACCAGGTTGATCGAGTGTGAAGGCCTGGACCGCGAGCTCGACACGGACGGCCACCGCCGCTGCTGCCATGAAAAAGTGGGACGCCGTCGAGTGGCTTCGTGTAAAAACTTCCACGGACGTGCGTAGTCCGGATGTAGCCACTCGTCATCGAAGCAGACTCCTCCGCGCTATTCATCGAATAAGCCCTGAATGGCGGGAAGTTGGCGCACGTCTGACCTGGGCGACCAATGGCACATCAGTTGCTGACCCACTTCCACCCTGTTAGAAGTCCTCACCCTGATTCTTCCGAGGAGGGCCTCATCGTGCGGCCTCGTTCCATCGCTGCCCCGCTGTCCGTGGGAGGCCACGGGCTGCCGGAATGGCGCGGCAAGCTCGAGGCACGCGGAAAATTTTTCTTCGCCGGTACCGAGAAGATTCTACTCAAGGGTGTCACGTACGGTCCGTTCGCGCCCGATGCCTTCGGCTCCCAGTTCCACAGCCCGCAAACCGTTGCCGCGGATCTGGACCTCATGGCTGAGCTCGGCGCGAACACCCTGCGGACCTTCACGATTCCCCCGCGCTGGCTACTGGACCTGGCGGGCGACCGCAACCTGCGCGTGCTTGCCGGGATTCCTTGGACGGAGCACGTTTGTTTCCTCGACTCGAAGGAGCTGACCCAGGGCATCCGGCGCACGGTCGCCGAAGCGGTGAAAGCGTGCGGCGGGCATCCGGCCGTGGCGGCGTATCTCGTAGGGAACGAGATCCCGCCGGACATCGTTCGCTGGTACGGCGCGCCACGGGTCAGCGCTTTCCTGCGTGAGCTGGTGGACATCACGAAGAGCATCGTTCCCGCAACCCTTGTCGGCTACGCCAACTTCCCCTCGACTGAATACCTGGAGACCGACTTCACCGACTTCCTCGCCTTCAACGTCTATCTGCATCGCGAGGAGGATCTCCGGCGGTATCTCTACCGGCTCCATACGCTGGCGGGCGACCGACCGCTCGTCCTCACGGAGTTCGGCATGGATTCCTTCCGCGAGGGCGAGCAGACCCAGGCGGCAGCGCTCTCCTGGCAAGTGCAGACCGCCCTCGAGATGGGAGTGGCGGGTACCTGCATCTTCTCCTTCACCGACGAGTGGTTCACCGGGGGTGAGGACGTCCGGGACTGGGGCTTCGGGCTCGTCGACCGTGATCGGTGCACGAAACCGGCCTTCGGCGCGGTGCAGCGCTGCTACGACACGGAAGAGCTGCCCGCTCTCTCCGAATATCCGAAAGTGTCCGTGGTGGTCTGTGCCTACAATGCCGAGAGCACGATGGCCGCCTGCCTCGATTCGCTGCGCGACCTCCGGTACCCGACGTATGAGGTCGTCGTCGTCGATGACGGCTCCACCGACCGCACGGGGCATATCGCCGACGACTACGACGACTTCCACGTGATCCATCAGGAGAACAAGGGGCTGAGCGCCGCCCGGAACGTCGGCATCGCCGCTTCCACCGGCGATATCATCGCCTTCACCGATTCCGATTGTGTGGTGGATCCTGATTGGCTGCACTATCTGGTCGCCACGTTTCTCGCCTCTGGGAAGGCGGCAGTCGGTGGGCCCAACTTGCCGCCGCCCGAAGATTCGCTGGTGGCCAGTTGCGTGGCCGCCTCTCCGGGCGGGCCCCTGCACGTGCTCCTGAACGACGAGGAGGCGGAGCACATCCCGGGCTGCAACATGGCGTTCCGCCGCGAAGTGCTCGAGGAGATCGGCGGGTTCGACCCCATCTACCGCGCTGCCGGCGATGACGTGGACGTGTGCTGGCGCCTTCAGGAGCGCGGTCACGGCATCGCCTTCAGTCCCGCGGCCATGGTGTGGCACTTCCGCCGCAACACCGTCAAGGCCTACGTCGGGCAGCAGCGAGGCTACGGCAAGGCCGAAGGCCTCCTCTACTTCAAGCACCCGCAGCGGTTCAACGCCCTCGGCTACTCGCGGTGGCGCGGCCGGATCTACGGGGGCATCTATTCTCTCTTCACCTCGCTGTTCTCGCTGCGGCGTCCGGTGATCTACGGTGGAGTCTTCGGTCGGGGCCTGTTTCAGACCCTCTACCAGCCGCCCTCAAGCTTCTTTTCCTACCTGCCGTTCACGCTCGAGTGGAGCTTGGTGGCGGCCGTGCTCTTCGCCTACGCCCTCGTCCACGGCGGCGGGGCCTGGCTGGGGACGACCCCGCTGCTCCTGACCTGGACATGCTGCCTCGCGGTGGCGCTTCGCGCCCGCGTGGACCCGCGCGCGGACAGCCTGCGGGGCCGCCTCCTCATCGCGTTGCTCACCTATCTGGGTCCCCTTCTACGCTGTCTGGAGCGGTATCGCTGGCTGGCGCGCGGGCTGTCCGCGGTCGAGCCGATCAGACATGAGGGTCCGGTCCGAGGAGCCGTCTCCTGGCGGAACCGGGCGCGGTCCATCGCCTTCTGGACGGAGGATGGGCTAGAGAAAGAAGTGCTGCTCCAAGGTCTCCAGGGAGCAGTCGCGGCGCGGAAGTACTTGGTCGTGGTGGATCGCGGATGGAGCGATTGGGACCTGGAGGTCTACGGCGGCCTCTGGTCGAGAGGGCGCGTCAAGGTGGCGACGGAATACCACGGCGCGGAACGGCGGGTCCTCCGCGCGAAGTACGCTCTGCGCAGCTCGCTGTTCACCCGGCTGGCCGTGTCCGGATTCGCCCTGGTCGGCCTTCTCGGCATGGCGCTCGGCTGGGCGCCCCTGCTCTGGGCGGGCCTGGGGGGGGCCGCGATCGGCGCGGTGGCGTTCGCGCGAGAGACGCTGAGTCTCTCCCGCACGATCGATCGTGGGCTCACCGCCGTGGCCCGGCGAGCCAAGCTTCACTATGCGCCGCCTCTCCGGGCCGGTGAGGTTCAGGGAAGGTGAGACGGTTCGCGGCCCGGGTCCTCTCCTACCTTCCGCCGTACCGTCAGACGCTGCTCTGGGCTCTCGTTCAGGTGCTGCTCATCGGCGCCCTCGAGATGCTCAAGCCCTGGCCGCTCAAGATCATCATCGACTCCGTGTTGGGAGGACATCCACCGCCCTGGGGGTGGCCCAGCGGTTGGTCCCCTCAGACCCTGCTCCTCGCGGCCTGCGCGGCCCTGGTGCTCATCTATGCTGCGCTGGGCGCCCTCGTGGTGCTGAACAACTACACGACGATCGGCGTCGGCCAGCGGATGGTCAGCAAGCTGCGCAGCGACCTCTACGGCCACCTGCACCGACTGTCCCTGGCCTTCCACAGCCGCGCCCAGGTCGGTGACCTCATCTACCGCGTCACCGCCGATACCTTCGCCCTCCAGAGCCTCACCATGAACTGTCTGTTCCCTGCCGTGACCGCGTTGACGCTCCTGGCCGGCATGGGCGTCATCATGCTCCGGCTGGACTGGAAGCTGACGCTGGTCGCTCTCGGGGTCTGCCCGGCCCTGTTCGTGGTCATCGCGCGGCTCAATAGTCGGATCACCTGGCTGGCCAGCGACGTGCGGCGGCGCGAGAGCGAGGTCTACGCCGTGGTCCAGCAGAGCATGTCCATGATGCGGGTCACCCAGGCCTTCACGCGGGAGGACGAGGAGCACCGGCGGTTCATGGACGTGAGCGGGCAGAGCCTCGCCGCCGGCCTGCGCCTCTACACGCTCCAGACCGTTTACTCGAGCGTGGTGAACGTGATCATCGCGCTGGGCACCGCCGGCGTGGTGTGGGTGGGAGCTCGGCACGTCATGGAGGGCTCGCTCAGCATCGGCACCCTCGTGATCTTCATCTCGTACCTCGCCTCGCTCTACGGTCCCATCAACAGCATGTTCCAGACTTATGGTCTGGCCCAGGGGTCTCGAGCCGCCGTGCAACGTGTCTTCGACGTGCTGGACATCGAGCGGGATCTCAACGACAGCCGGCGCGAGTTCCCGGGAAAGAGTGCGCGGGGTGAGGTGGCATGGGACGACGTCTCCTTCGGCTACGTGCGGGGTCAACCCGTCCTGAGCGGGGTGACCCTTCATGTCCGACCGGGACAGAAGGTGGCCGTGGTCGGCCCCACGGGGGCCGGCAAGTCCACGCTCCTGAGCCTGCTGCCACGCTTTTACGACCCCTGGGTGGGCCGTGTGCTCGTGGACGGAGTGGACGCTCGGGAGTATCGACTCGCCGCGCTCCGCCAGCAGATCGCCATGGTGCTGCAGCCCCCCCTCGTGTTCCACGCAAGCGTCCACGACAACATTGCCTTCGGTCGGCCGAACGCCCGGCGTGACGAAATCGCGGCGGCCGCGCGGCTCGCGGGCATCCACGAGGCGATCATGAGCCTGCCCGACGGGTACGACACCACGGTGGGCGAGCAAGGGGCTACGCTGTCGGAGGGCGAAAAGCAGCGCCTCACCATCGCGCGCGCCATCCTCCGGGACTCCCCCATCCTGGTCCTCGACGAGCCCACCTCGGCGCTCGACTCGGAGACCGAGGCCCTCATCATGCAGGGCCTCGAGCGCTTGACGGCCGGGCGTACCACGTTCATCATCGCGCACCGTTTGGCCACCGTCCGAAAGGCCGACCTGATCGTGGTGCTGCGCGACGGCCGCATCGTCGAGCAGGGCACTTTCGAGACTCTCATGGAGGTCCCGGGTGCCTTCGCCTCGCTCTACCGCTTGCAGGCCGGCCTACAGGAAGAGGACCGCCTTACCCTCCCGTAAGCGGATCATCGAGCTCCACCGGCGGGCGGGAGCAGGCGCAGCGCCGCGCGCGGGCTCGAGAAAAGCATTCCGATCTATACTGGCCGCCGTGGAATTCGTAGGCATCCCCGCCGGCGCGTTCTGGATGGGCTGGGAGGACGGCCATCCCGCCGAGAAGCCGCGGCACAAGGTCTGGCTCGACGGTTTTGCCATTGCCCGCGCTCCCGTCACCAACGCTCAGTACGCTCGCTTCCTGGAGGCGGCCGATGTCCCTCCCCCGCCCTGGTGGGAGGATCCGCGCTTCGCCGATCCCGAGCAGGCCGTGGTCGGCATCAACTGGTTCGAGGCATCGGTGTATTGCGAATGGCTGACGAGCGAACGGGCAGGCCATTTCCGGCTCCCCAGCGAGGCGGAATGGGAGAAAGCCGCGCGGGGCGGGCTCGAGGGCGCCCGCTTCCCGTGGGGGAGCGAGCGGCCCTCCGTGAGCGGCTTCGACAGACCGTCGCGCGCCGCGGAGACGCCGGCCAACCCCTTCGGGCTCGTGGCGCTCTCGGGCGTCTGCCACGAATGGTGCCTGGACTGGGAGCGCGAGGACTACTACGCGACGTCACCCGAGAGAAACCCGCCAGGGCCGCCGCACGGCTCGCGACGCGTCTCCCGCGGAGGAGCCTGGCGCCATCAGGATCCGTGGAGCCCCGTGGCCCACCGGTCGTCCCTGCCCCCCGCGCTTCGCTACTCCGACTACGGCGTCAGGGTGGTCCGGGATACGGCCTGAGCGAGCCTAGTCGATCCCGCGGCGGAGATCGCGGAAGGCGGCACGGACCACCGCGTGAGTTGCCGCGAAGCCTTGCTCCATCTCGGACTTCAAGTCGACCTCGACTCGATCGATGCGCTCGGTATTCGCCGCCACACCCTCGGCCACGGTCTGGATATCGCGGCGGAGGAACTCTGCCACGACATCGAGGTGCCGTCGCGTCTCCGCAGCGGTATCACGGACCTCCTGCCGGAGACCGACAAACCCTTGCCGGAGACCGACAAACTCTTGCCGGAGACTCCCCAGAGCCTGATCAAGATAGGCGCGGGTCTCTCCATCCATGGGCGGAGTTTAGCCGACAGGCCGCAGAAGCCACAAGCGTGTCTGCCCGGATACATTCGCGCTCACAGATGGGCAATGGCCTCGATCTCCACGAGGGCGCCCGCGGGCAGCTTGGCGGCCTGCACGGTCGAGCGCGCGGGCGGTACCTCCCCCGCGTGCCGCTTGTAGACCTCGTTCATCTCGGCAAAATCCTCCATGCGCGCGAGGAACACCGTGGTCTTGATCATCCAGTCGAGCCTGCTCCCCGCCGCCTCCAGGATGGCCTTGAGATTGGCGAAGACCTGCTCCGTCTCCTCCGCCACCGTCGTACTCGTCAGGGCACTCTCTCCCGGGCGGAGAGCGATCTGACCCGAGACGAAGACCAGATTGTCCACCCGTACGGCCTGGGAATACGGGGCACCCTGCAGCGGCGCGGGGGCCTTCTCGGTGCGGATCGCGAACTTCTTCGCCATGGTGGTCTCCTTGACTACCAGAGGGTGGCGGGCATGGGCAGCCCCTCGAAATCGGAGGTGGGCAATGGCTCGGGCGGAGTGAGTCCGAGATCGACGGTCATGGCGTGAAGCTGGCGCAGGTGGTGGGCCGCATGCCCTGTGGTCCACTCGAGCAGGGCCTGACCAGACCGCGGCCCGTAGTAGCCCTCGATCACGCGCGCGTACTCGCGCGGCGCGGCGCCCTCGAACCACCCCGAGACTCGCCCACGCACGAGGGCCCCGTAGCGAGCGATGGCCGGACCGTCCACGAGATCCGGGGGCGCGGGCTCGCGCAGCCACGCCTCCGGCAACGCGCCCATGTCCATCCCGTCCACGTAGGCCAGGCCCACCCTGAAGACGTGGAAGGCGAGGTCGCGGACGGTGCGGTCACGCTCCGGCGGCTTGTGGTCGAGCGCGCGCGACGGCAGGGACGCCACCAGGCGCTCGGCGTTCGCGAGGATGCGATCGAGTCGCGCGCCCAGCTCGAGGGCGGGCAGCGGGGACGTCATCGGCCGCTCTCCGGCCTGATGGAGAGAAAGACGTGAAGCGCGCGCCGGTCGGCGACCACGAGGTCGAGGAGACCGTCACCGTCGAGGTCCGCCACGACGAGGTTGGACTGGATGGGGCTGCCGAGCTGGAGCGCCCATCGCTCCTCCCACCGAGTCCCGGAGAGCTCGAGGGCCACGAGGACTTCGCGGCTCTGACGGGGCAGGATGATCTGGAGCCGGCCGCTGCCACTCATGTTGGCGATGGCCGCCTGGTCCTGGTTGCGAGAGCCGACGGCGTGCGACGAGTACCCCAGGGCCTTGGCGGAGGGGATGAGAGAGGCGGCGCGCCGGTTGTAGGCCACGAGCACGCCGGTCAGATGCGGGGTGTTCACCGCGATGACCTCGGGGATGCCGTCACCCGAGAGGTCCGCGGCGCCGATCACGTGCACCCAACGATTCTTCTGCCCGAAGGCGGGACCTTCCGCCAGGAATTCCAGGCCGGCATCTCGCCAGCCCAGGACGAGGATCGAGGAGCCCTGGCGCGGCGCGCTCTTGACCGCGACCACGCCCGGCCGGCGCCCTTCGCCGATCGGCACGACCATGGGAATAAGGTCTTCCAGCACGGCAGGCTCCAGAACGACATAGCGCGCACGGACCGAGAGGGCGTTCGAGCCCACCGCGATGACGGCCACGGCCGTCGCCGCGAACTTGTCGCCGAGGGCGCCGTGGGGGTAGCGGTCCGTGGGGTCGGTCAGCACGAGAGCGTGAAGCTCGCCCGAGCCGTCCAGGCTGCCGAGGGTGATCCGCGCGTCGGGTAGGGCCCGGACCTCCGCGCGCGCGACCACTCGAGGCGCCGACAGCAGGCCGCCGATCAGGACGACCGCTCCATCGGCCGCCACGGCGACGAGATCGTCCCAGCCCTTGCCGTCCAGCACCACGGGCACCGGGAAGGTCAGCCGGGACAGCGGAGCGCCCACGTCGAAGGCCCGCAGGGCGCCGTCCTGCCAGACGAGAAGCAAACCCTCGCGCGAGACACACACGATCCCCGGGCGCCTGTCGCCCAGCGAGACGGACACGGGCGGGCCGTCGGGGCTGGCCGCGTCCCCATAGCGGCCGATGACGGCGAGGCTCGTCTGGGCGATCTCGAAGATCCAGAGGGTGCCGTTGGCATCGATGGCCGCGAGTCTCTTCTGCGGCATCGAGACTACCCAGCGGAACGGCGCCTCCGCCGGCGTCGAGATCACGACCACGCGGGGAAAGGTTCCCTGCCCCGCCGCGACACGGTTGGCGGAGGCCGACCCGTAGGAGAACCGCCAGGCCAGCGCGGGCGCGGCGAGAGCCAGGACGAGCAGCGAGGCCAGCAGAGAGCGGGCGAGCACGCTCCTAGCGGCCGTGGAAGGCGACGGACTGCTTCTTCGCGAACGCCGCCACGCCGTTCCGGAAATCCTCCGTGTGGCCGCTCTGGGCGATGGCCTGGGCCTCGAGCTCCATCTGCGTCTCCAGGCTCTCCTGCGTCGACTGGTGGAAAAGAAGCTTGGCGCGGCCGAAGGCGAGCGTCGGCCCCTGGGCGAGCTCGCGCGCGAGCGCGCCCACCGCCCCGGAGAACTCCGCGTCCGGGTGCACGCGGTTCACGAGCCCCCACTCCATGGCTTCCCGCGCCGAGAGCACCCGGTTGGTGTAGTGGAGCTCGAGCGAGCGTCGGAGACCGATGAGCCGGGGAAGGAAGTAGGACGACGAGCCGTCGGGGGAGGCGGCGATCTTGGAGTACGCCATGGTGAACTTCGCCGACTCGGCGGCGACCACGAGGTCGCCGGCCAGGGCCAGGCTCATGCCGCCGCCGGCGGCGATTCCATTCACGGCCATGATCACGGGCTTGGCCGTGCGGGCAAGGCGCGAGACCGAGCCGTGGAGGTAGGTCGTCAGCTCCTTGATGAGGATGCCGATGCGATCCGGGTTGTCGTTGAAGTCCTTGACGTCACCGCCCGCGCAGAAGGCCTTGCCCACGCCGGTGATGACGATGCAGCGGACGGCCCGGTCCTCGTCGGCCTCGAGGGTGGCATGGAAGAGCTCGCGGCCGAGCGCGAGGTTGAGGGCGTTGTAGGCATCGGGGCGGTTGAGCGTGATGGTGGCGATCGCCTCCGTGACCTCGTAGCGGATCGTCTCGTAGCCCATGCGGTTCTCCTTTGAACCCTAAGAATTCTATAGCGCCGGGCCAGATGGCGAGCCAGACGAGGCCCGAGGGAGGCAGCAGCCCGAGGCGTACTTGTTCGTACGTTGAGGGCTGCTGCCGACCGAGAACGAAGTATGGCTCGTCATATGGCCCGGCGCTACCGGCGCTCGCCTACGCGATGCAGCTTCAGCAAGTTCGTCGTCCCGGTCACCCACATGGGGCCGCCCGAGATGATGACGAGCACGTCGCCGTTCCGAACGGTGCCGTCCTCGAGCAGAGTGCTCTCGACCTCCTGCAGCATCTCATCCGTGGTATCCACCTTGCGGACGAGGCGGGCGCGCACCCCCCAGTAGAGCCCCAGCCGTCGCTGGATCTCGGTGAATGGGGTGAGGGCCACCACCGGGACGTGGGGTCGCTCCGAGGAGATGAGGCGGGCGCTGAAGCCCGACTGGGTGAAGGCGACGATGACCTTGGCCCTGAGCACCTCGGCGGCGCGGCAGGCGGCCTCGGCGACGGCCTCCGAGAAACCGTAGGCCTCGGGGCGAGGAGCGGGCAGCGCGGTGCGCGGCAGCTCGCGCTCGATGCGGGTGGCCACACGAGACATGACCTCCACGGCCTCCACGGGATGCTGGCCGGAGGCGGTCTCCGCGGAGAGCATGATGGCGTCCGCGCCCTCGAAGATGGCCGTGGCTACGTCCGACACCTCGGCGCGGGTGGGCCGCAGGTACGTGACCATGGACTCGAGCATCTGGGTCGCCACGATGACGGGCACCTTGGCCAGCCGCGCCTGGTGGATGACGTCGCGCTGGATGATCGGCACTTCCTCCAGCGGCACCTCGACGCCGAGGTCGCCGCGGGCGACCATGACGGCGTCCACGAGGGCCAGGATACCCGGAAGGTTGGCAACCACCTCGGCTCGCTCGAGCTTGGCGACGATGGGCACGCTCGCCCCGCGATCGAGGAGGAACTTGCGGACCTCTTGAATATCGGCGGCCGAGCGAACGAAGGACACCGCGACGTAGTCCACGTCATGGGCAATCCCGAAGCGGAGATCCTCGCGGTCCTTGTCGGTGAGGCAGGAGATGGGCAGCGGGAGCCCGGGGAAGGCCACGCCCTTGTGGTCGGAGACGACACCGCCCGCGGTGACGCGACACACCGCGGTGTCGACATCCACCCGCTCCACGGTCAGCTGGATCGTGCCGTCGTCCATCCACAGCTGATCGCCGGGCTTGAGGGCGGCGATCAGCTGTGGATGGTCGAGCGAGGCGCGCTCGGAGGTTCCCAGCACGGGCTCGGCGGTGAGGGTGAACAGCTCCCCCGTCATGAGCATGGCGCGCCCGCCGATGAAATTCCCCAGCCTGACCTTGGGCCCCTGGAGATCCTGGATGATGGTCACCGGGTGGCCCCAGTCCGTCTCACCCTCACGGATGGCGCGGATGACCGCGGCGTGCTCCTCGTGGGTGCCGTGGGAGAAATTCAGCCGCGCCACGTCCATGCCCGCCTCCACGAGCTTGCGCAGGGTGGCGGGGCTCCGGCTCGACGGCCCGATGGTGCAGATGATGCGCGTGCGTCGGGTCATCTCAGCCATTGTCTATTTAGCCCTCGGAAATCAATTCAGCCCTCGCCTCAGGGCTGCGCCCTTCAGCTCGAACTTCAACGCAGGGCCTTCTGGAGGACCTGGCCGGTGAAGGACTTGCCGGCCTGGCCGCGAACGTCCTCGGGCGTGCCGACGGCGACCACCCGGCCGCCCTCGTTCCCCCCCTCGGGCCCGAGATCGATGATCCAGTCGGCCGTCTTGATCACGTCGACGTTGTGCTCGATGATGACCACCGTATTGCCCTGCTCCACGAGCTGGTTGAGGACTTCCAGGAGCCGTCGGATGTCGGCGAAGTGCAGCCCCGTGGTGGGCTCGTCCAGGATGTAGAGCGTCCGGCCCGTGGCGCGCCGACTCAGCTCGGTGGCGAGCTTGACCCGCTGGGCCTCGCCCCCCGACAGGGTGGTCGCGGACTGGCCGAGGCGGATATAGTCGAGCCCCACGTCGTGGAGCGTGCGGAGCTTCTGTTTGATGGCGGGCACGGGCTCGAAGAACAAGAGCGCCTCCGCCACCGTCATGGCAAGGATCTCCGCGATGTTCTTGCCCTTGTAGCGCACCTCGAGCGTCTCGCGGTTGTAGCGCTTCGCCTTGCAGACCTCGCAGGTGACGTAGACGTCCGGCAGGAAGTGCATCTCGATCTTGACGAGCCCGTCACCCTGACAGGCCTCGCAGCGTCCACCCTTGACGTTGAACGAGAAACGGCCGGGCTGATACCCGCGCATCCGCGCGTCGGACGTCCGGGCCATGAGCGTCCGGATCAGGGTGAAGACGCCGGTATACGTGGCGGGGTTGGAGCGCGGGGTGCGGCCGATCGGGGACTGGTCGATGTCGATGACCTTGTCGAGATGCTGGGCGCCCTCGATGCGGTCGTGCTCGCCGGGGCGCTCCTGGGCGCGGTGGAGCATCTGGGCGAGGGCCCGGTACAGGATGTCGTTGACCAGGGTGGACTTGCCCGAGCCCGAGACGCCCGTCACCGCCGTGAAGGTCCCCAGGGGGATCTTGACGGCCATGCCCTTGAGGTTGTGCTCGCGTGGGTTGTGGATGATCACGTGCTTGCCGTTGGGGGACCGCCGCGCAGCCGGCACGGCGATCTTCTCGACGCCCGAGAGGAACTTGCCCGTGAGGGAGGCGGGATGCGCGGCGATCTCGCCCGGCGTGCCCACGGCCACCACGTGCCCGCCCAGCTCTCCCGCCCCCGGGCCCAGGTCGACCACGAAGTCCGCCGCGCGGATCGTCTCCTCGTCGTGCTCGACCACGAGCACCGTGTTGCCGAGGTCGCGCAGGCGCTTGAGGGTGTCGAGCAAGCGCGTGTTGTCGCGCTGGTGGAGCCCGATGCTGGGCTCGTCGAGGATGTACAGGACCCCCACCAGGCTCGAGCCGATCTGGGTGGCGAGACGGATCCGCTGCCCCTCGCCCCCCGACAAGGTCGCGGCCGGACGGTCGAGGGTGAGGTACTCGAGACCGACGTGGGCAAGAAAGCCCAGGCGCTCCCTGATCTCCTTGAGCACGCGACGGGCGATCTGCGCATCCCGCTCCGAGAGGGTCAGGGTGTCGAAGAACTGCCGCGCGGCCTTGATGGGGAAGCGCACGACGTCCGCGATGGACCGCCCCGCGATCTTGACGGCCAGCGTCTCCGGCCGGAGGCGCGAGCCCTTGCACGTGGGGCAGTCGCGCAGGGCCATGTAGTGCTCCAGCTCTTGCCGGATCTCCGGGGAGAGCGTCTCCTTGTAGCGCCGCTCGAGGATGGCCACCGCGCCCTCGAAGCCGTCGCCCGGCTCGCCGTGCAAGATGATGTCGCGGGTCTTCTTGGGGAGCTTGCCCCAGGGCGTCTCGAGATCGAACTTGTGGCGCCGGGCCAGGACCTGGAGCGTTTGCTTGAAGGTCGAGCCGCCCGTGCCCGCCCACGGCACCAGCGCGCCTTCCTTGAGCGAGCGGTGGGCGTTCGGCACCACGAGGGCCGGGTCGATCTCGTAGCGCGACCCGATCCCGCCGCAATCGGCGCAGGCCCCGTAGGGATTGTTGAAGGAGAACATGCGCGGCGACACCTCGGGAAAGGACACCCCACAGGCCGCGCAGGCCAGCCGCTCCGAGAAGAGGTACGAGGGCCCCTCCACGGCTTCCACCTGCACGACGCCGTCGGCGAGGCGCAGCGCCGTCTCCAGCGAATCGTTGAGCCGCGATCCCAGGTTGTCGCGGATGACCAGGCGGTCGACCACGACCTCGATGGTGTGCTTCTTGGCCTTGGCGAGCTCGATCTCCTCCGAGAGCTCGCGGAACTGGCCGTTCACGCGCACGCGGACATAGCCCTGGCGCCGGAGGTCAAAGAAGAGCTTGCGGTACTCGCCCTTGCGTCCGCGCACCACGGGGGCGAGCACGAGGAGGCGCGTGCCCCCGGGCAGGCCCATGACCCGGTCCACCATCTGCTGGACCGTCTGGGCGGAGATGACGGCGCCGCAGCTCGGGCAGTGCGGCACCCCGATCCGGGCGAAGAGCACGCGCAGGTAGTCATAGATCTCCGTCACCGTCCCCACCGTCGAGCGCGGATTCTTCGAGGTGGTCTTCTGCTCGATCGAGATGGCGGGAGAGAGGCCCTCGATGGAGTCGACGTCGGGCTTCTCCATCTGCTCGAGGAATTGCCGCGCATAGGCGGAGAGCGACTCCACGTAGCGACGCTGCCCCTCGGCGTAGATGGTGTCGAAGGCGAGGGAGGACTTGCCCGAGCCGGAGAGCCCCGTCAGGACCACGAGCTGGTCGCGGGGAATCTCGAGATCGATGGACTTGAGGTTGTGCTCGCGCGCCCCGCGGATGACTATCCGGTCATTGGCCATGGACGTCCCATTCTAGCTCGGGCCGGCGCGGCGGGCGAGCCAGAGCACGAGCGCCCCGGCCGGCGCGGCGGCCACGACGGGAAAGGCCAAGAGAATGCCGGGCCAGCTGTCGCCCGTCCCTGCCCCCGCGCCCGCCCCCGATGCTGCCCCTGATGCTGCCCACTGTCCGATCAGCGCCAGCGCCGCGAAGACGCCGAGCCCGACGAGGCCGGCGGCGATCCCCACCGCGGGGCCCCTCTCGGGCGGCGCCCAGAGAAGAGGCGGGCCGAGCGCGGATCCCGCGATCCCGAGCGCCCACAGAATGACCAGCCACGGATCGGCGGGCCACAGGCTCGCCAGAGCCGCCGCCCCAAGAATGGCTGACCAGAGCCCGAGATCGTGACCGATCTCACCACCCCCCGTGACGTCGAGGTCGCCGAGCCGCTCGCGCAGGGCCACCGTCGAGGCGAGAAAGCTCAACAGTCCGGCCAGGGGCAGGAGCGCGGGAAGCACCCGACGGCCCGCGGCGGCGCTCGAGGCCAGGGGCGGTGGACGCAAGAGGCGCTCGATGCTGACCCCGCCAAGAAAGATATCCGGAGCTCCGAGCGCGCAGTAGATCGCCCAGCCGAGGCCCCAGACAAAGGTGGCGACGAGACAGGCTCCGCAGAGCCCCATCTGACGCCGCGACAGGCTGCTCGTGATCCCGAAGCCCAGGAGGGCAGAGGCGCCGGCGACGACCGTCACGAGAAGCCCCACGCGGCGCCACCCCTCGCCCCGCCGGCCATCGGCCCAGGCTATCCCGGAGCGCGGCGCGCCCGGCACCGCCTTGCCTGCCTCGAAGCGGAGCCGCGCGCCCGGCGGCCAGGTCAGCTCGTCCCCCGGGCGCACCACGACGGACTGCCCCGCCTGCAGCTCCCAGTCCGTGTCGGACACGCGAGCGCCGTCCCGGGCGCGCACGTGGAGGGTCGCGGGCGTGACCGCGATCACGCGGTGCTCCTCCTCGAAGAGGAGCGCGTTTTGCCCACGGACGGAGCGGATCTCGCGGCCCTCCGTCACCCACGGGCTGGCCGCGGGGAAGCGGAAGGTCGGCTGCGAGGCCAGTCGCTCCCAGGCGCCGAGCGGGCCCAGATGGGCGTCGCGGGCGAGCACGCACAGGGGCAGTAGCGCGGCCGCGAAGGCGATGCCGAGCAGCCAAGGCAGGAGGCGGCCCGCGCCGCGCCAGAGCACGAGAAGCCACGCTCCGCCCGCGGCGGCGGCAATGCCCTGCCAGCGAGGCACCCCGATCCAGGTCGCCGCGTCGGCGGCGAGCGCGAGGTTGGCCCACAGCATGAGGCCAATCACGAGCAGCAAGACGACGACGGGGAAAAGCGTGTCCCGCCCGCCCGGCACCGCGCGGGCGCCGCCTCCGGAACGCAGGATGAACAAGGGGGCGACCACGAAGAGGAGACCGGCCCAGAGACCATCGGGCCCGCCGTCCACGACGAGCGTGGGCACGGCGAGCCATGCCACCGGAGTCAGCCAGACGGCCAGGACGCGGCTCGTGGTCAACGGTGCAGCACCACCGCCACCAGCCACGCCAGCGCGGGGGCGACGAAGACGCCATACCACCAGAGCAGTGAGACTCCCGCGACGCGGATCGTTCCCGCATCCGCCGGGAGCGCCTCGATGATCGGAAAGCCGGCCAGCAAGAGGAGGAGCAGGGCCGAGCGTGCGGGTCTCACGGCAGGCCGCATTATAACGAATCGGGTTAGAATGACCGAGGCTCTGAACCCGACCCAGGAGAAGATATGACCCAGCGTATTCAAAATGTCACGGTGATCACGGCGCACCCCGACGACTCCGAGTTCGGAGCGGGCGGCACCGTGGCCGCCCTCACCCGCGAAGGCAAGAGCGTCAGCTACTGCATTCTCACGAACGGCAACAAGGGCTCGAGCGACCGCGGCATGACGCCGGAGCGCCTCGTCAAGATCCGCGAGGAGGAGCAACGCAACGCCGCGAGGGTGCTGGGGGTGGAGACGATAGACTTCCTCGGCTTCCCCGATTGCGAGCTCGAGAACACCCGGGAGACGCGCCTGGCCGTGACGGGCGCCATCCGGCGTCATCGGCCGGACCTGATCATCTGCCAGAACCCCAACCGCACGAAGAACTTCGGCGCGTCGCACCGGGACCACCGCGTGGCCGCCGACATTGTGCTCGACTGCGTGTATCCGCTCGCGCGGGACCACATGGCCTTTCCCGAGCTCCTGGCCCAGGGCCTGGAGCCCCACAAGGTCAAGGAAGTGCACATGATGTGGTGGGATGATCCCGAGATCGTGATCGACATCTCGGAGACCATCGACCTCAAGATCAAGGCCCTCCTGTGTCATGTCAGCCAGATGAAGGACGTGGCGGCCATGGAGAAGCGCGTCCGCGAGCGCAATGCCGAGCTGGGCAAGGGCAAGGGCTTAGCCTTCGCCGAGACCTTCGATCGCGTCGTGATCGATCGCTAGCGGGGACAACCGATTTTCGAGCCGAGACACGGCCGAGCTGCCGTAGGCACGAGCGCGTGGCAGTGCGAGGTAAGCGCTGAAGGCGCGAGCCGAGGGCTGAGTGGATCGCGAGTGCTGAGACAAGATGCCCTCACCGCGGAGGACATCCCGGATGGCCGAACCATCGCAGTTCGAGCTGAGCGGCGAGGCCGCGAGGCGAGGCCCAATTAGGACGATGGCGACCACGCTCGTAGAGCTCCTGGGGCAGCGGGTAGCGACGGAGCCGGACGCCCCCTACTTCCACGTCTACGATGAGACGGTGACCTATGGCGCGCTCTGGCGCGAGAGCGCGCGCTATGCCGCCGGGCTGCGCCGGGCCGGCATCGACCAGGGCGACAAGGTGTGCCTCGTCTATCCCACCTGCAAGGAGTTCTTCTTCACGTTCCTCGGCCTCCTCCGCATGGGCGCCGTGCCCGTGCCGATCTACCCCACGCTCGGCGTCGAGGCCACCGCCAACGTGTTCCGGGACTCCGGGGCCAAGGCCGTCGCCACCATCGGCTGGTTCCGCAAAGGCGTCGAGGAAAGCCAGGCGGGGGCGAGCAACCTCCGTCATGTCCTCGAGCCCCAGGATCTCGAGGTCGACGATGCGGTGCCCGCCTTTCCCGCGGTCGCCGAGGATGACATCGCCTTCATCCAGTACACGTCGGGAAGCACGGGCACCCCGCGCGGGGTGGTCCTGAGTCATGCCAACGTCACTCGGACCGTTGCCTTCATGGCCGAGGCCGCCCAGCTCACCCGCGACGATGTCGTCGTCTCGTGGCTGCCCCTCTATCACGACATGGGGCTGATCGGCTGCGCCTTCACGCCGCCCTCCATCGGCGCCCCCCTCTGGCTCCTGCCCCCCGACCTCAAGAACCCGCGGGTCTGGCTCGAGCTCGTGACCAAGGTACGCGCGACCTTCACGGTCTCGCCGGATTTTGGCTACCGGAACTGTGTGCGGAATATCGGCGACACCTCGGGCATCGACCTCTCGTCCCTCAAGCAGGCGCTGTCCGGCGCCGAGCCCGTCCGCCTCAGCACCATCCAGGCCTTCGAGGAGAAGTTCGGCGCCGAGAACCTCATCACGCCCTGCTATGGTCTGGCCGAAGCCACCCTGGCCGTGGCCATCTGGCCGCGCAAGACGCCCCTCCGCCTCGACTCCTCCGGGAAATTCCTCTCCGTGGGGCCGCCCTGCCGTGGCGTCTCCGTCAAGATCACCACCGAAGCGGGTGAGGCGCCCGCGGGCGCCGAGGGGGAGATCAGCGTCAGGAGCCCCGGCGTCATGCAGGGGTATTACCGGAACCCCGAGGCGACGCGGCAGGTGCTGGGGCCCGACGGCTGGCTGCGCACGGGCGATCTCGGCTTCCTCGATCGCGAGGGCTTTCTCTTCATCACGGGCCGCGTCAAGGACCTCATCATCCTGGCCGGCGAGAACCTCGTGCCCGCCGACGTGGAGGAGATCGTCGACCACATCCCCGGCGTGCGCTACTCCGCCGCCGTGGGCATCGAGAGCGAGCGGACGGGCAGCCAGCGCCTTCATGTCGTCGCGGAGGTTCGCGAAGGCGCCGAGGACGCGGACCGCTTGAGCCATCTCGTGCGCGAGATCGTCCAGCGCGTGCACCGCGGCCGCGGGCACCGCCCCGCCCGCGTCCTCCTCGTCACGCCGGGCACCATCCCCAAGACCTCGAGCGGCAAGATCCAGCGCTCCCGGCTCGGCGAGATGATCACGGGCGACGAGCTGGGCCAGCGGATCGTGTACGCCTCGGGCGGCTATCGGGAATAGCGCGGAACTCTTCCGTGGAATTCGGCTGCCATCTCCCCGTCTTCGGGCCCCTGGCCACCCGGGCGAACCTGCTGGCCTTCGCGCGTGAGATGGAGCAGCTCGGCTACGACAGCCTGTGGGCCAGCGATCACGTGATCGTGCCCTACACCATCGCCTCGCGCTATCCCTATAGCCCCACCGGGCAGTTTCCCCTCCCCCCCGACGCGACCTTTCTCGATCCCCTGACCGCGCTCAGCCTCGTGGCCGGCGTCACCGAGCGCGCGCGCCTCGGGACCACCGTCCTCGTGCTCCCCCACCGTCATCCCGTGCTCGCGGCCAAGATGCTCGCCACCCTCGATCACCTCTCGCGAGGACGGGTCATCCTGGGCGCGGGCGTGGGCTGGATGCGCGAGGAGATCGAGATCCTCGGCGCGCCCTTCGACGAGCGCGGAGCCTGGTCGGACGAGGCGATCCGGATCATGCGCGCGTGCTGGCGGGAGGAGCGCACGAGCTTCCGGGGCCGCTTCTTCAGCTTCGAGGCCATCGGCTGCTTTCCCAAGCCCACGCGGGGGGACATTCCCATCTGGATGGGCGGGCACGCGAAGCCCGCCCTGCGGCGAATCGTCGCGCTTGCCGACGGGTGGCACGCCGCCTTCCCCACCGCGCACGAGATGGAGGCAGGCATCGCGCTCCTCAAGCAGGAATGCGCGGACCAGGGCCGGCCCTTCGAGGACTTGACCATCACGCTCCGCGCGGGCCTCAGCATCCGGGAGAGTCGCGGAGGCCCGGACCGCCGAGCCCTTCAGGGCACGACCGAGCAGATCGTGGGTGACCTTCGGCAGTTCAAGGCCCTCGGGGTGAGCCACGTGCTCATGGAGGCGCGCTACCGGGACCTGGACGACATGGTGCAGATCTTCAGGACCTTCGCGCGGGACATCCGCCCGCAGGTCGCGGACTAGTCATCGTGGATTTTGGCTGGCACCTGCCCTGCTACGGCCCGCTCGCCACCCGCGAGAATCTCCTCCGTGTGGCCACGGAGGCGGAGAGGTTCGGCTTCGAGTCGGTCTTCGTCTCCGACCACGTGGCCCTGCCCTTCGAGCAGAGGACGCCGTACCCGAACCGCTCGGGCGTCTTTCCCATCCCGCCCTCGAGCGCCTTCCTCGAGCCGCTGACCGCGCTCGCCCTCGTCGCCGCCGTCACGGAGCGGGTGCGCCTCGGCACCACGGTCCTCGTGCTCCCGCACCGTCACCCCGTGGTCCTCGCCAAGACCCTGGCCACCCTCGATCACCTCTCGGGCGGCCGCGTCATCGTCGGCGCGGGCGTGGGCTGGCTGCGTGAGGAGATCGAGGTGTTCGGTGTCCCCTTCGAGCGTCGGGGGGCGTGGAGCGACGAGGCCCTCGGGGCCATGAAGCGCTGCTGGGCCGACGAGCGCTCCAAGCACGCCGGTGAGTTCTTTCGCTTCGACGATGTCGGCTGCTTTCCCAAGCCGCGCCAGAAGCCCTACCCACCGCTCTGGATCGGGGGCGCCGGCCCCGCCGCCTTCCGTCGCGTCGCCCGCTTCGGGGACGGCTTCCACGCCGCCTGGTCAGCTCCCGAGGTGATGGGCGAGCAGATCCGGGAGGTCTTCAAGGAGTGCGAGAAGCTGGGCCGGCTCGGTACCGATCTGGTCTTCTCCGTTCGCGCGGGCTACGGGATCCGCGACGAGCCGCCACGGGAAGGCGCGGCCAATCTCGTGGGGCCGCCGACCTTCATCGCCGACCAGATCGCGCGCTACGCCGATGTCGGCGTGAGCCACATCGTGCTCGAAGCCCGCCTGCGCGACCTCGGCGAGCACCTCAGCCTCCTCCACCGATTCGCCGAAGACATCCGCCCGCTCACCGAGACCTGACCACCTCTACGCGCAGCCGGGTGGGGCCGGGGGGCAGGGTGCCGTCGGGAGCGAATCCGACGAGCCGTAGCGCGCCCCGAAGCGCAGGGCGCCTCCGCCGCGCGAGCCGTCCTGCACGGCAGGGCGGCGAGCGACCCCCGTCTCGGGGGATGGGGGGCCAGGCGGAGGCGCCTTCGCTAGTGTGGCGCGCGAGGCGAGGAGGTTGAACGGACGACGGCACCCTGCCCCCCGGCCCCACCCGGCGTTTCTCGCGACGAGTTAGGCTGCGTTGTGGAAGATCACGCCGAGCGTGTAACGCTCACCGCTCAGGAGACGGCTGACGCCATGGCGCATGTTCGCGCGGTAGGCGCCGCGTGCGCCCGCGATGGGCCGGTGGCGCGTGGTGAAGATGACCGCTTCGCCCTGCTCGAGCGGGACCACGCTGCCGCGGGACTGGGCGCGGGGCCGCTGCTCGACGAGCAGGAACTCGCCGCCCTGGAAGTCCTTGCCGGGCTCGCTCAGGAGCACCGTCAGCTGTATGGGGAACACAACGTCACCGTAGATGTCCTGATGGAGACAGTTGTAGCCGCCCGCCTCGTAGCGCAGGAGCAGTGGGGTCGGCTTCTTCTGTCCTCGACGCGCACAGAGGGCGATCAACCCGCCCAGCGAGTCCGGGTGGCGGCTCCGGCTCCCGAGCGCGGCTTCCCAGCGATTGGCCACCACCGCCAGGGGTGGATAGGCGTGAAGCCGCAGCTCCTCGACGGCGGGGGGCAGCGGAGAGGCAAAGTACTTGTACTCTCCCACCCCGAAGCGAAACCTCGCCATGTCCACCCGGCTCCGGAAGCGAGCGTCCTCACCATAGAGGGTTCGCAGAGCCGCGCACTCCTCGGCGGTCAAGAGCGGCGGCGTGCGGGCAAAGCCCCACTCGTCGAGGGAGGCGCTGATGGCCGCCCAGTCGAACCCGCCAAGTCTGTCGGCGATCGCTGGGCTCACGCGGCACGCGACGGCTTGCAGACCTTGCACGGCCGGTAGCCCACCGACCGCGCGTCCTGTACGGAGGCGAACACCACGCGGTTGTCCGGGCGCATGCGCCGCCCCGAGCTGCAGCCGACCCGGCAGACGATGTGGGTGCTCGCGCAGCCCTCGTAGATGGGCGTGGTCCGCTCGAGGGCGAGGAGCCCGCTCTTCGTCTCCGAGCCGAACAGGTAGCCGCCGATCCCGCCCCCCGACTGGAGGACGCGATGGCACGGCACGATGAAGGGCACGGGGTTGCGGCCGAGCGCCGTGCCCACGGCACGCACGGCCCGCGGATGACCGATCTTCTGGGCCACCCAGGCATAGGGCCGCACCTCGCCGAAGGGAATGCCGCGAGCCGCCTCGAGGACGCGCCGCTGGAAGTCCGGGGTCTCCGACAGGTCCACGGGAACAGAGAAGAACGCGCGCTTGCCCTGGAAATACTCGTAGAGTTCTTCCCGCGCGCGCTCGACGAGGCGGCGCGCCCCCGCCGTGGCCGGCTTCTCGAGGCGCGCGGCGCGGATCAGCGAGATGCCTTCCGTGGTCGCCTGAATGGCCAGGCGATCGAGAAGCTTCTCGCTTTCCCGGGCTGATGCTCGCGCGGCGAGCAGGACCTGCCTGGCAAGCTGTCCCGGCTCCGCGTCGGGCTGAAAGTATCCCTTGAGCATGTCGTCGGTCAGCACGGTCTTCATGACGCTCCTCCCTTGGTGAGAGCGGTGCGCAGCAGGCTCTTGCCTCGCGCGAGCTGGCTCTTCACGGTATTGATCGAGATGCCGCGGATCCTCGCGAGCTCGCCATACGAGAGCCCGTCGACGTAGCGCAGGACCAGGAGCACGCGAGCCTCCGTGGGCACGCGGACGAGCGCGCGGTGCAGGTCCAGGTATTGCCCGGGCGCGTCCGGTCGCGCGGGCGGCTCGAGCTGCCCCGACCGGCTCGTACGCCGCCGCAGCTCGTCCACGCAGACGTTGGTGAGGATTCGGTAGAGCCAGGTGGACACGGCCCACTCCGCCTGGTAGGTGCCCGCGCCCAGATAGCACTGGAGCAGGGCGCGCTGGACGGCATCCTCGGCGTCGGCTCGCGACCCCAGGAGCCGCCGCGCCACGCCGAGCAGTCGGCCGGCATAGCGGCCCACGAGCTCGGTAAAAGCCGCCTCGTCGCCGCGCGCCACCCGCCCCATGAGTCTCTTGTCGTGCTCCATCACAATTCAGCCCTCACCTCACCGCTCTCCTCGCCTGCGGCTCGTCGGCAGCGTTTCGGTTCGAGAGACATCTGTTCTCACTCAGGTATACGCAGACGGAAGACGAAACGGGCGGAAACAGGGTAGATGAAAGTCGGGGCGGCAGGGTGGGGGGCGCCGCCCTGAACCCCATACACATGGTCCCTGGGGCGAAGGATGGCGCCCCCCGGCCCCGCCGCCGCCCAGCGGAAACCAGACGATACGGCGGGGAGCTAGATCTTGGCGCCCGACTTGTTCCAGTCGTCCAGGAACTTCTTGAGCCCGATATCCGTCAGCGGATGCTTCATGAGCATCTCGAGGACCGAGAAGGGCATGGTCGCCACGTGCGCGCCCGCTTTCGCCGCGTCGACGACGTGGAGGGGGTTGCGGATCGACGCCGCCAGCACCTGCGTCTTGAAACCATAGACGCGGTAGATCTCACAGATATCGCGGACCAAGTCCATGCCGACCGCCGCGATGTCATCGAGACGGCCCAGAAATGGGCTGATGTACGTCGCCCCCGCCTTCGCGGAGAGGAGCGCCTGGGTTGCCGAGAAGCAGAGCGTCTGATTGACCCGTATCCCCTCGCCCGACAGATGCTTGACCGCCTTGAGCCCATCCTTGGTCAGGGGACACTTGACCACGGCGTTCGGGGCGACCTGGGCCAGCTCCTTGCCTTCCTTGACCATGCCGTCGAAGTCCGTGGCCACCACCTCGAGGCTCACGTCCCCGGGGGCGACGATGGAGCAGATCTCCTCCACGAGGGGCCGGAAGGGACGCTTCTCCTTGGCGATGAGCGAGGGGTTGGTGGTGCAGCCGTCCACCAGGCCCATGGCCACGCCCTCGCGAAGCTCTGTCACATTGGCGGTGTCGAGAAAGATCTTCATGAAAACCTCCTCTTAGGGCCCTTGCCCTACCTGGGAGCTTCACCTGCGGGCTGGGCCCGCTCGACCTGAACCCGAGTACCGGCTCGCACCTTCTTGAAGACGGTGGCGTCGCCGACGACCTTGCCGAACACGTTCACGGAGCTGGCCGGCCGGATCTCATTCCCTCGGCTCGACGGGGTGGGGCCGAAGAAGATGCAGAAGGCCGAGCCCGGCGGCCAGTACGCGAGATCACCCATGTCCACCGTCTCGCGAGGCTTCTCGGGCTTGGCCTCGACGGGAATCGAGAAGTAGATCTCGTCGCCCCACGTCTCGCCGGCCACGGACAGCGGCAGGGCCTTCCAGATCAGGTCGGCCGTGTCGGAGTCATCGAGGAGCGCGTCGGCCCTGACCGTCCCCGCCGTGATCCGGATCCGCCGATCCGCCATCAGGGGTCAGTGTAGTCGTGCCGCCGCGACCGGGCAAGCGGCACTGGGTCAATTTACTTCGCCATACTTCGTTGCGAGCGGGCCGGCAGCCCTCAACGTACACCCACGTACGCCTCGGGCTGCCGGCCCGCTCACGCGTGGCCGTTCGAGGCGAGGGCGCAGCCCGAGGCGAGGGCTGAGTTGATCTGGCTCGCAACTTGCCCCAGTGCCAGCGCTCACACTGGCCCACTACCCGCCGCTCATCCAGCCAGGCGACGCTGATACGCGGTGAGGCGCGCGGCGAGTCCGGCGCGGTCGAGCAGCGTGGCGGCGCCGGTGCCCTCCACGGTCGCCGCGCCCGCGCAGGCGGCAGCCGCCGCCGCTTCCCAGGCGTCGCCCACACGCTGGTATTCGATCAGGAGCGTGGTGGCGAACACATCTCCCGCTCCCGTGGGATCCGTCTCCGCTGCCCGATCAGGATCCACGTGATAGGGCTCGCCGTTGACGTAGAGGGTGGCGCCGCGACGGGCACGCGTGATGGCGCCGAGCGGCACCTGGTCGAACCATTTCACGGCCGTCTCCTCCGAGCCCGGCACGTCCTCCTCGCTCAGCACGAGGAGCTGGGTCAGGGGCAACACATCGTCGGCGTCTTCCCAGGGTTGCGGGCCCATGACCCCGCCCTTGCCTCGGGTGCGCATCCAGCCCTGAGGAAGCACGGCCAGCGAGGCATCGTCGAAGGCGCTGACGAAGGCGGGGTCGACCTCGCCGACGACGGGACAGAGGACGGCGAGCGGCGCGCTCTTCCATCCTTCCGGCAGATGCTGGATCTCGATGTCCTCGGCGCGCGAGAGCAGGGTCAGGGTGCGCAATCCACCCGCCCCGCCGACCCGGTAGCGGGTCGTCCGGGGGGAGCTGACGGTGGCGACGGTGATCCCGGTCGGGAACACGTCGGAGGGGAAATCCGGAGCGATCGAGGTGAGCACGCCGACCTCGAGCCCGAGCCGCCGCGCGGCGAGCGCGACATAGTAGGCGGAGCCGCCGGGCCTGACGCCGGACGGCGTCTCGTCGAAGGTGATGTGGCCTATGGCCATCAGATCCATGATGGGTCCCCTCTCCTCGGGCCGGAACGAGCGTGGCCGGGGAGGGCGGCCGGGCTACAGCTCCATCTGCTTGGCGATGATCTCCTTCATGATCTCGGAGGTGCCGCCGCCAATGGTCATGAGACGCATGTCCCTGAAGAACCGCTCCACCGGATACTCTCGCATGTAGCCATAACCGCCGTGGAGCTGGACGCAGTCATAGGCGACCTTCTGGGCCATGTCCGCCGTGAAGAGCTTGACCATGGAGATCTCCTTGACCATGTCCTCGCCCGCGGCGAACCTCAGGCACGCCGCATAGGTCAGCCACCGGCCCGCCTCGATGAGAGTGGCGAGGTCCGCTACCTTGTGGCGGATCACCTGTTTCTCGGAGAGCGGGCCATCGAAGGCGTGGCGCTCTTGCACGTAGGCGATGGTGTCCTCGAGGGCCTGCGCGCAGCCCGCGACGGCGTGAAGCCCCGCCACCAGCCGCTCGCGCTGGAAGACACGCATGACCTCGTAGAACCCCACGCCCTCCCGTCCCAGCAGATTCTCGACGGGCACCCGCATGTCCTCGAAGGCCAGCTCCGCGGTGTCGGAGGCGCGCATGCCCATCTTGTCGAGCTTCCGGCTGACCGTGAGGCCTCTGGTACCGCGCTCCACGAGGAACATCGAGATGCCCCGATGGCGCTGCGCGCTGCTCCCCTGCTCGATTCGCGCGGCGATGAAGTAGAGATCGGCGAGGGCGCCGTTGGTGATGAACATCTTCGCGCCGTTCAGGACGTAGTGGTCTCCGTCGCGGACGGCGCGCGTCTTGATGGCTGCCACGTCCGAGCCCCCACCCGCCTCCGTCACCGCGATGCAGCACAGGGCCCGGCCCCGGCAGATGTCGGGCAGGTACTTTTCCTTGAGGGCCTCGCTGCCCGTCCAGTACAGATGCGGGGAGGCCATGTCGGTGTGCACGCCCACGGCCATGGCGAGCGAGCCCGAGCGCGAGCGCACCATCTCCTCGCAGAGGACCATGGTGGTCTGGATATCGGCGCCCGCGCCCCCGTACTTCTCGTCGTACTCGACGCCCAGGAAGCCCAGCTCCCCCATGCGCGGCCAGATCGACTTCGGGATCTGCCCGGCCTGCTCCCATTCGTTCACATGAGGCTCGACTTCCTTCTCCACGAAGGCCCGCACGGCCCGGCGGAACATCTCGTGCTGGTCGTTGAAGACGTTCATCACGTCCCCGCGCCCCATTTCGACTTGACGGCTTCCCGATCGACGCCGCCGTCGGTCGCGCGCGCGAGGGCGTCGGCGAAGACCACCACGTGAGGACGCTTGAAGCGGGCGATCTTGGAGGCCACGAAGTCGCTGACCTGCTGGGCCGTGTACTGTCCGGGCGTCTTCACCTCGACCACGGCCTTGATCGCCTCGCCCCATCTGGCATCCGGGATCCCGTACACGCAGACCCCGCTCACGCCCTCCATCTGCATGATGACGGTCTCGACCTCCGCCGGGTACACATTCTCCCCGCCGGGCTTGATCAGCTCCTTCTCGGGCTTGCGCCTGACGTAGTGGAGGTAGCCGTCGGCGTCGAACCGTCCCACGTCACCCGTGTGGTGCCAGCCATTGCGGAAGGTGTAGGCGGTCACCTCGGGCTGCTCGAAGTATCCCTGGAAGACGAGGGGGCCGCGCACGACGATCTCCCCCGGCGTGCCCACGGGAACGTCGCGGTCGTACTCGTCCACCACCTTGACCTGGGCCAGGGGCACCGGCTTGCCCGCGGCACCCGGACGGTCCAGCACGCGCTGGAAGCTCACGAACCCGCTCGTCTCCGATTGTCCGAAGCCGGTAAAGAACTGCGCGCCGGTGCTCTCGTGCAGCCGCTGGATGGTGGGCGGGGCGTCCAGGCCGGAGACGTACTTCAAGCTCGCCAGCCGGCTGTCGAGCTTCTCGGCGGCATCCAGGAGACCGGCCAGCACGGGGGGAAAATCCGAGACATGCGTGATGCGGTGGCGGTCGATGAGCCGCACCGCCTCCTCGGGATCGAACCGCGGCACCACCACGCTGGTGCCGCCGGCGTGCATGTGGGCCAGGGCCATGCCGAGCCCGGTGACGTGGAAGAGGGGCAGGGCGAGAAGATAGTGATCGGTCGCGGACAGACCGAGGCAGGCCATGACCATCGTGTTGGCCGCGATCACGTTGGCGTGGGTCAGCACGGCCCCGCGGGGAATCACGTCCACGGCCGCCGTCGAGATGACGGCAAAGGGGTCGGCGGGCGATACCTCGGCGGCGGTCACGCCCCTCGTCGCTCCGTAGAGTGAGTCGAAGGGCTTCAGCCCCGCCCCAGGCGATCCGCCGAGCTGGTACCAGTGGGCTATCGTCTTCTTGGTCTCGGGCCAGCCCGCGATCACGCCGAGCGTCGAGGCATCGACCACCATCATCTTGGGGGCCGCGCGCTCCACCACGCGATCCACTTCCTGCGCGGTCAATCGCCAGTTGATGGGATACGCGATGATGCCCTGGCGCGCGCAGGCGCCGTACAGCACGACGTAGTCGACGTCGTTCTGGGCGAGGACGCAGACGCGGTCGCCCTTGCCGATGCCCAGACCGGCCAGCCCCGCGGCCAGCGCCTCCACCCGGCGCGGGAGCTCCCGGAAGGTCAGCGAGCGCTCGCCCTGGATGAAAGCGGGCGCCTCGCCATACAGCGACGCGCCCCGCTCGATCAGGTCGTGGATCGTGAGCCCGTGGACGTCCATGTCAGGGGAAGAGCCCCAGCCTCACTGCCCGACGATGTCCTTCTTCATGGCCCCGAGGGCGCTCAGGAGCTCCTGCTGCTCCTTCTGCCCCACCTTGAACTTGTTGAGCGACTTGACCAGATCCTCGACGGTGGCGTTCCACTCTGCCTCCGTGATGCCCATGCCCGTGTGCGTCGTCTTCATGTCGCGGCCGAGATAGGCGCAGGGGCCCCCCGCGGCGTCGCAGATCTGGTCGGCCAGGTTGGTCTGGAGCTTGGCCACCCGGGCGCCGTCCAGGCCCTTGAAGCGTCCGTTGACGCGCGGATCCGCCGCCATGTTCGCCACGAAGTCGTCCACCACCAGCTTGATCGACTCGCGACCG
>DASQAK010000005.1:0-38401 GCA_035635755.1 Candidatus Methylomirabilota bacterium | reverse complement strand
GATCCACCCTGTCATCGCCCATCAGCTTCTCGTAGAAGCGCACCGCCGTCTCGATCTCGCTCCGATCGTCGATGGTGACATACTCGACGGGGCGCCGGCCCTCGCCCTTTACCGCGAGGCCGCCCTTGGCGTTGACCTGCTCCAGCCAGAGCGCGTAGCCGGTGCCCTGCGTGATCCCCGCTCCCACCGAATAGGGGCCGGTGGCCGACAGCGTGTAGCCGATCCTGATCGGCTTGGCCTGGGCCCAGGCCCGTCCGCGCAGAACGGCGGCTGCGGTGGCCGCGCCGCCCGTCGCCTTGAGGAAATCCCGTCTCCGAATCCGCATGGTCGCCTCCTTGCCGTCAGTGTGAGCGAGCCCTGGACTTGCCCAGATAAGCCTCGAGCACGCGCGCGTCCCGCACGACCGCGTGCGGCGCGCCCTCGGCGATCACCTCTCCATGATCCAGCACGATCACGCGCTCCGCCGCCGCCATCACCGCCTGCATCACGTGCTCGATCCAGAACAGCCCGATGCCGTGCTCGTCCCGGATGCGCCGCAGGATGGCCGTGGCCCGGCCCACCTCGGTGGGCGTGAGACCCGCCAGGATCTCGTCGAGGAGGACGAGGCGCGGTCCTTGCGCGAGAGCCATGGCCAGCTCGAGCAGCTTGCGATGGGGCCCGGGCAGATGCCGGGCGCGAACATCACCCTGCCCCTCGAGCTCGACCAGCGCGAGGAGCGCGGCCGGCCCCGCGGGCGCCGCTCGCTCTCCGAAGAGCGCGGCCATCCGCACGTTCTCGAGCGCGGTGAGATCGAGGAACGGGCGCGGCGTCTGGAAGGTGCGCGCGACGCCGAGACGCGCCACGCGATGCGCGGGCAGCGCGTCGACACGCCGGTCGCCCACGCGGATCACCCCGGCCGAGGGCCGCACGAGCCCGTTGATCAGGTTGAACAGCGTGGTCTTGCCCGCGCCGTTGGGACCGATGAGGGCGACGATCTCGCCTTCGGCGACGCGGAAGCCGACCTCGTTCAGCACCCGGAGACCGCCGAAGCTCTTGCTGACCCCGGTGCCCTCGAGGAAGGAGGCCGCCATGAGTGCCCCTTGTTAGACCATAGCCCGCGCGAGCCTGTCAACGCAGGCGACTGAGAAAGGTTCAGATGCGAGACGGCGTACTGCCGTTCGATCTCAGAGGCAGCCACAAGCCGCGAGGCGAGGGCCCACCGTTTGGTCATCGGCTGCCCACTCCCAGTGTGCGCGAATCGCCTACTGGATTACCTCATCCGCTCGCTGCAGCAGCGATTGCGGAATCGTCAGGCCCAGCGCCTTGGCGGTCTTGAGGTTGATGACTAGCTCGAACTTTGTGGGCTGCTCGACTGGAAGGTCGGCGGGCTTAGCGCCTTTCAGAATCTTGTCGACGTACACAGCTGCGAGCCCAGCCATGTCGACGAAGCTTGCGCCATATGCCATGAGCCCGCCCGCCTCAACGTACTCCCGGAACGCGAAACTTGTGGGTAGCCGGTTCTTCAAGGCGAGCTGGGCGATTTGCACGCGTTCGCGGAATATGGGAGAGGACTCCAGCACGAAGAGTGCCTCGGCGCGAGATCGCATCGCGATTCCGAACGCGCTTCTAAAGTCGTAGGGCGAATTGCCCGGCAACTCCTGGGGCTGAAGCCGAAAACGCATCCGCGCGGTTGCTGCTTCCACCTCCCTCAGCTGGTCGATCGTAAGAGGATCGGAGAAGACAGCGACGCGCCTAACAGTCGGTAGCATCTCCTTGAACAGCTCGAGCCGTTTGGCCGTCAACTCAAGGTGGCGGAAGAATACCCCCGTGACGTTCCCACCCGGTCGAGCGAGACTAGCAACGTAACCCAGCGCAATTGGGTCGTAGTTAATTCCCACCATGACGATGGGGATCGTGCTTGTTGCTTCCTTCACGGCACGCGCTGCGGGTTCGATGGGCGTAACGATCACATCCACCTTGAGACCAACCAGTTCGGTAGCGAGACCGGGAAGCTTCTCGACCCTCCCCTCGGCGGTCCGGAACTCGATGGCGACGTTTTGACCTTCGACATAGCCCAGCTCGCGCAGTCTTCGTTCAAAAGCCTGGCCGAAGGGCCCAGATCGAGGAGCAATATTCAGAACGCCGATCCGCGGTACCTTCCCCGCCGGCTGCGCCTCGGCGGCGAGAGGCGCGACGAGGAGGCTACCCGAGACCAACCCTATGAAGGTGCGCCGCTCCATCGATGGTTCCTGCCGAACACCATCTCCGAATCGGGGGCCATACGGGGCGTGGAGCAGCCAGGTCGGGTCCATCCAGGAGGCCTCCTTACAGCTTGGGCGGAGTGTAGCAGAGTTGAGTATGCGGCCGAGGGGGCCGTCATCCTCTCGACCAGAGCTGATGATCTTGGCTGAGCAGATGATCTCTTCGCGCAAGCACTCATCGAGGCATACGGGCCTTTATCATCAATCCGCGGAGTATTCAGGTCTGGGGAGTAGGGCTGGCGGCGGTCGCGGGGGACGGCACGGGCGCCTGGCGCGCCTCCCAGTAGAAGAGGAACATCGCGATGGTGAACACGGTCTGCGTCACCGCGATCAGGCAGTCGGCGAGCACCTGCACGACGAAATGCTCCGCGAGCCCAGCCAGCGCCGAGAGCGCGGCGGCCATGGAGAAGACGGCCGCGAAGAGAAAGCCGCCCGTCCAGAAGACTCCGCGGCGCCGCCCGTCCGTCAGCGCGTTGCTGATGCGCAGGGCCTGACCGAGGGGGACGCCGTCGAGCGCCACCAGGGCATCCACGAAGGCGAGTCGCACGAGCAGGATCACGCCAGGCACCACGAGGGCAATCAACCCCGCGAGCACGACGACACTGACCACGAGGCGCGCCAGGAAAAGGCGCGGCCAGAGGATGATGGCCCACCTCATGGCCGCGAGGTAGCGGGCGGGCTGGCCTTGCTTGATGGACAGGAGGGCGGCGAGGGTGGCGGCGACCACCAGCGGCCCGAAGACGCCCTCGAGGAGGATGGCTACCCGAAAGCTCCGCGCGGCGGCATCCGCCGCGCCCTTGGAGGTGGCGAAGAAGTCCAGGTAGTTGATCACCAGGTGGCCGGGCAGCCACACGGTCAGGGCGATCATGGTGAAGAGGTCGAAGTGCCGGGCGAGGAGCCGGAAGGTCTCCTCCAGGATGTCCCGGCGCACCTACTTGACCTTGGAGCCCGAAGGCACGTCCTTGTCGAGCGTGAGCAGCGAGACCGTACCCTCGTGGGAGGCGGCCAGCACCATGCCGTTGGACTCGACGCCCATGAGGGTGGCGGGCTCGAGGTTGGCGACGATGACCACCTTGCGGCCGACGAGCGCCTCGGGCTCGTACTGGTCGGCCACGCCCGCCACCAGGGTGCGCGTCTCCTCCCCCACCTTGACGGTGAGCTTGAGGAGCTTCTTGGACTTCGGCACGCGCTCGGCCGCCATGACCTCGGCCACGCGCAGCTCGACCTTGGCGAAGTCGGCGATGGGAATCTTGCTGGCACCGCCCGCCGACGCTGACTTAGGGTCGTCGGTCACCTTGACCTCTATTCTGGGGAAAAGCGGCGGCATTTTTTCAACCACCGGAACACTATTGAGTCGGCCAACCACAGCATCATCAAGCTTCGGCTCCTTCGTGTACCCGAGCGCTCCCCGAATCTTCGCAGCTGCTTCCGGTACGAACGGATCAAGAATGATTCCTAGGAACTGAAGCGCGTCTGCCAGTGTGCAGAGCACTCTCTCAAGTCGTGGTCGCTTGGCCGGATCCTTGGCCAGTTCCCAGGGAGCCGAAGTGTCCACATACCGGTTCACGACGGCAATGAATTCCCAGATCTCGGCAAGGGCCTTCTGGAATGCAAAATCCGCCATCTCATGGTCGACGATATTCCAGGTTTCCTTAGCCGCCGCTCGGATCACTTGATCTTCTGGAGTAAGCCAACCAGCAATGTCCTTTACGGGGCCAAACTTTGCCAAGAGAGTCGTGGCCCGGCTCGCGAGATTCCCGAGGTCATTGGCGAGGTCGGCGTTGAGCCGGCCCACAAAGGCCTCTTCGCTGAAGCTGGCGTCGAGCCCGAAGTTCATCTCCCGCAGCAGGAAGTAGCGGAAGGCGTCGTGACCGTACTTGTCGGTGAGCTGGAAGGCTTCGACCACGTTGCCGATGGATTTCGACATCTTCCCCCCGCCGATCGTCCAGTAACCGTGGACGTTCAGGCGCCGATACAGGGGAATGCCGGCGGCGTGAAGCATGGTCGGCCAGTACACGCCGTGAGGCTTGAGGATGTCTTTGCCGATCAGGTGCTCGGCGTGTCCGGAGGCCCAGAACTCCTTGTAGAGCGGGCCGTCCGGATAGCCGAGGGCGGACACGTAGTTGATGAGCGCGTCGAACCACACATAGGTGACGTACTGGTCATCGAACGGGAGGGGAATACCCCACTTCAGCCGCGTCGTGGGTCGGCTGATCGAGAGGTCCAGGAGCGGCTCGCGAAGAAAACCCAGAACCTCATTGCGGTAACGCTCTGGCTGGATGAAGCCTGGATTGTCCTCGAGGTGCTTGATCAACCAGTCCTGGTACTTCGACATCTTGAAGAAGTAGTTCTTCTCCTTGATGAAGGAGAGCGGCGTCTGGTGGTCCGGGCACTTACCGTCCACGATCTCCTTTTCGGTATAGAAGCGCTCACAGCCGTAGCAGTACCAGCCGCCGTACTCGCCGAAGTAGATCTCGCCGGCGTCGAAGAGCTTCTGGAGAATGGCCTGCACGACCACTTTGTGGCGCGGCTCGGTGGTGCGGATGAAGTCGTCGTTGGTGATGCCGAGTCGCCGCCAGGTGTCCCGGAACATCGTGGCGTAGGTATCGGCATGAGCCTGCGGTGTGACGCCGGCCGCCGCGGCGGCCTGGACCATCTTGTCGCCGTGCTCATCCGTGCCGGTCAGGAAATACGCTCGATCACCGCGCAGGCGGCGGTAACGACACATGGCATCGGCCATGATGGTCGCCCCCGCGTGACCGAGATGCGGCCGCGCGTTGGGATAGTAAATCGGCGTCGTCAGATAGAAGGTGCGGTCGGCCATCCGTCGCTTACTTGGCGAGCCAGACGTTCCAGAAATAGAGGTACGGGCCGGGCTTGAAGCCGCGCACCTCCTTGCGCGTCACGTCGAGCTGAAAGTAGTCGCCGAACTTGATGCGCCCCACGTCCTCGTAGAAGATGGCCTGGATCTTCTCGATGACAACGCGGCGCTTCTTGGGATCGGTCTCGCGGGCCAGGTCGGCAAGGAGCTTCTCCTTCTCCTCGTGGCACCACCAGCCGGGCCAGTTGCATTGGATGCTCGTGGCGATGGCGGGGTCGGGATTGAGCGAGAACCCCGTCGAGAAGATGTCGTAAAGCTCCGGCTTGCCACGCCGCTGGACGAGGGTCGCCCAGTCCACCACCTGGAGATCGACCTTGAAGCCCGCGTCCTCCATCTGCTGCGAGGCTACCAGCGCGGTGTTGTACATCCACTCGTACTCTTTCGTCGTGATCCAGCGCACGGGCTGGCCCGTGTAGCCCGCCTCCTTCAAGAGCTGCCGCGCCTTGGCCTTGTTCTTCTGGTTGTAGCCCGTCACACCCGTCTGCGAGTGCATCAGCCCTTGCTCGGGGTAGAAGAGCGCGCCGTCGAGCCGGTAGAACGCCTTGTTGCCGATGGCCGCGGCGAGGATCGGTTCCATCTCGAGGGCAGCCTGGAAGGCCTGGCGGATCTTCCGGTTGGCCATCAGCCCTTCCTTGTGGTTGGGCACGGCGGTGATCCAGCCATAGGGCTTGACGGTTTGCGGCTCGAGGGCGGGCTGACCCTTGACGCGATCGAACTGGTCCTGCCGGAGCTGCTGGGCAAAGTGGTATTCGCCGGTCTCGGAACCGGCCAGCCGCACGGAGGCCTCGGGCACCGGAATGAAATAGATCTCGTCGATGTACGCCGTGCGCTTGCCGCCGTAGCCGTTGGGCGCCTCGGCACGCGCGGAGTACTCCTTGAAGCGCGCGATCTTGACGTGCCGATCCGGCTTGTGCTCGACGAACCGATACGGGCCCGTGCCGATGTATTCCTTGACGGGGGCGTCGCCGGCGGCGGCCACAACCTCCTTGGGATAGATGGCGCCGCCGTTGTTCGGCGAGCCCAGCGCGTAGAGCAGCGAGCCCGAAGGCTCCTTGAGATAGATCACGACCGTGTACGGATCCTTGGCCTCGAGCGCCTCCACGCTCTTCCAGACGGCCTTACCCGTGGTCGAGAGCTTGGCCCAGTGCTGAAGCGACGGCACCACGTCGGCCGACGTCATCTCCTTGCCGTTGTGGAACCGCACACCTTTGCGAAGCGTGATGGTGTAGCGTCGCCCGTTGTCGCCGATCACGTGTCCCTCGGCGAGCATGGGAATCGGCGTCAAGTTCTTGTCGTACGTGTAGAGCATCTCGTACATGTGCCAGGTGATCTGCTGGGTGATCACCGCCGTCGTCGAGTGGAGGTCGAGCGTGGGTGCCTCGCCGATGAGACCGGCCTTGAGCACGCCGCCCGCGCGGGGCTGCTCTTGAGCGGAGGCGGGAGCGAACAGAGTGGCCACGAGCCCGACCACGGCAAGAAATCTCGTCATCGTCAGTGCCTTTCTCAGAGCGGCTGGATGTGCGGGCGCCCTTCCCACGTCAGCGCTTCGAGCGGCACCTCGGCCTCGGTGCCGTCCTGGAACCCTACCACCACGGTCTGCTTGAGGATGCGGAGCGAGCGGACCTTGCCCGTCATGCATCCCTGCCCGCCGCAATCGGCCTGGCAGGCCGTGCCCACCTTGGGCAGGTGCTTGCGCAGCTGCTCGTAGGTCGAGAACTCGTAGAGCAGGCAGCACTTGAGCCGCCCACAATTGCCGAGGAGCCGGCTGTCCGTGAGCGGCATGTCCTGGCCCTTGGCCATCTTCACGGAGATCGGGTCGAATTTCTTCAAGTGGGACGAGCAGCAGAGCTGGCGCCCGCAGGGGCCGATCCCGTCCATCAGCTTGGTCGTGTCGCGCGCCCCGATCTGGCGCATCTCGATGCGCGAGTGGAACTCGTGGGCGAGGTCGCGCACGAGGTCGCGGAAGTCCACCCGCTCCTCGGCGTTGAAGAGCACGGTCACCCGGCGATGGCGCGGATCGATCTCCACGTCCACCACCTTGAGCCGGAGCCCACGGCCGCGCGCCCGACGGCGGCACGTCTCCGCGTGCTCCAGCTCGAGGGCCCGCCGATCGCGCCACTCGCGGATCTCGCCGTCGCTGGCGCGCCGGAGCACGTGACGGTAGAGCCGATCACGCTTGAAATCGGGCAGGAGGCGCTTGGGCCGGCGCACCTCGCCGATGCCCGTGCCCTGGCCCGTCTCCACGGCCACGACGTCGCCCACATGCAGGTCGACATCCGTGGTCAGGTAGTCCTCGGCCTGGAGCGGCTCGCGCAGCCTGATCCCGATGAGGTATTGCGGCTCCGCTTCGGGAAGGGCTGCCGGCGTCGTTGCCGTCTCGGTCGTATCGCTCATGTCCTTATGCCGCCTTGTGTTGGAGTCGGCTCAGCAAGACCTCGACGCTGAGCCGCGGGGAAACATTGCCCTGAATGGCCTGCCAGGCCTCGCGACAGGCGCGAAGCCCCGCCACCACTTCGTCGAGCGTGTGGCCCACCGCGCTCGCCCGCCCACCGAATACCGAGGTGCGGGCGTCCGCGCCGCCCTGGGCGCACAGGAGATCGCGATACCAGAGCCAGCACGTCTCGACCATGGCCTCGGCCGCCTCGCGATCGCGGCCGATGGCCTCGCCGACCTGAAGCGCCGCGCCGGCGTCGCGGCTCTGCGCCTGCCCGAGCCATTTCAAGGCCCGCTCGCGTTCGGGGCCGTCGCCTCCCGGCAGGAGGGCGACGGCGCCTTCCGGTACCACGGGCCGGAAGCGCACGATCTGGCAGCGCGAGAGCACGGTGGCGGGCAGGGCGCGGAGCTGCTCCAGGATGAGGATGATCACCGTGCGGGCGGGTGGCTCCTCGAGGGTCTTGAGGAAAGCCTGGGGCGCCGCCCCCGTCATGGTCTCGGCCTGGTCGACGATGAAGACCTTCCACGGCGCCTCCGCGGGCCGCAGCGCGGCCAGCCGGCCCAGCTCGCGGACGTTCTCCACGCGGATCGCCTGCGTGCCCTTGGGATTGCTCTCGGGCGGCGTGGGCTCGATCAGCCGCACGTCGGGATGCATCCCGCGCGCGATCCGCGCCTCCGATCCCGTGCCCACCAGGGTCGCGGCGAAAGCGAGCGCCGTCGTCTTTCGGCCCACGCCCTCCGGCCCGATGAAGGCATACGCGTGGGCCACGCGGTCAATCTCCATGGCGCGACGGAGGAGCGCCACCGCCTCCTCGTGCCCGCGGATCGACTCAAGCCCCACGGCCGGCCCCCCGCCGTTCCAGCAGCTCCTCGACGGCGCGCGCGACATCGGCGTGCAGGGTGGCGGCGTCCCGCGCGGCATCGAGCACCCGCACGCGGTTCTTCTCCGCGCGTGCGATCTCGAGGTAGCCTTCGCGCACGCGCCGGTGAAACGCCAGGTCCATCTTCTCGAAGGCGTCGAGGGCGCGCCCGCCGATGCGCGACATCCCCGCGGCGGGGTCGAGGTCGAGGAGCAGGGTCAGGTCGGGGGTGACGCCGCCCGTGGCGAGCGCGTTGAGATCGCGAATCGTCTCGAGGTCCATGCCCCCGCCCCAGCCCTGGTAGGCCAGGGTGGCGTCGGCGTAGCGGTCCGAGACGACGACGGCGCCGCGCTGGAGCGCCGGCCGGATGATCTCGGTCACGTGCTGCTGGCGCGCCGCCATGAAGAGGAACGTCTGTGTCAGAGGCGTCGGCGATCCGGACTCCTGCTCGAAGAGCCCGCGGATGGCGGAGCCCAGACGGGTGCCGTCAGGCTCGCTGGTCAGAACCACTTCGAAGCCGCGGGCATGAAGCCACTGGCCGAGCCGCTCGCACTGGGTGGTCTTTCCGGAGCCTTCCACGCCCTCGACGGTGATGAGGACGCCACGCATGGCGTAACTCTAACACATTGAAAAGGCGCGGGTCTCTCGACTTTGCCGGTTGCCTGTGATACGAGTATGGCGCTGCAGAGAGAGCGCCTCCCCTTCGCTGATCGGAGGACATCATGGAAATCCAGGAGCAGCTCCAGCGCCGCGTCGCCCGCTTCAACGATCGCGTCGCCGACTGGGACGCTTTCGCGGACGCGCGCATGGAAGGCTTCCGTCGCGCCCAGCATCGCTTCATCGGCGTGGGCGCCTCCGGCAAGGGCGACGCGAAGGCGATTCCCGCCGAGCACTTCACGCTGTCCATCATGTACATGCCGCCCGGCCAGGGGAATGCCGCCCACACGCATCCCGTCGAGGAGGCCTTCTTCATCCTCGAAGGCAAGGTCAAGGTCTTCCTCGAGGACGGCCAGGGCGGCCGCGCGGAGACGGTGCTGGGAAAGTGGGACTGCATCTCGTGTCCCGCCAATGTCATGCACGGCTTCGAGAATGTCGGGCTCGAGGGCGCGTACCTGCAAGTCATGCTGGGCGCGGGACAGCCCGGACTCATGGACTACGCGGATCCCGAGCTCGCCAAGAACCGCGACGCGCATCTGAAGCCCACGCGCGTCTGAGCGCTCCCCTGGATCCCGGCCAGAAGCTCGTCGGAGCCTCGATCCGGCGCAAGGAGGATGACCGCCTCCTGCGCGGGCGGGGCCACTACACCGACGACCACGTCTTGCCCGGCATGCTCTGGCTTGGCATCGTCCGCAGCCCGCATGCCCACGCTCGCCTCGTGAAGATCGACGGCCGGGAAGCGTTGCAGCTGCGCGGCGTGGTGGCCGTCCTAACCCGCGAGGACCTGCCCGAGCTCGGCGGCTCCGTGCCTCCGCTCGTTCCCGCGCCGAGCTTCCCTCCCTCTCACCATCCCGTGCTCGCCGCAGGCGCGGTGAAGCATGTGGGCGAGGCCGTGGCCGTCGTGGCCGCCGAGACACCCTACCTCGCCGCTGACGCCATCGAACGGGTGGTGATCGAGTACGAGCCCCTCCCCGCCGTGGCCTCTCCGGGGGCGGCGCTCGCCCCCGGCGCGCCCAAGGTCCACGATGACTGGCCGGGCAATCTCGCGGGAATCTCCGAGACACAGACCGGAGATGCCAGGAGCGGATTCGCGAGGGCCGAGATCACGGTCGAGATGCGCCTCTACTACCCGCGCGTCGGGGGCATGCCGATCGAGCCTCGTGGCGTCCTCGCTTCCCTCGACCCCGCCACCGGCCTGCTCACCGTGTGGTGCTCGACCCAGGTGCCCTTCGGGGTGCGGAGCGGCATTGCCGCCGTGCTCGGCATGGCGGAGGAGCACGTGCGGGTCATCGCGCCGGACGTGGGCGGGGGCTTCGGCATCAAGGGCCACGTCTATCCCGAGGACATCCTGATTCCGGCCGTCGCGCGCCGGCTCGGCCGGCCCGTCAAGTGGGTCGAGACGCGGCGCGAGCATTTCCTCAGCGCCGCCGCCGACCGCGATCAGGAGCACCAGGCGCGCCTCGGCCTCACCAGAGACGGCGCCATCGTGGCGCTGGAAACCGATTTCACCCGTGATCACGGCGCGCATACGCCCCTCGGCGAGGCGATCGCGTACAACACGATGAACCATCTAGTGGGGCCGTATCGTGTCCCCCACTTCAAGGGCGTGGGGCGGAACGTGGTCACCCACAAGACCTTCCTCGCCGCCTACCGAGGCGCGGGACGGCCGGAGGCGAATTTCGTCCTGGACCGGTTGCTCGACCGGGGCGCGCGCGCCGTCGGCTTGGATCCCGCCGACCTCCGCCGCAAGAACCTCATCCGGATGGAAGAGATGCCATGGCGGACGGGCCTCGTGTACCGCGACGGCGTGCCCATTGCCTACGATCCGGCGGACTACGTGAAGATGTTCGATCTCGCCCTCGAGAGCCTCGGCTACGCGCGCTGGCGCGCCGAGCAGGCCGAGCGGCGGGGCTCCTCGCGTCCTCTCGGGCTCGGCGTCTCGGCCTACATGGAGGGCACGGGCATCGGACCCTTCGAGGGCGCCAACGTGCGCGTCGATCCCAACGGCACCGTCTTCGTGGACATCGGCGTGTCCTCGCAAGGTCAGGCCCACGAGACGACGCTGGCCCAGCTCGCCGCCGAGGAGCTCGGCGTGTCCATCGAGCAGGTCGTGATCCGGGGCGGCGACACGCAGCTGCTGGGCTACGGCATGGGCACGATCGCCAGCCGCGTGGCCGCCGTGGCGGGCCCCGCCATCGCGCGCGCGGCCCGCGAGGCCGCGCGGAAGGCGCGGATCGTGGCCGCCTCGCTCTTCGAGTGCGCGCCCGAGGACGTGGTGCTGGAGGGTGGACGCGTCATGGTTGCCGGCGTGCCCAGCAAGAGCCTACCGTTGGCCACGGTGGCGGCGGCGGCGGTGCGCAGTCTCGCGCTCGCCGATCACGGCGGCCCCGGCCTCAACGCCTGCGCGTTCCACTACCCGGGCACGGTAGCCTGGGCCTTCGGCGTCCACGCCGTCGCCCTCGAGGTGGACGTCGAGACCTGCGCGCTCCGGCTCCTCAAGTACGTGGCCGCCCACGACTGCGGCCGTCCGATCAACCCCATGATCGTCGAGGGACAGATCCACGGCGGCCTCGCGCAGGGCATCGGCACGGCCATGGGCGAGGAGCTGATCTACGACGACGCGGGGCAGCTCCTGACGGGCACCTTCATGGACTACCCGATCCCCCGCGCGGACGACATGCCGCCGCTCGAGATCCACCACCTCGACTTCCCCTCTCCCATCAACGAGCTCGGCATCAAGGGCGTGGGCGAGAGCGGCATCGTCTCGCCGGCCGGGGTAATCGCCGGCGCCGTGGAGGACGCCCTCTGGGATCGCGGCGTCCGGGTGACGCGCGTGCCCGTCACGAGCGCGCGCATCTTCGAGCTCCTCCGCGCGGCGTCACCGTCGTAGGAGCAGGGCTCCGCGTTCCCAAGGTTCCCACAATGAGGTGATTCAGTGGGTCCCCGCTCCTTTCCCGCTGATCCGCAAAGATCCTTCTGGGCCAGCATCGGGGGGGCGGCGCCAGCGCTAGAGCACCCGTTCTGCATAACCAAATCCGAACTGCCCCTGCTCGAAGAACCGAATCACTCGCGCCGCGTACTGCGCGACATCGATTCTCCCGTCCTTGAAGAGCACGGTCAGGGAGAAGCGTTGGCGGTGCCGCTCGGCGAGGACAGGCTTGACGTTGTTCTTCAGCAACCAGTGCAGCCCGCCCACCTCGGCCGAGACGTTCTCGCTGAGCAGCACGAGGCGGTCGTAGCTATGGAAGTGGCCGAGGAGGTAAGACACGACCTTCGATGGTCCTTTGATCTTCGACGACGCCGGGCTCTTGACCTTCTATCGCCAACAAACCCGTCCCGGGTTGTATTCGCGCACCGACCCGAACCCCCCGTGCGGCGAGCGCGGCAGCGGTCCACTGCTGCCGCTGAGTGATGTAGTGATGATGCCACGCAAGCACGGCGTTCATGCCGGAGTCACCACCACTCTGCCAATCGAGACGCGCACCATCGTCCTTGTTGCTCGAATCATTCATCTTTTTGTCCTCCTTCGCGCTCCTGCATTCCCCAAGTCGAGGCGCCTAGGTGGCGATTGGGAGCGCGCGGAATAGCACAGGGCCGGGTGGGCTCCCGAGCACCGGGTAGTCACTTCCCCTCGGCCCGCGCGGATCCCCGGTTTGGGGGAGGCACATCGCTTATTGGATCACCTCGTCCGCCTGCCGCAGCAGCGACTGCGGGATGGTCAGGCCGAGGGCCTTGGCGGTCTTGAGGTTGATCACCAGCTCGAACTTCGTGGGCTGCTCCACGGGCAAGTCGGCCGGCTTCGCGCCCCTGAGGATCTTGTCCACATAGATGGCGCCGCGGCGGACGAGATCGCTGAAATCCGGGCCGTAGCTCATCAGGCCACCCGCCTCCACGTGGTCCCTCCACGTGAAAAACGTCGGCAGCCGGTACCTAATGGCCAACTCGGCTATTCGCTGTCTTTCGGCGATGTAGGGCCCGAAGCCGAGTACGAGAACGGCCTGAGCGTGCGCGCGAGCCATCGCCGAGAAGGCGCTCTCCAGATCTGCCCCAGTCCGCGCCACTACGGTCTGCAGCTGCAATTGGAACGGACGCGCGGCCTCCTCCAACGCCTTGAGGCTCGGAGCGTATGACGGAGCGTCTGGGCTCCCGAGAACCGCGATTCGCTTGGCCTTTGGGACGACAGAGATCAGCATCTCAAGCCCTTTGACATTGAGGTCGGTCATCAGGATGGCCAGTCCTGTGATGTTCCCGCCGGGCCTGGCGAGGCTTGCGACATGGCCGGTGCTTACGGGATCTGCATGGGACGTGAAGACGATGGGGATCGAGGATGTCGCCGCCTTCGCGGCCTGCACAAATATGGAGCCCCGCGTCACGATGAGGTCCACCCTGAGCCGAACCAAGTCGGCCGCGAGTTCTGGGAGCCGAGCGGAGTTGCCCTCAGCCCAGCGAGACTCGATCAGAATGTTCTTGCCTTCGATCCAGCCGCGCTCCCGCAGACCCACCCGGAAGGCCTCCCACAGACGAGCTTCCGACGGGTCTGAGGCTTTCTCCCCCAAGATACCGATGCGGTACACCTTCCCCGGCTGCTGGGCCTCGGCGGCGAGCGGCGCGACGAGGAAGCCGCCAGCGATCACCTCAATGAACCTTCTGCGCTCCATTACTGGGTCTTCCCGCAGGTGGTCTGCGAGTCAGGCGCGAGGGGATGCGGGGTGTGGAGCAACCGCGTCGGGTCCATGCAGAGGCCCTCCTTACAGGCTGGACGGGAGTTTAGCAGAGTCAGGTCTCCCCGCCTTCTCTCCGAAGAGATGTCCGAAGGACGAGGAATGCGGCTAAGCGGCGCGGACTTCTCCCACTAACGGGAATGTGAGCAGACGTGCCACCAGGCTGGGTGGCCCGTTCTGGATTCGAACCCGTGTTTGTATCGCCCGAATGGTGGCGGCTCGTTTCGCTAGGGCCCTCGCTGCTTTCTCACGGCCAGTTTCTCAATACAGCGCTGCCATATTCTCAGGACTCGTGGCCACCTCGGGATGCTCGGGCCAAAGGGCCCTCACCCAGATCGCTAGCGAGCGCTTGTAGAGCGGCTAGGCGGGTTGGGTGGCGCCCTTGCGGCGGCTGAAGCGGATCTTGTAGTAGGTGACCCAGATGAAGATGGCGGGCGTGCCGATGACTGTCGGCCAGAGCCACTTGGCCGTGAGGGGAAGGAAGCTGAAGTTGACCACGGAGAATGCCGTGACCACCGCGATGTACGAGGCGATCATGCTGGTCATGTGGTGATACCACCAGGCGTTCCGGTCCGCCGGCGGTCTCACGAAAGCCAGAATGTCGCGCACGGCGAGAAAGAGGCCGACGATCCCCAGCACGATGGCCACGACACCGAGCCGCTGCCACGTGGGCGAGGGCCGGAGAATGCCCATCATCACCAGGGCCGAGCTGGCCAGGAGCGTCAGCACGGCGGCGATCCAGTCGAAGGCCGTCGCCCCCTGCCCAAGCTCGGGACGCTTGCGATAGAGCACGCGGTAGCCGGAGAGCGCCGCGTAGAAGCTGAACACGGCCACGAGCACGAGAAAGACGCGCGATCGCCAGTAGCCCACGCCGAGTGCCGTCACCGCGACGACGGTCATGGCCCAGAAGTAGATCTTGCCCCAGCGCCGGTGCGCGGGACCGCCCTTGACGGTCAAGAGCGCGCCGGGCGCCACGAGCAGGGCGACGGTGCCGGCCAGCACATGGATCCAGAGCACGACGCGTATCACCGTGTCCACGAGTGCCTCCTTCAGCGGCTCTTCGCTCGTCTGGCCGGACGGCGTCGGAGCCGTCCGAGCGCCGCGAGCGTTTCCTCGCTCCAGCGCAGGAGCGCGCCGGCGCGGTGCTGGCCGAAGCGTAGCGTCATGAGCCAGTACGGCAGGTCTGGATGCGCCCGTCGCTCGCGCCGCAGCCGGCGCTCCACGTCCGCGTAGTCCCGCCGGAGCGCCTGCTGCTTCTCGCGGAAGCGCTCCAGGTGCCGGATGCTCTCCTCGAGAGGCCGACGGCGCCCGAAGAAGAGCTTGAGGAGGAGCTCGCTCCGGAAGCTCTCGTCGCGCGCGGGGGCGGTCAGCCAGGCGCCAAGCCGCTCCTGGCCCTCTGCGGTGATCGAGTACACCTGGCGGTCCGGCTTGCCCTTCTGTCGCTCCAGGCGGCGCTCGACCAGGCCCTGCGAAGCGAGGTGGGCCAGGATCGGGTAAATCTGCCCATAGCTCTCGCTCCAGAAGTGGGCGACGCTGCCCTCGATGCGCTTCTTGAGGTCATAGCCGGACCCCGGCCCGAGGGCGAGCATGCCCAGGACCGCGTACTCGGTGGTGCCCCCCTTGGCCGCCATATATCTATAAGATACACATCGGCCAGATATGGTCAACAGCTTTTCGAGCTGAAGCGTGTCGACGAGCGGTAGCGAGGCGCACGATGAGCCGGGGGCTGAATAGACCCTTTGCTAAGATGGCGGGAGCCATGACGAGCCCGGCCGTCGAGCTGCGCCGCTTGACCAAGCTCTACCGCGAGGGCGAGACCGAGCGGGTGGTCTTCCGCGACGTCACGGCCACCGTGAAGGCGGGCGAGATCGCCGTCCTCATCGGCCGGAGCGGCTCCGGCAAGTCCACCCTCCTCAACCTCATCAGCGGCATCGACCTGCCGACCTCCGGCTCCGTCCTCGTGGCGGGCACGGACCTGGTCGCGCTTTCCGAGCGCGACCGCACGCTCTTCCGCCGCGAGCACATCGGCTTCGTCTTCCAGTTCTTCAACCTGATCCCCATGCTGACGGTGGAGGAGAACGTGCTCCTCCCCCTCGAGCTCTGCGGCCGCGCCGACGCCGCGGGCCGCCGCCGCGCGGGCGATCTCCTGGCTCGTGTTGGCCTGGCCGATCGTCTCGCCAGCTATCCCGATCTGCTCTCGGGAGGAGAGCAGCAGCGACTGGCCATCGCGCGGGCGCTCGCCCACGATCCGCCGCTCGTCCTGGCGGATGAGCCGACGGGCAATCTCGACGCCGATACCGCCACCCAGGTGCTGGGCCTGTTCGACGGGCTGGTCCGGGAGCAGGGCAAGACCGTGGTCATGGTCACGCACAGCCGGGAGGTGGTGGGGGTGGCGGATCGCGTCTTCACCGTTCAGCACGGGCAGCTCGTGGAGCCCTCGTCCGCGGCGCCCTCATGAGTCGCCTGCTCTGGCGCGCGAGCCTCCGGCACCTGCTGAGGCATCCGTGGCAGATCGGGCTCTCCGTGCTCGGCATCGCCCTCGGCGTCGCCGTGGCCGTGTCCATCCATCTCGCCAACGACAGCGCGCGGCGCGCCTTCGATCTCGCCACCGAGGCTGTCACCGGCCGCGCCACGCATCAGATCGTGGGCGGGCCGTCGGGGCTGGCGGAGTCCGTGTACCGTGACCTCCGCGTCGGGCTCGGGACCAGACGCGCGGCGCCCATCGTCGAGGGGGATGCGGCGGCTGCGGACTTCCCCGGGCGCACCTTTCATCTCCTCGGCATCGATCCCTTCGCGGAGGAGCCCTTCCGGCCGCACCTGACGGCGCGCCGTCAGGCTCTCGGCGGCCGCGCGCCCGTCGACACCCTCGCCGACCTCGTCGCGCGGCCGGGCACCGCCCTCATGTCGAGCGTGACCGCGGCAGCGCTCGGCCTCAGACCCGGCGATATCCTCGCGCTGAGACTGCGGGGAGGCCGGCGCGAGGTCCGTCTCGTGGGGCTCATCGAGCCCGCCGACGCCCTCTCCGCTCGCGCGCTCGACTCTCTGCTCGTCACCGACATCGCCACCGCCCAGGAGCTGCTCGACGCGCCCGGCCGGCTCTCGCGCATCGACCTGATCGTTCCCGACGACGCGAGCGGGGAAGGGCTCCTCGGGCGCATCGCCCGCGCGCTCCCCGCCGGCGCCGAGCTCACCCGCGCGGGAGCGCGGGCGGACGCGGCGGCGCAGATGACGCGCGCCTTCGCCCTCAACCTGACCGCGCTGTCCCTCCTCGCCCTCGTCGTCGGCATGTTCCTCATCTACAACACCATGACCTTCTCGGTGGTCCAGCGCCGCCCGCTCATCGGCATGCTCCGGGCGCTGGGCGTCACGCGCGGAGAGATCTTCACCCTCGTGATGGTCGAGGCCCTCGTCATCGGGGCCATCGGCACCGCGGCGGGGCTCGGCCTCGGCATCGTCATGGCGCAAGGGCTCCTCCGGCTCGTCACGCGCACCATCAACGACCTCTATTTCGTCCTCTCGGTCCGCGAGGTCATCCTGACTCCGCTCGCCCTCGTGATGAGCGCCGTCCTGGGGCTGGGCGCCACGCTCGCGGCCGCGCTCGTCCCCGCCCTCGAGGCGACGGGCGCGCGCCCGCGCGAGGTCCTGAGCCGCTCGCGCCTCGATGCGCGCACCCGCCGGGCCGTGCCGGCCGCGGCCTGGTCCGGGGCGGCGCTCCTCGCCGCCGGTGGAGCCCTGCTCCTGCTCCCCGACGCGGGCGTGGGCCTGGGCTTCCTCGCGCTCTTCCTCGTGCTGATCGGCTGCGCTCTCCTCACGCCCGCCGCGGCCATCGGTCTCCTGAGCATCCTGGGTCCGATGGCGGGCCGCAGCTTCGGGCTCCTCGGACGCATGGCCGCCCGCGGCATCACCAGCTCGCTCTCGCGGACGGCGGTGGCCATCGCCGCACTCATGATCGCGGTCTCGACCACCGTGGGTGTGGGCATCATGATCTCGAGCTTCCGTGAAGCGGTGGTCCAGTGGCTCGACGGCACGCTGCGCGCCGACGTCTACGTCTCCCCGCCGAGCCTCGTGGGAAGCCGCCCGGACGCCACCCTCGACCCCGAGGTGATCCGGCGCCTCTCGCGGGCGCCCGGGGTGGCGAGCGCCAGCACCTCGCGCGGCGCCATCGTGCCGGGACCGCGCGGGCCCGTTCAGGTCGTGGCCATCGGCCTCGAGTCCGGTCGCGTGCCCGGCTTCAGGCTCCGCCAGGGACGGCCGGAGACCGTGTGGCCCGCCTTCGAGCAGGGCGACGTGATCGTCTCGGAGCCCTACGCCTATCGACACCGCGCGCGCGTGGGAAGCCTGGTACGCCTGCGCACCGACGAGGGCGAGCAAGACTTCCGCGTGGCGGGGATCTTCTACGACTACGGCTCGAGCGCGGGCGTGGTGATCATGCACCGCGCGACGTACGACCGGTGGTGGGCCGACCGTGCCGTCTCCTCCCTCGGGCTCTACGCTGGACCGGGCGTCGACGGGAGCGCGCTCGTCGAGACGCTCCAGCGCGAGAGCGCGGGCGGTCCCGACGTGGTCATCCGCTCGAACCGCGCCCTGCGCGACGCCTCGCTCGAGATCTTCGACCGCACCTTCGCCATCACCGGCGTGCTTCGCCTTCTCACGGGCATCGTGGCCTTCATCGGCGTGCTCTCGGCGCTGATGGCGCTGCAGCTCGAGCGCATGCGCGAGATCGGCGTGCTCCGCGCGCTCGGGCTCACCCCTGGCCAGGTCTGGGGCATGGTGACGACCGAGACGGGTCTCATGGGACTGATCGCCGGCCTCCTGGCCATGCCCGTGGGCATCCTGCTCGCCGCCGTCCTCGTCTTCGCGATCAATCGCCGCTCCTTCGGCTGGACCATGCCCGTCGACGTGCAGCCGGCCATGCTCCTCCAGGGCCTGGCCCTGGCCGTGGGCGCCGCGCTCCTCGCCGGCCTCTACCCGGCGCGGCGGATGGCCCGGGCCCAGGCCGCGGAGGCATTGCGCGATGAGTAGGCGCGCGGGCGTCGTCTGGACGCTGCTCGTCGCCCTCGCGCTGACCGGAGGCGTCTTCGCCATGAGAGGCGAGCGGCGTGCGCCCATCGCGGCGCACCTGACGGTGGCCGAGGCGCTCTCCGCGGGCGATCTCACCGGCTTCGCGCGCGCGGAGGCGCCCCGTGCCTTCACCTTCCCACGCGACCACGGGCCGCATCCCGCCTTCCGCACCGAGTGGTGGTACTGGACGGGCAATCTCGCCGCGCCCGACGGGCGCCGCTTCGGCTTCCAGCTCACCTTCTTCAGGACCGCCCTCACCCCCGAGGCGCCGGCGCGCGGCTCGGCGTGGGGCGCCCACCAGGTCTATCTCGCCCACTTCGCCGTCACCGACGTCGCGGGCCGCCGCTTCGGGGCCTGGAGCCGCACCGAACGCTTGGCCTTGGGGCTGGCCGGCGCCCAGCTCGAGCCATTCCGCGTGTGGGTCGACGACTGGGAAGCGAGAGGCGAAGGCGCCACGGGCCTGCCCGTGCGACTGCGCGCGAGCGAGGGCGACGCCGCCATCGACGTGACGCTGGAGGGCGGCAAGCCCGTCGTGCTCCAGGGCGAGCGCGGCCTGAGCCGCAAGGGCGCGGAGCCGGGCAACGCGTCTTACTATTACTCGCTGACCCGCATGCCCGCCCGCGGGTCGGTCACCGTCGGGGGCCGGCGCTTCGAGGTCACGGGGCTGGCCTGGATGGACCGCGAATGGAGCACGAGCGCGCTCGGCGCCGAGCTCGCGGGCTGGGACTGGGTCGCGCTCCAGCTGGACGACGGGCGCGAGATCATGTTCTATCGGCTGCGCCGCAAAGACGGCGGCGCGGATCGCTTCAGCGCCGGCGCCATCGTCGACTCCATGGGGAGCGCGCGGGCCTTGAGCCTCGCCGACGTGACGCTCGAGCCCCTCGACGCGTGGACGAGCCCGCGGAGCGGCGCCCGTTATCCCGCGCGGTGGCGGCTCCGTATCGCCGGGCTCGGGCTCGATCTCCAGATCGCGCCCGTGCTCGCCGACCAGGAGCTGGACGTGGGTACGCGCTACTGGGAGGGGGCCGTGGTCGTGGCGGGGACGGTGGCTGGTCGTGGATATGTCGAAATGGTAGGCTACGGTCCCTAGCGGCTCATCGGACCTTCATTTGTTCGGGAATCCACGGGAGGACCACCACTCATGCGCGGCGTCGTCTTTCTCGGAGAGCGGAAGCTCGAGCTCAAGGAATTTCCCGATCCCTCGCCCGGACCGGGAGAGGCCGTCATCGCCATCAAGGCGTCGGGCATGTGCGGCAGCGATCTCCACCCGTATCGGGCCACCGGCAACGCCGCCGCCTCGCTGGGGCTCGGGTCGGGCGGCCCCGTCATCGGCGGGCATGAGCCCTGCGGCGTCGTGGCCGCCCTCGGGCCCGGAGTGGCCGCGGACTTCGCGCCCGTGGGCAGTCGCGTGATGAACCATCACTACAAGGGCTGCGGGCGCTGCAAGCACTGTCGCGTGGGCTGGTCTCAGCTCTGCCGCGCCGGAATCACGGTGTACGGCATGACGGGACATGGGGGGCACGCCGCGTTCATGAAGGTGCCGGCCTTCACCCTGGTGCCGCTCGCCGACGAGCTGTCCTTCGAGGAAGGCGCGGCGATCTCCTGCGGCACGGGCACGGCCTATGGCGCGCTCAAGCGCATCGACGTCTCGGGGCGCGACACCCTGGTGGTCTTCGGCCAGGGGCCGGTGGGGCTCTCCGCCACCGTGCTCGGCCGCGCCATGGGCGCGCGCGTCATCGCCGTCGACGTCTCGCCCGAGCGTCTCAAGCTGGCCAAGGACTTCGGCGCGGACGAGATCGTGAACTCCAAGGAGACCGACCCTGTCGCCGCCGTCAACGAGCTGACCCACGGCGAGGGCGCCGAGTGCACGATGGACTGCACCGGCGTGGCCGAGGCGCGCGTGGCCGCGGTGCGGAGCGCGGGGACGTGGGGCCGCGTCTGCTTCGTGGGCGAAGGCGGCACCACCACCTTCGACATCAGCCAGCAGATGCTGCGGCGTCAGCTGACCATCCACGCCTCGTGGACCTTCAGCGCCATGGGCCAGGCGGAGTGCGCGCGCTTCATCGTGGACAAGAAGATTCCGCTGAAGACTATCTTCACGCACCGCTTCAAGCTGGAAGAAGCCGACCAGGCCTACCGGCTCTTCGACACCCAAACCACAGGGAAGGGCGTCTTCCTCTTCTAGCGTTCTGGTGAGAACGCCGGGCAGGGCTGGGGGTTCCCTCCCCGGACCACACTGACTCGCAACGCGCCTGGCCACTCTTAACGGGCCACGAGACTGCGGTCTCGCGCTTCGGTAACGCGCAGAAGATATGGGTCCGGGGAGGGAAGCCCCCAGCCCCGCCCTCCACGTTTGCGTCGACGAGCCCCTTACCAACGACTCGCGCGGTGTCTCAGCGAGTCGTCAGCGCGCGGCGGCGGGAGGGGCGGGGGGCATCCCCCGTGGACCCATATCTTCTGCGCGCAACGAAGGCGAAGACCAGAGTCTCGTGGCCCCATGCGAGACGTCGCGGCGGGTAGCGAGTCAGTGTGGTCCGCGGGGGATGCCCCCGCCCCTCCCGCTGCACTGCCGGCACGCTCAGCGGGCGGGGGGACGACGCTGACCAAGCCCTAACATGGAGGCCGCGGCCAAAGCCATGCCCAGGAGGGTGGCGGCGCTGGCGAAAAGCTTTCGCCTCCGCGGCCGGTCGAGCGTCTCCCAGCCGACGGCTCCCGAGTCATCGCGCTCGATGAGCCAGAAGCGCGGCTCCAGCCGCGCGTCCTCCACGACACGGCTGACGTTGCCGGTGGCGCCGCCACCCGTCTTGTAGGTCACGGTCAGCGTGGAGCCCGCGGGCGGGCGCAGCCCGCGCGAGCCGTCCCCGAAGCGCACCTCCGTCGTCCCGTCGTCCTCGGTCGAGACCGTGTAGACGCGATCCTCGGGACCGACGCGCTTCAGGCTGGCCACGCGTGTCCAGGCCGCGCCGTCCACCGCCACCGTGATCTCGGGGTCTTGTCGCCTGGATGCCATGCCACGTCCGCCGGGGCTAGAGCCCGTGGAGGGGGAAGATGTGCTCGCGGATCATCTGGACCTGACGCATGGCGAACTCCTCGGCCCAGTGCCGCGTGTCCGTCGGCAGGTCCATCGGCTCGTCCCACAGGCGCATCTGCTTGAGGCCGTGCCGGGCGAGGTCCTTGTGGCAGGCGCGCGGGATCTCGGCGGGCAGCTCCACGCCGTTCATGGCCGCCCAGGCCGCCGTCCAGGCGCGCGCGACATTCGGCAGATCATAGCCGCCGCCCCCGAGGGCCACGATGCGCGGAGAGAATTCCAGCAGCCGCGCCACGATCTGGGTAAACCCCTGCACCGTCCACGCAAGATGCGTGAGGGGATCCGTGCGGTGGGAGTCGATGCCGAGCTGGAGGACGATGGCGTCGGGGGCGAAGGCGCGCAGGAGCGGCGGGACCACGGCCTCGAAGGCGGGCGCGTACACCGCGTCGTCCGTGTAGGGCTGGAGCGGGAGGTTGACGGAGTAGCCGAGGCCCTCGCCCTCGCCGATCTCCTCGACGAAGCCCGTGCCCGGGAAGAGCCGGTCGCCTCGCTCGTGGCTGGAGAACGTCAGCACGTGCGGGTCGCCGTAGAAGGCGAACTGGACCCCGTCGCCGTGGTGGGCGTCGATGTCCACGTAGGCGATCTTCCAGTTCTTGCGACGCAGGGCCTGGATGGCGAGCACCGCATCGTTGACATAGCAGAAGCCCGAGGCGCGGTCCGGCATCGCGTGATGCAGGCCGCCCGCGAAATGGAAGGCGCGGGTCGCCTCGCCGTCGAGGACGAGCTGGGCGGCCAGGAGCGAGCCGCCCGCGGTGAGCTGGGCCGCCTCCCAGAGACCGGGGAAGATCGGGTTGTCGCCGGCGCCGAGCCCGTAGCGGGCGGCGTGCGCCACCCAGTCTCCGCCGCTCACGGCCCGGAGGACCTCCACGTATTCCGGCGTGTGGAATCGAGTGATCGCCTCCACGGAGGCGGCCTCCGGCGTGAGCACCTTGAGCTTCGGTCCCGCGGTGAGGCCATAGGCCTCCATGAGCCGCCACGTCAGCCCCAGCCGCTCCATGCGCAGCGGGTGCTCCGGCCCATAGTCGAACCGGCGCCACTCCTCCGAGTAGACGAGCGCGCTCTTCATGCCTTCTTCCGTCGCCACACGCCCGACTTGCCCCCGGACTTCTCCACGAGGCAGAGGCCCGTCATCACCACGCCGCGATCGATGGCCTTGACCATGTCATAGACGGTGAGGCCGGCCACGGCGGCCGCGGTGAGCGCTTCCATCTCCACGCCCGTCTTGTCCACCGTGCGCACGCGGGTCTCGATGGTCAGGATGGAGCGCTTGTCGTCGAGGGTGAAACCGACGGTGACGCCGGTGATGCGGAGGGGGTGGCAGAGCGGAATCAGGTCAGGGGTGCGCTTGGCGGCCATGATGCCGGCCGTGCGCGCCACGCCAAGGACGTCGCCCTTGGCGAGGCCGCCCGCCCGGATGGCCGCGAGCGTGGCCGGCCGCATCTTGAGGGCCACGCGCGCGACCGCCTCGCGGGCGGTCTCCGACTTGGGTGATACGTCGACCATCCGAGCCTCGCCGGAAGGGCTCAAGTGGGAGAGGCCGCGAAAGCCCGGCACCTCCCTGGACGGCGACATGGAGAACCTAGCTCGGTCGCTCCGGGTCAGGCGTGCGCGGCGTCGCGCGCGTGACGGATGATCGACTCCATCCGGTCCTTGCCCATGAGCTTGAGCTTCTTGAGCTCGCTGACGCGCCATTGTTGGTCTGCCGTGAGGAACCCGCGACTGTTGAGCTCTGCCAGCTCTTGCTTGTACTTGGCGTGGTCTTCCTGGAGCTTGCGGAACTCGGGGTTCTCGACGGCGAGACGCTCGATCAGCGGTTCCAGATCGGCCATTGGGACCTCCTGTGCGGTGAGGTTGCGGCCGTAGTGACCCGTTTATACTCTCGTGGCGTTTTCGCTGTCAAGGCTTGCGGCGAAGCAAAAGATGAGGGGCCGTGGCCTTGAACTGCACTGTCACCTCGACCCCTTCGCCTAGTCCCAATTCCTCCACGGCACGGTGCGTCACGAGTGCCGCCAGCGGGAAGCCACAGTCAACGGCGACGCGCACATGGAGCCCAACGGGGTGCAGGCGGGACACCGCGCCCTTGAGCCGATTGGGTGGCAATGAGGCGCCGGGCGGCGGCGTGCCGGTCTTGAGCGTGACATCCTCGGCGCGAAGGCAGAGGCGCGCCTCCTCGCCGGGCTCGGCCGGCTGCTCGACCTCCATGGTCTGCCCTCCGACCTCGATGGTGGACACGCCGCCGAGCGAGGAGAGCACCCGGCAGCCGACTACGGTCTCGATGCCGACGAAGCGCGCCACCGCCTCGGACGCGGGCGCGCGGAAGACGCGCGAGGTGCGGTCGAGCTGGACGAGCCGGCCCTCGAAGAGCACGCCCACCCTGTCGGCCAGCACCATGGCCTCTTCGTGGTCGTGGGTCACCAGCACCGTCGTGATGCGCTCGGCGCGGAGCACGCGTCCGAGGTCTCCGATCAGGCCTTCCCGGGTGGGAGCGTCCAGGGCCGAGAACGGCTCGTCGAGGAGCAGGAGCTCGGGCTCGACGACGAGAGCCCTCGCCAAGGCCGCGCGCTGCGCCTCGCCGCCCGAGAGCGTCCGCGCCTGGCGTCCCGCCAGCGCCGCGATCTCGAAGCGGGTCAGCCAGCGCGTGACCTGCGCCTCGATGCGCGCGCGGTCGGCGCCGCGGAAGCGCAGGCCCATCGCGACATTGTCGAAGACGGTCGCGTCGGCGAGCAAGGGCTCCTGGAAGACGCTCGCCATGCGGCGCCTGACCGCGAGCCCCTGCTCGGCGCTCACGGCAAGGCCTTGAAAGCGTACGGTGCCCGCGGCCGGCGACTCGAGAGCGCCCATGACACGCAGCAGGCTCGACTTGCCGGCGCCATTGGGGCCGATCACGGCCAGGACCTCTCCCGGCAGCACGGTGAGGGCGGGAACTTCGAGCACCGCGCGCCCCTCGCGCTCGACACGGATCCCGGCGAGCTCGATAACGGGATTCACTTCGCCCCTCACTATCTCAGCCCTCGCCTCGCCGCAGCGGCTCAGCTCGAACGGCGGCCCTCTCCCCAGAGGGGAGAGGGTTGTAAGGGGCGGAAGGCAGGACGTGGATGGAGCCGCGATGAATACTGAGCTGCCAGTGACGGTCTCGGCTGATATCGAGGATCTCGTACACGAGACGCGGCACCTCGACCTCGATGTCGTAGTCGCCCTGCGCGGGTCCGCCGGGCGCGTCGAGCTTGAAATACAGCGTCCAGATCGTGCCGAAATCGGCCTCTCCGACGACCCGGCCCGACATGAGGTTCATGTGGTGCCCCGGATCCGGCGTGCCGCGGTCCTTGCGGATGAGCCGCACGTATTCCGGCCGTATGAAGAAGGCCAGCGAGCTCTCCGGCGCAGGCAGGTACGAGCGCGTGGGCGAGTTGACCGCCTCCAGGACCTGCTCGCGCCAGCGAAACTGGATGCGGTCCGCCGTGGCCTTGAGCACGGTGCCGTGCAGCACATTGCGGATGCCGACGATGCCCGCCACGCGCTCCGAGGCCGGCTGCCACAGGAGCTCGGCCCGCGGCGCGGCCTGGATGACGCGACCGTCCTCGTAGACCACGAGGCGGTCGCCCAGCCGATAGGCTTCCGTGAAATCGTGGGTGACGAGCACGGCGGCCGTGCGCCACTCCGCGAGCACCGCGCGGAGGTCATCGCGAAGCGCCTGGCGGAGGGGCAGGTCGAGCGCGGAGAGCGGCTCGTCGAGGAGAAGCAGCGCGGGATCGGGGGCCAGCGCGCGCCCGAGGGCCACACGTTGCTGCTGGCCGCCCGACAGCTCCTGCGGCCGTCGCGAGGCGAGGTCAGCCAGACCCAGGCGCTCCAGCACTTCCTGAGTGCGACGCCGGCGTGTCGAGGCGCTCAGACGGCGAAGACCGTAGGCGACATTGTCTCGGACGGAGAGATGCGGGAAGAGCGCGTAGCCCTGGAAGACGTACCCGAGGTGGCGTTCCTGCGTGGGGACGTCCACCCCTCGCTCACTGTCGAAGAAGACGGTGCCGTTCACGACGATGCGTCCGCTATCGGGCCGCATGAGCCCGGCCAGGCATTGCAGGGTCAGCGTCTTGCCGGCGCCCGAGGGGCCGAAGAGCGTGACGACCTCGTCGCCGGCCGCCCAGCTCACGTCGAGGGTGAAGCCCGGGAGTGTCTTGCGGACCTCGAGAGTGAGGGCCACCTCAGAACCTCAGACGCGCGAGGCGGCCGAGCCCCATGAGGAGCAGGGCCACGGTGGCGACGGCGATCAGCGAGAGCGCATTGGCCTCGGCCATGCGGTTCGACTGCACGAGATCATAGATGGCGAGCGGCGTGGTCTGGGTCAGCCCGGGGATGCTGCCGGCGACCATGAGGGTGATGCCAAAGTCGCCCAGGGCGCGACAGAATGCCAGCACGGTGCCCGCCATCACGGCCCGCGACGCGAGCGGCAGCGTGATAGTCCAGAAGACGCTCCATCCGGAGCGCCCCAGCGTGCGCGCGGCCTGCTCGAGCCGACGGTCCACCGCCTCGAAGCCCGCCTGGGCCGCCTTGATGAAGAGCGCGCTCGATCCCACCCAGGCCGCCAGCACAGCCGCCCGCCAGGTGAAGGCCAGCTCTATACCCGCGGCATCGAGCACGCGCCCGATCACGCCCTGACGGCCGATCAAGACGAGAAGGTAGTAGCCGAGGACGGTCGGGGGCAGGACGAGCGGCAGGACCACCAGCGCCTCCGCGGCATCGCGACCCGTGAATCGCTTGCGCGCCAGAACCCACGCGATGGGCAAGCCGGTGGCCAGGGTCAAGATCGTGGCGACCACCGATACCTTGAGGGAGAGCCAGAGCGGAAAGAGATCCATTCCGCCTACAACTCTCCAGGCAAGAGAAAGCCGTAGCGCTTCATGATGGGCCGGCCCTCGGACCCATTGAGGAACTGGATGAAGGCGACGCCGAGCTCCGGGCGCGCGCTCCGCTTGACGACGGCCGCCACCTGGTTGAGCGGCTTGTGGAGCTTGGGATCGATGGGCACGTAGCGCACGTCGGGAACGCCGGCCACAGACAGCGCGATGATCCCGGCCTCGACCGCGCCCGTCTCGACGAACTGGAGCGTGTGGCGAATATTCTCGCCGTAGACGAGCTTGGGCTTGAGACGCTCCCACATGCCTAAGCTCTCGAGGGCCTCCCGGGCGGCGCGGCCATACGGTGCGTGCGCCGGATTGGCGATGGCCACGCGCCGCACCTCGGGCTTGAGCAGTTCCGCGAGCTCGCGCACGGCGACCGCGGACTTCGTCGGCGTGGCGAGGACGAGGCGGCCTTGAGCATAGAGCGCTCGCGTCTGGGGAATGACGGCGCCCGCCGCCTGCAGGTCGTCGATGAAACTCTCGTTGGCGGCGAAGAAGACGTCCGCGGGGGCGCCGTGCTCGATCTGCTTGGCCAGGTTGCCCGTCGAGCCCATGACCAGGGTCACGCGTGCACCGGCGGCCTTTTCGAAGAGCGGCTTGATCTCGCGGAAGGCCATGTCGAGGTCTGCGGCGGCGTAGACGGTGATCGCCGGCGAAGTCGATTGAGCCAGCGCGGCCGGCCCGGCGGCCAGGACCAGAACGAGCGCGAGGAGGATGATCCGTCTCATGAGGTCTCCAGTATAGCGGAGGGTCTCAGGCGCGGCGGCCCTGCTGTATCCACGTCAGGCCCCAGTTCACGAGGAACATCAGGAGCAGGAGGATCAGCGAGAGAGCGATGGCCGTGTCGAAGTTGCCCTTGCCCGTCTCGAGCACGGTGGCGGTGGTGAGCACCCGCGTCGAGCCCTTGATGTTGCCGCCCACCATGAGCGAGGCGCCCACTTCCGAGATGACGGCGCCGAAGCCCGCCATGACGGCCGCCAGCATGGGGAGCCGCGCCTCCTTTAGTAACGTCCACACGAGCTGGGCCCGGGAGGCCCCCAGGGCGAGGAGCTGTAGACGGAACCGCTCGGGCACCTGCTGGATGGCGGCCAGCGTGAGGCCGGTGACGATGGGCGCGGCGATGACGAGCTGGGCAAGGATCATGGCCGTGGGCGTGTAGAGTAGCTCCAGCCCGCCGAGCACTCCATTGCGCCAGAGCACGATGGTCACGAAGAGACCCACCACCACGGGCGGCAGTCCCATGCCGGTATTGATCAAGCTCACCACGAAGCCGCGCCCCGGAAAGCGAGTGAGCGCGACCGCCGTGCCCAGTGGGACGCCGAAGATGAGCGAGAGGAGCGTGGCCGTCGCGGAGACACGAAGCGAGAGCCACGTGATCTGCCACACCTGGCTGTCGCCGCCCGCGAGCAGGGTGAGCGCCTGGAGAAGACCTTGCCAGATCAGCTCCACGATCGCCTACCGGAAGTCGGCGTCGCTCTTGCCCGCGATGGGCACGAAGAGCGGCTGGCCGTACCTGTCCACGCCGAAGGTCCTGATCACGGCCTGGGTTTCGGGCGCGAGGATGAAATCGGCGAAGGCCTTGCCGCCGGCCGCGTTCACTCGCGGACCATTGGCGGGGTTCACCTCCATCACCGAGTAGATGTTCAAGAGCAGCGTGTCCTTCTCGACCAGGATGGGCAGGCTGACGCGCTTCTGGAAGGCGAGCCAGGTGCCGCGATCAGTGAGAATGTAGGCCCGCCGATCGTTGGCGATGCCGAGCGTCTGGCCCATCCCCTGGCCGGACTCGATGTACCAGGCCCCCCGGGGCTCGATTCCCGCCTGCTTCCACAGCCCCTGCTCGAGGATGTGCGTACCGGACTTGTCGCCGCGCGAGACGAAGCGCGATTGCGTTTCCGCGATCCGCTTGAGTGCCTCGACGGCCTTCGGCATGCCCTTGATCCTCGCCGCATCGTCTTCCGGCCCGATGATGACGAAGTCGTTGTACATGACGAGGCGCCGGTTCAGCATCTTGCCATCGGCGACGTAGCGACGCTCGAGCTCCGGGGCGTGCGCCAGCGTCACGTCGGCCTCGCCGCGGGCGGCCAGGGCCAGGGCCTGACCCGTGCCCACGGAGATCGTCTTCACGCTCATGCCGCTCTTCTTCTCGAACATCGGCACCAGCACGTCGAGGAGGCCCGAGTCCTGCGTGCTCGTCGTGGTGGAGACGATGACCGTGCTGGATTGCGAGGCGGCGGGAGACACCAGGGCCACCGTGGCCAGGAGCAGCAGACAGAGACGACTTAGCTTCACGGTCCCTCTCTCCTCCGCATCCGGGTCGGTCGCCATATTATGCTCTCGGAAGCATATTAGGCGGCGAGGCTGCCGTCAACTGGGTCGGGCGGCTTACGAGCGGAAGGACCTCTGGAAGTGCCGCTCGACGAGGGCCTCGAGACCCCCGCTGAAGCGGCGATACTGGCGGACGAAGCGGCGTCCCGCGGGAGTCAATCGGGTGCCGCCGGCGGGCCCGCCCCCGGGGTGGCGCTCGAGAAGGCTGACCCCGGCCGCGCGCTCGAGCTCCCGGAAATAACCCCAGGCCGCCCGGTAGGACATGCCCATGCGCTCGACGGCCTTCTTGAACGAGCCAAGCCGCTCCACCGCTTCCAGGAGCTCGGCGCGTCCCTCGCCGAACTTGACCCGATCGCCGAAGACCACCCAGAGCTTGATCCGCGGACGGCCCCGCACCGCGCGGCCCACGGCGTCAGCGCGTCAGGACGCGCCCGGCGGGGACGGCGTGGTAGCGCGGGCCGTCCACCACGACCTGCCCGTTGACGATCACGTAGGGGATGCCCACGGGATGGCGGTGGGGATCGGGGAAGGTCGCTTCGTCGCGCACCGTCTTGGGATCGAAGAGCGCGAGGTCGGCGGCATGGCCCGTCTTGACGAGGCCGCGGTCCTTGAGGTGGAGCTTGGCCGCGGGCATGCCCGTCATCTTGTGCACGGCCTGCTCGAACGAGAAGAGCCGCTTCTCGCGGCAATAGACGCCGAGCACGCGCGGGAAGGTCCCGTAGCTCCGCGGGTGCGGCTTGCCCGGATGCGGCCCCGGCCCCGCGTGCAGCGACAGCGAGTCGGAGCCGATCATGGTGTGGGGATCGGCGCTGGCGATGGCGACGTTCTCCTCGCTCTGGGAGAAGCCGACCATGCTGACGCCCGCGCCTTCGGAGAGCACGAGGTCCATCATTGCCTCGGCCGGCTCGCGGCCCGTGAGCCGCGCCAGCTCGGCCAGGCTCTTGCCCGCGAGCTCCTCCTTGGAGCAGGTCGCCACCATCACCTCGTCCCAGCCATACGAGCCCGAGCCCGTGCGCCAGCGCTCGCCGCTGATCAGGCAATCCGCGACGGCGCGCCGGCGTGACGCCGGATCGGCCAGCCGCTCGAGGAGCTTGGCGGTGCCGCCATCGTGCATCCAGGGCGGAAGGAGATTGTCCATCTTGGTGCTGCCCGCGGGATATGGATAGACGTCGCCCGTGACGTCCACCCCGCGGGCGCGGGCGTCCGAGATCATCCGGAGGGCGCGCTCCATCTTGCCCCAGTTCTCCCGGCCCGAGGCCTTGACGTGGGCGATCTGCAGCGGCACCCCGCCTTCCTCGCCGATGCGGATCGCTTCCTCGTAGGCCTTCTCGAGGGTGGCCGCCTCGCCCCGCACGTGGGAGAAGTACTGGCCGCCGCGCTTGGCCATGCTCTTGGCCAGCGCGATCAGCTCCTCCGTCGAGCCGTACACGCTGGGCGCGTAGACGAGGCCCGTGGAGTAGCCCCAGGCCCCGGCATCCAGCGCCTCGGCCAGGAGCGCTTCCATCTTCTTCTGCTCGTCGGGCGTCGCCGGGCGATTGTCGCTCCCCATCGCGGCCCACCGCAGGGCGCCGTGGCCCACGAACTGGACGACGTTGACGGAGACGCCGAGGCCGCGCACGGAGTCGAGATACTCGCCGAAGCTGTGCCAGGTGACGCGCGGCTTGCTGCCGATCCCGCCGATCCAGTCGCGCACCTCGTCTTCACGTCCCGGCCCGATGGGGCCGGGCGAGAAGCCGCACATGCCGACGACCTCGGTGGTCACGCCCTGGCGCACCTTGGACTCCGCCGAAGGGCACGTCTGGTAGACGAGGTCGGAGTGCGAGTGGATGTCGATGAAGCCCGGGGCGACCATCAGCCCCTTGGCGTCGATGGTCTGCTGCGCCTGGCCGGCCAGAGCAGGACCGACGGCCGCGATCCGGTCGCCTTCCAGCACCACGTCGGCGGCGACGCCGGGAGCGCCGCTGCCATCCACCACGGTTCCGTTCTTGATCAGGACCGACCAGGCCATGGCTATTTGGCTCGGAGGGGGGCTCCGCCCCCCTTCCGAACCCTCCCCCCGGACAGATTGCGCCGGCGAAGCCGGCGCTCGAAGCGGAACACTCGTGCCCGCGCGGATGTGAGAATCACTTGAAGAGCCTCCGGGCCGGCGACCATCATTGCGCGTCGATGATCTTGACCGTCTTCATCTTGTCGCCCTTCTTGATGCCGTCCACGATGTTCATCCCCGAGACGACCTTGCCGAACACCGTGTACTTGCCGTCCAGGAAGTGCGCGGGGGCGAGCGTGATGTAGAACTGGCAGCCCGCCGAATCTGGGGCCTGGCTCCGCGCCATGGCGAGCACGCCCCGCACGTGCTGCTGCTTGTTGAACTCGGCCTTGATCTTGTAGCCGGGGTCTCCCGTGCCATCGCCCTTGGGGTCGCCGCCCTGGACCACGAAGTTCGGCTCGACGCGGTGGAAGGTCAGGCCGTCGTAGAAGCCCTTCTTGGCCAGCGTGACGAAGTTCTCCACCGTCTTGGGCGCGTCCTCGGGGAAGAACTCGATCTTGATCACGCCGCCCTTGTCCATGGTGATCTCGGCCGTCTGTTTCACGCGCGAGGATCCTTTCTCGGGCTCTGCGGGTTTGGGGGCCTGGGCCCAGGCGCCCGTGGGCGCCGCGAGCGCGACGATGAGCGCGGCCAGCAACAGCAGTCGGATTCTCACGGGTGACTCCTCCTCGAGCGGGGATAGAGCGTCATTATGCCTCAGGGGTGAAGCTCCGGGCAAGGTCAACGCGCTGCGGCATTCGAAAAATCCATGCTACAGTGAGTACATGCAAGAGCGTCACGACATTCGCAACGTCGCCATCATCGCGCACGTCGACCACGGAAAGACCACGCTCGTCGACGCCATGCTCTGGCAGTCGGGCATCTTCCGGGCCAACGAGCACGTGGTCGAGCGCGTCATGGATTCCATCGACCTCGAGCGCGAGAAGGGCATCACCATCATGGCGAAGAACACGTCCATTCATTACAAGGACGTGAAGATCAACATCGTGGACACCCCCGGCCACGCCGATTTCGGTGGCGAGGTGGAGCGGACGCTCACCCTCGTGGACGGCGTGCTCCTCCTCGTGGACGCGGCGGAAGGCCCCCTGCCCCAGACGCGCTTCGTGCTCAAGAAGGCGCTCGAGGCCGGACTCACCCCCGTCGTCGTGATCAACAAGATCGACCGCCAGGACGCCCGGGCCGTGCAGGTCCTCGACGAGGTCTACGACCTCTTCATCGATCTCGAGGCCGCAGAGGACCAGCTCGACTTCCCCGTCCTCTACACGGACGCCCGCAAGGGCATCGCCAAGCTTTCCCTCGACGACGACTCGAAGACGCTGGCCCCGCTCTTCGAGACGCTGGTCAACACCATCCCGCCACCCCGCTTCGATCCCGAGATGGGGCTCCAGCTCCGCGCCACCTCGCTCGACTGGGACGACTATGTCGGCCGGCTCGTGATCGGCCGCATCGTCAACGGCACGGTGCGCCAGTACGACCGGGTGGCCGTGGTCCACCGGGGCGGCTCCACGGAGCCGGCCAAGATCACCGTGCTCTACGGCTACGAGGGGCTCAAGAGGGTCGAGATCGCCGAGGCGACGACGGGCGATCTGGTGGCGGTGGCGGGCACGGACAACGTGGAGATCGGCGAGACGCTCGCCGACGCCGAGAGGCCCGTGGCCCTGCCCGTCATGCACATCGACGAGCCCACGGTGTCCATGCTCTTCTCCTCGAACATCTCGCCCTTCTCGGGCAAGGAAGGCCGGTTCGTCACCTCCACGCAGCTGCGCGAGCGGCTCTGGAAGGAGCGGCGGACCAACGTCGCCATCCGCGTCGAGGAGACCGACTCGCCCGACACGTTCCGCGTGTCCGGCCGGGGAGAGCTCCAGCTCGCCATCCTGATCGAGATGATGCGGCGCGAGGGCTTCGAGCTGGAAGTGAGCAAGCCCGAGATCATCACCAAGGAAGAGGGTGGCCAGACCCTCGAGCCGATGGAGCACCTCGTGGTGGACATTCCCGAGGAGTTCATCGGCGCCGTGACCCAGAAGCTCGGCCCCCGCAAGGGCGCCATGACCAAGATGGTCAACCACGGCACCGGGCGCGTCCGGCTCGAGTACCGCATCCCGTCCCGCGGCCTCATCGGCTACCGCTCGGAGTTCCTGACGGACACGCGCGGCACGGGCCTCCTCAACCATCTCTTCGACGGCTACGCCGAGTGGCAGGGCGACATCCCCCACCGGGCCAATGGCGCGCTCGTCTCCGACCGGTCGGGCCGGACCACGTCGTACGCCATCGATCATCTCCAGCCGCGCGGTGAGATGTTCGTGGGGCCGGGCGAGATGGTCTACGAGGGACAGATCGTGGGGGAGCACAACCGGGACAGCGACCTCGACGTCAACATCACCAAGGAAAAGAAGCTGACCAACATGCGCGCGTCCACCTCGGACGAGGGCGTGCGCCTGACTCCGCCCCGCACCCTGAACCTCGAGCAGTCCCTGGAGTGGATCCGCGAGGACGAGCTTCTCGAGATCACCCCCAAGTCCCTCCGCCTGCGCAAAAAAGCCCTCGGCGGCCGCCGCCGCTTCTAAGCAGGCGTGTCGATCAAACGCTAGAGGCCGAGCCTAAAGGATCTGTGGACGGCCCACCGGTCGACGCCGTCCGCTTCGCCGACCTGCCTCAGGATAGTGGCGTTGTCGAGCGCGGTTGTGAATCGGCGCTCGTGGGCTCTCACGAACTCCCACACCTCGGGAAATTTCGGCCGGCAGAACTCCGCGACTGTCATGTGAGAATGAAGATGCTCGGCGTCGTGGGCGCTCCAGGGCATCCATGCCAGCGTTCTCAGCGCCGCGAGCAATGCCGCGAGGACGCGCTTCGCGTCGTCGGAGAGCCGCACCTCGACGTAGACGACCTCCTCCCCGAAATGGCCGAGGCCTCCCACCTCGAGGGGCGCCGGCGCGTGTCTGGAGGCGAGCTCTTCCAGGAGCTCCTCCACTCGTCCGATCTCGCTGGTGGTGAAGTGGTACTTGAGGGTGAAGTGGGCCGGGATGCGCTGACGCTGGGTAAAGGTCAGACCGAAGCGGTCGGCGATCGCGTCGACCAGCTCGCGGTGGTAGTCCACGATCTGCGGCGATCGGAAGAGACACGGGATGATGTACCCCGCCACCTCGTCCGTCGTGGACACTCTCAGCCTGCCCTGATCCCGACCGTCTCGAGCGCCAGCTCGAAGTCGCCCGCCCAATCCCCGTAGCCCAGGAGCTCGCGCGCCGTCGCTCCAGGCACGGCCGCCGATCCGAGCAACGCGCGGTAGAGACGAGGCACGGGGACGAAGATGGCCTCCTCGGCGCTGCGGGCCGAAGCAAGCAGGAGACAGGGCTGGTCGCCCGACACGTCGACCACCAGTCCCCGGTCGGCCGTCCATCCCACGGGCTGCCCGTCCAGGCGGGCCACGACACGCTCACGCAGTATCCTGACGCGCTCGACGCGGCGCAGCCGCTCGGCGAGCGGAGGCCCCGCATAGCTCCAGCCGGTCCGATCGGGCGGCCGCGCCGCCGTGGCATCACGCTCCTTGGACATGACGTAGATCTGGCCGCGGCGCTCCGGCTCGAAGAAGGAGCCGAGCATCTCGGCGCGGAAGCTCGGGAGCGACTCGAGCTGTACGCGGCAGAGCTCGGTGCCGAAGGCCGGCATGACGGCGGAGGAGACACGGACGGCGGGGCCATCGGCGGGAATCACCACGAAGGCACTACGAAAGAGCGCGGGCTCCAGCGGCGAGATGAAGTCGGGACCGGGGACATAGAGGAGATCGCGCCACGACGTCGCCAGCGCGGCGACGAGCGCGCGCTCGGCTGGTGGAAGGGGCTGCTCTATCGTATTCGCCGTCACCCCGAGCCTGCCCTCGCTCCCCGCGGGAGGGGGAGGGAAGTTAGCGGCCGCCCCGCCCCCGTGGATGCCCGCTGTGGCCGCCCCCACCGCTGCGGCGCCCGCCGTGGCCGCCGCTCGGCCCTCCGCGCCCGCCGCCTGACCCGCCTCGCCCGCCGCCGCCCGGACGCCCGCGCGCGGCCATCCTGGCGCGCTTCTCCTCGGCATACTTCCGGCGCTCCTCGCTCGTGGGCTTGATCTCGGGCAAGTACCACTCGTCCTCGGCCCACTCGACGGGGATCTTCTCGCCGATGAACTTCTCGATGGGCTCGATCTGGAGCGCGCCCGCCTCGTCGGCCAGGCTGATGGCATCGCCCGAGGCCCCCGCGCGCGCCGTTCGGCCGATGCGGTGGACATAGTCTTCCGGGTCCTGGGGCAGGTCCCAGTTGACCACATGGGTGACGCCCTCGATGTGCAGTCCTCGCGAGGCGACATCGGTGGCCACCAGGATGGGCAGCTCGCCTTCCTTGAAATCGTTCAGGATCTTGAGCCGCTTCTTCTGGTCGACGTCGCCCGTGAGGGCCCGGGCCTGCCAGCCGTTCCGCCCCAGGCGATCCTCGAGTCGCCGTGCCTCCTCGCGCGTGTTCGAGAAGATCAGGATGCGGCTGCCCCCCTCGCGCTTGAGGAGACCCAGAAGCAGGTTGAACTTCTCCTCGCGCCCGACGTGGAAGAGCACCTGGACCGCGTTCTCCGCCGTCTTCTGCAGCGGGGTGACCGAGATCTGCGTCGGGTTGTTCATGAACTCCCAGGTCAGCTCCATCACCCGGAAGGACAGCGTGGCGGAGAAGAGGAAGGACTGCCGCTTCTCCGGCTTGGGCAGCTTGCGCAGGATGAAGCGCAGGTCGGCGATGAAGCCCATGTCGAACATGCGGTCGGCCTCGTCGATGACGAGCACCTCGACGCGCTGGGGCGACCAGACGTGCTGCTTGAGGTAGTCGATGAGACGGCCCGGCGTGCCCACGAGCACGTCGCAGCTCTGACGCAGCTCCTCGCGCTGCTTGTTGTAGTCGATGCCGCCGTAGACGGCCAGGATGCGCAGCCCGGTGTGCGCGCCCAGGAGCCGCGCGTCGGCCTCGATCTGCACGACCAGCTCGCGGGTGGGGGCGATGATGAGCACGCGGGGCGCGGTGGGCCCGCTCTTGGCGGGCGCGGGGTGGCGCAGACAGCGCGTGAAGGCGGCGATCAGGAACGCGGCCGTCTTGCCCGTGCCCGTCTGGGACTGGCCGGCCACGTCCTTGCCCTTCAGGGCGAGGGGCAGCGTGCCCTCCTGGATGGGCGTGGTCGCGACGAATCCGGCGTCGCGGATGCCCTGGAGCACCTGCTCGGGCAGATCGAGCGAGATGAAGTCGAGGGGGCTCATGAGGTCGCCGCCGTCTCGGTGGGCGGCGCCTGGGCCTTGCGCTTTCTCACGGCCAGCCGCGCGCAGATGATGCCGACTTCATAGAGGATGCAGAGGGGCCCCGCCATCAAGGTCTGGTTGATCATGTCGGGTGTCGGGGTCAGCACGGCGGCGATGATGAAGTTGATGAGGATGGCGTACTTGCGGTTCTTCGAGAGGAATTGCGGGGTCACCACCCCGATGAGGGCGAGCACGGTGATCACCACCGGCAGCTCGAAGACGACGCCGAAGGCCAGGGCGAACTTGATCACGAAGTCCGTGTAGTTCGCCACCGTGATCATCGGCTTCCAGCCCTTCTCCTGGCCGAAGGTGACGAGGAAGTTCGACGCGTAGGGAATGATCACGAGCATGGCGAAGGCGCCGCCGATCAGGAACAGGAGCGAGCCCACGACGATGAAGGGGACGGCGTACTTCTTCTCGTGCTTGTGCAGGCCCGGGGAGACGAACTTCCAGACCTGATAGAGGATGGCGGGCATGGAGATGAAGATGGCGAGCACCATGGCCACCTTCATCCAGGTCCAGAAGGCCTCCGTGGGAGAGGTGAAGACGAGCTCGGTGTGCATCTTCGCGAGCGGCTTGGAGATGAAGCGCATGGCGGGGTCGGTGACGAAGACCGCGATCACGAGCCCCACGCCGGCCGAGCCGAGCGCCCACACGATGCGCGTGCGCAGCTCGCCGAGGTGCTCCATGAACGACATCTTGCCGAGCGCGCGCTCCTGCTCGGGATCGGAGGCGGCCTGCTCGTCGGTCATCACCACTCCGTCAGGAAGTGTCGCAGCTGGCCCACCCCGCGCCCGAGGGCGAAACCCTCGCGGATGGCCTTGGTGACGTAGGCCTTGGCCTCCCGCACCGCCTCCCCGAGCGGCCGGCCCTTCGCGAGCCCGGCCGCGATGGCCGCCGAGAAGGTACATCCCGTGCCGTGGGTGTTGGACGACTCGACGCGCGGGGCCTGAAAAACCGTCACCTCGCGCCCGTTCCAGAGTATGTCCACGGCATCGCCCTTGAGGTGCCCGCCCTTGACGAGGACGTGACGCGGGCCGAGCTTGCCGATGCGCCGCGCGGCTTCTTCCATGTCTTCGCGGCTCGAGACCGCCATGCCGCTCAGCACCTCCGCCTCGGGCAGATTCGGCGTGACCACGAGGGCCAGGGGCAGGATGTGGTGGATCAGAGCCTCGACGGCGTCGGGCAGGAGGAGCGAGTCACCGGACTTGGCGACCATGACCGGGTCCACCACCAGCTTGTCGATGGGATGCTCGGCAAGCGCGCCGGCCACCGCCTCGATGATGGGCGCCACGGAGAGCATGCCGCACTTGGCCGCGTCGACTCCGAAGTCCTCGAGCACGGAGCGGAGCTGGCGGGCCACGAAGGCGGGGGCCAGGTTCTCCACGCCCTGCACGCCCACGGAGTTCTGCGCGGTCACGGCCGTGATCACGGACAGACCGAAGACCCGGTAGGCCGAGAAGGTCTTGAGGTCCGCCTGGATGCCCGCGCCGCCGCCCGAATCCGACCCGGCGATGGTCAAGGCTTTGGGAATCGACATGGCCTCCTAGTATACGGGATACCTGAACATCGGTATAGGCATCAGATACTTAGCCGGTACGCGATCTCGTCGCTATGTCTGGCGAAACCAGAAATTGAATGCGCGAAGCTCGATCTGCTGGTTGGGGTACGGCTTCCATTCGACGTATCGCTGGAGCCCGTACGAATCGTTGGCCTGGATGACGGGGATCCACGGGAAGTTCTCGAGCACGATCTGACTCATCTCCGCGTAGGCCTTGCCCCGGAAGCTTTCATCGAGACTGAATCGGGCCGCGTTGCCGAGCTCTTCGAATCTCGGCTGCCGCCAATATTCGTAGACGGCGCCCGGGGCGAGCAGACGCCACATCATGCCGTCCGGGTC
>DASQAK010000004.1:0-15003 GCA_035635755.1 Candidatus Methylomirabilota bacterium | reverse complement strand
CCTCGACATCGGCATCGCCTTCCAGCTCAGCGACGACTCGCTCGACTTCGTGGCCGACCAGGGACGGCTCGGCAAGGCCATCGGCGCCGATCTCAAGGAGGGCAAGCGGACGCTGCCCCTCATCGCGACCCTCGAGCGGGCCGCGCCCGCCGAGCGCGATCGCATCCAGTCGGTCCTCAAGCGTCATTCGGGCGATCCGGGCGAGATCGAGGACATCCGGCAGCTCGTCGAGCGCTACGGCGGCGTGGAGTACGCGCTGGGCCGCGCGCGCGCTTATGCCCAGTCTGCCAAGGAGGCTCTCGCGGGCTTCTCGTCCTCCGACGACAAGGACACGCTCCTTCTCATCGCCGATTTCGTCGTCGCCCGCGACCGATAGCTTCACCCCTCCCTCGGGTTCCTGTGGGGATGCGGTGGAGATTGTGTATTCGTGGCTCTTGACGCTCTTCCGGCTCAGTGCTAGGGTCCCGCCCACGAAATGGGCAGCGGTACCCGGACTTGGTCCCAAACCGACCAGAGTGGAGAAGCGGAGGGCGATCGATGAGAGCGCGTCAACTGGCTGTGAACCGGTCTCTTGCGGTAGGTCTCGGGGTAGCAGCGTTCCTGTTTGCAGGATGCGCAGGGGGGATGTCCGGAGGAAAGGCCCCTGTTCAGCTCAGCGGAAGCCAGGAGGTTCCTCCAGTCACCACCAGTGCGTCGGGGAGCGCTGACATCTTGATCGCCCCGTCCAAGTGCGCTTCCTCCGCGACTTCCCTGAGTTGCCAGGCGGTCACGGGAAGCGTGACGACGTCCGGCGTAGCGGGCACGGCAGTCCACATACATCAGGCGAAGGCAGGCCAAAACGGTTCTGTGATCATCCCCTTGATCAAGTCGAGCGACAACACGTGGACGGTTCCGCCGTTCACATTGCTGACCGACGCACAGTTCATCGCCTACGTGGACGGGGAGCTCTATGTGAACGTGCATAGCGCCGCCAACCCTAATGGGGAGATTCGCGGCCAGATCAAGCCGTAATCGCTCGCAGTTGCTGCGTCATGATGAAGCTCGCGCGAGCGAGCTTCATCATTTTTAACGTTCCCGCGAGCACATTTGGCGGTTTCAGGGCCGAATGCCCGTACCATGGCTCCGGGGATGCCGGCAGCTGTCGCGCTCAGGGCGGGTTTCAATGGCCATACCGATCATTACGCTCACGACCGATTTCGGGACGCGCGATCCCTGGGTCGGCATCATGAAGGGAGTCATCCTCGGTATCTGCCCCGAGGCGCGCCTGGTGGATCTCACTCACGAGATCGCGCCTCAGGACGTGCTGGAGGCGGCGATGGCGCTGGAGTCCGCCACACGCTTCTTCCCCGAGGGGACCGTGCATCTGGCCGTCGTGGATCCGGGAGTGGGCGGCTCCCGGCATCCGATCGCGGCCCGGGCGGGCGGCCACCTCTTCGTCGGACCCGATAACGGATTGTTCACCTTCGCACTCGAGCGCGCTGGTCCCGACCGTGTTGTCGTACGTCTCGAAGCCCCCCAATACCGCCTGACCCCGCTCAGCCGCACCTTCCACGGCCGGGATCTGTTTGCTCCCGCGGCGGCCCACCTCGCGGCGGGTCTCGCCCTGGAGCGCCTCGGACCGCGCCTCACCGATCCCGTCCTCCTGCCCGTGCCCAGGGCGCGCCGTGACGGCAACATGGTCGTGGGCGAAGTTCTGGTGGCCGATCGATTCGGGAATCTCGTGACCTCGGTGACCGACAAGGACATCCAGATCCTCGGAGGCCCCACGGCCGTCGAGGTGGGAAGCCGGAACCTGGGTAGACTTCGGGACTCCTATGTCGACGGGACAATCGCGGAGCCCGCGGCCATCATCGGGTCCGCGGGCCGGCTCGAGATCTTCGTGCGCGATGGCAGCGCGGCGGCGGTCCTGGGGGCATCCCGCGGAACGGCAGTGCGGGTGCGACGCGTCTAGGATGCCGCGGAGGAGGCCGGCTTATCCGACTTTGCGGGTTTATCCGACTTGACGCGTTTATCCGACTTGGCGGATTTGTCCGACTTCGCCGAGTCGCCACTCGAAGGAGATGACGAGGGAGGCGCCGCGGCCGTGCTAGACTTCTCGCTGGTGCCGGCGGGCGCGGCGCTCGAATCGCTCGACGGGCTCTCGGCCTTGGAGGCTTTCTTGCGGGCCTCGGACGGGTAGTCGGTGACGTACCAGCCTTCGCCCTTGAGGATGAAGGGGGCGGCCGAGAGAAGGCGTCGAACGGGCGCACCGCAGATGTCGCAGGTCTCCAGCGGCGCCTCGGTGATGCGCTGGCGCACCTCGAAGACGCGCGGGCACTTAGAGCACTCGTACTCGTAGGTAGGCACGAAGGCTCACGGTATCAGGGGGAAAATGGCCCTGTCAAGCAGAGGTGCCGTGGGGGCGTTCGTCCTGAGCTTTCCCCTGCTGCTCTCCGCCTGCGCATCGACGCAGGACCGCGAAGTGAAGAAGCTCCAGGCTCGCTCCTCCTACGAGCAAGGCGTGCGCAACCTCAGCGAGAAGCGCGTCTCGCTCGGCATGGCCGCCATCAAGGAGGCCATCGATCTCGATCCCGAGAACGCCACGTACCACATGACTCTCGGCGTCGTCCTCCTGGATCTGAAGCGGCCCGCCGAGGCCCAGGCCGCGTTCCAGGCCGCCCTGGAGATCGACAAGAACAATCCCGAGGCCCACCACAATCTCGGACTGGCCTATGCGGAGCAGAGCCGCTTCGACGAGGCCATCGCCGCCTACAAGAAGGCCCTGACCTTTCCGACCTACGCCACGCCCGAGGTCGCCTACTACAACCTCGGCAACGCCTACATCAGGCTCGGCAAGGCGCCGGAAGCCGAGGAGTCGTACCGTGCCGCCGTCCAGCTCGAGCCGACCCTCATTTCCGCCCACTACGGCCTCGGCCTGGCATTGATGCGCGAGGGGAAGCGCGATCAGGCCAAGGAATCGTTCCGGACGGCCCGCGACCTGGACCCCGCCTCTCCCTTCGCGGAGGCGGCCCGAATCGCCCTGAAGCAGCTGGAGGACGGACGCTAAACTCCTGACGAGTGTTCAAGACTGTTTAATCTTGACCCTGAGCGGCCGTCCGGGGTAAAAGTAGCGAGCCACCGAGCGCCCATAGTCTGGGCGCCGAAGCACCGTTGTCGCGCGCACGCGGTCAGCCGCAACTGGCAGCACACGCAGCCCTTCGTTCACCCCTCATGATGAGGAGGCGGTATGAGAAGGATGTTCATCCTTGCTCTCGCCGTGTTGGCCCTCGTCGGATTCCTCGCGCCCCCGGAGGCCTTTGCCCAGGCCCCCGCGGCAGCGCCGACTCCGACGTTTACCATCACGGGCTTCATGGACAACGTCACGACCTTCGCGCGGAACATGAGCACGTATGATTTCAACGTGTCGCGCAAGCGTGACTCCCAGTGGTACGGCCGCACCCGCGGCCGGTTCGACATCATTGGGCAGGTCGGACCCGCCAAGGCAGTGTTCGGATTCGAAATCGACTCCTACTGGGGCCAGACCGGATTCATCGACAGCAACAACGGACCGGGTTGCGTGAGCGGTTCGGCGAGCTCTGCCGTGCAGTGCGGCTTCGTGGGCTCGGGTTCCGAATCCTCGTTCGACCTCAACACGGACACGCAGGGCAACTTCCAGGTCAAGTGGCTGTACACCGAGTTCCCGATGCCGCTCGTGCCGTTCGCGACGATCGTGCGGCTCGGCGCCCAGCCGTTCGCCACGGCGGCCAACTACAAGCTGGCCGTGTACGCCAACGGCGACTTCCCGGGCGTGAACCTCTACACGACGTTCAGCCCCAACTTCAAGCTTCAGGTGACCTACGTCGCCATTGACGAGAACCTGACGGGCAAGCAGGACAATCCGCCGTTCCTCCTGGCGGGCACCCCAGGCCTCGGCAATACCCAGCGCTGCACGAGCACGGGCAACGTGCAGACACCGTGCCAGCCGCAGTCGCGCGGTGACAACTTCGCGATCATCGTCAGCCCCGAGATCACGCCGTTCAAGGGCTTGGACATCAAGCCCATGTACTCGTACGTCTTCCTCAACGGTGCAACCAACACTGCTCGTCAGGGCCGCGGCGGCGTGGTCACCCTCACGTCGATCAGCGGCGTGACGGGAACCCAGACGAACAGCCCCTTCGCGCCTGCGGGCGGCGGCGGCGGTATCGCCGGTGCCGACGGCTCGGGCACGGGCGTGCACGAGAATCGCCACACCATCGGCGTGGATGCGCGGTACCGCATGGGGCCATGGCAGTTCGATCCGACCTTCCTCTATCAGTTCGGCTCACGGCAGGCGTGGCTGCTGGGCGGCGGCGAGGCCCCGTACGGCCCGTCCGGCACCAAGAAGACGGCCGACATCAGCGCCTGGCTGGTGGACGTGCGCGGTGGCTTCCAGTTCGGTCCGCTACTCCTCCAGAGCATGGTGATGTGGACCACGGGTGATCACGCGAGCTCCAATCCGTACAAGCATATCGGTTTCTACCAGCCCCTCGATACGGACACGAGCTATGCCGCGGACTGGGGCACCCAGATCCTTGGACTGGGTATCGACTACTATCAGATCCTCAACGGTGGCGCGGCCCAGGCCGGTCTGAACAACGGCGTGGCCATCGGCTATGACAAGTACGGTCGCATTCAGTTCGGCGTCAAGGCCTCCTACGCCATCACCCCGGCCCTCACGGTCGGCACCGGCGTGACGGCCATGTGGACGGACAAGAAGGTCGACACCGACGGCTTCCTTGTGGCGAACGGCGGTATCCGGCCGAACTTCACCAGCCGGAAGTTTGGCACGTCCGTCAAGCCGCAGGGTGACAGCAACTACATCGGTACAGAGTTGAACGCTTCCTTGACCTACCGCTTCGCCCCAGGCTTGGCCTTCGACTGGGCGGTCGGTTATCTCTTCTCGGGCAATGCGCTGGTTCACCGCTGGGTCGGTGCGGACTACGGCGTGATCGCGCCGAATCCGCGCGATATCGGCGTCAGCGACGTCATCATCACGACGGCCCGCGTCCGCTTCAGCTTCTAAGCGGACCACGGTCTAGGGATTGCGGGCCCGGGGACAACCCCGGGCCCGTAGTCTTTCTGGAGAGCACCATTGCTTGCCGTGGCTTCCCTGGGCCGGTATCATTGCCGCATGGAACGGCCGGTCCTCGCCCTTCTGCTCCTCATCGCGATGGTGGCCCTCCCCGCTTCGGCCCAGACGCCGGCTCCCGTCAGCGGTCCTCCTCCGAGCCAGATCGCTGCCCTCGTCAGTCAGGTCGCCGCCCTCTTTCCCAAGGTCGAGGGCGACATCATCAAGGTGGACGAAGGCCAGGTCACCCTGTCCATCGGCAAGCGCGACGGCGTGGTGGCCGGCGTGGAGCTCGAGGTGTACCGGGAGGGCGACGAGCTCAAGCACCCGAAGACCGGAGAGGTCCTGGGCAGGAAAGAGGAGATCCTCGGGCGGGTCATCGTCGAGCAGGTCGCCGAGGCCTACGCGACCGCGCGCGTCAGCAAGGGCAAGGGCATGGCGGGCGGAGACAGGGTCCGCGTGAGCGCGGGAAAGGTCCGTCTCACGATTCTTCCGCTCTCTACGGGGGTGCGAGACAACCTGATCGAGGCGGCCGTCCAGGAGCTGGTGGACGGCTTCACTCGAACAGGCCGCTTCCAGGTCGGCATGGGCGATCCCATCGGCGTCGCCCTCGGCCAGCAGGGGGTCACCCCCGAGCAGGCGCTGGACGGCAAGGGCCTGGTGCAGGCCGCGGAAAAGTTCAAGGTGGAGCACCTGCTGGTCGTCCACTTCAAGCGGGTCGAGACCAAGCCGTACATGGACGTGCGCTTCTTCTCGCTTCCGCGCACGGTGCCGGACGTGACCACCGCGTTCTTCGTGCCGCCGTCGATTCGGCCCACGCAGCAGGGTAGCCGCTTCTCCCAGGGGGGCCCTGCCAACCCGCCCCAGGCCAAGCAACGCTCGCTCCTCGCGCGCCTCCTGGGACGCGAGCTGGAAGCCGGTTCGTATTCGAGCGGGGAGGGCACGATCCCCCTCAAGGAAGTAGCGAAGTTCCCCTTCGCGGTGGTGGCCATCGATGTTGCCGTGACGCCCAAGGACAAGCTGCCGCGAATGGTCGTGAGCGATGGCGAAAAGGTGTACCAGTACAAGATCGTCAACTTCAAGCTCGAGGCCGAGTGGTCCTTCAGTGTCCGGCAGCTCGGCCGCGTCATTTCCGTCTACTTCGTGGATCTCGACGGTGACGGACAGTTCGAGATCGTGGGCGCTCGCCACGACCCGAATATCGGGTTGAGCTCGTTCATCCTGGGGGTCAAGGACGGCAAGCCGCGCTACATGGCGGAGAACCTGCCGATGTTCCTCTTTCCCGTGGACACGGAGGGCAAGGGGTATAAGCAGACGTTGTGGGCACAACGCTATACGCCGGAAAAGTTCTTCACCACGGGGCAGGCCGACCTGATGGTCTGGAAGAACGGCAAGCTCGTGACGGAGAGGGCGGTCCGGGTGCACTCCTCGTTTCGGCCCATGGGCGCGACGTTTTCCAATGTCAATGGCAAGGACGGCGTCCGCGCGCTCGCCTTCGTCGACGAGTTCAACCGGCTCCAGGTCACCGTGGACGGCGAGGACATCTGGCGCTCCGGTGCGGCCGTGGGAGGTGGCGCCACCACGATTGAGCAGATCGTTCCCGGCGGCGGCAAATCCAGCGGCGGCGCACGGAGTAGCTTCTACAAGATCGAGCCGAACCCGCTCGCCCTCGACCTTGACGGCGACGGCATCGACGAGATCCTGGTACCTCAGAACATTGTGAAGGAAGGGTTGCTCGCCATCGTGTTCAAGGGGCCCGCGGGATTTCGCCTCCAGTCCATAGACACTGGCTTCGAAGGAATCATCACCGCCCTCGGAGGCTTCAAGACCGACGACGCGACGCAGCCGACCATCATCGCCACCGTCGTTCGCTTCAAGAACTTCCTCAAGACCTCGGGCGAGACCCAGGTCATCATGACCCTGCCCCAGGAGTAGCGTCGCTGCCTCGCGTCTTGGCATCACCCCCGCTTCGCCTCGGGCCCCTCACGTGATCCACGCGTACTCGCTGGCCGCTGACCACCGCGCGGCATCGGCCGGGTAGCCATGGCCATCAAGGCGGTGCGGGGGGTGCGGGACATTCTTCCCTCCGAGACGGGCAAGTGGCAGCGAGTGGAAGTGGCGGCCCGGCGGACCTTCGAGGCCTACGGCTACCGGGAGATCAGGCTGCCCCTCTTCGAGCGGACGGAGCTCTTCGCGCGCGGCATCGGCGACGAGACGGATATCGTCAAGAAGGAGATGTACACGTTCGAGGACCGCGGCGGCGACTCGATCACCCTCCGGCCCGAGGCGACCGCGGGACTCCTGCGCGCCTATATCGAGCACGGCTTCCAGGTCGAGCCCAAGCCTGTGCGCCTCTACACGGTCGGTCCCATGTTCCGCTACGAGCGCCCCCAGGCGGGACGCTACCGCCAGTTCCATCAGGCCAACGTGGAGGCGCTCGGCGAGCCCCAGCCCGCCGTCGACGCCGAAGTGATCGCCATGCTGATGGACTTCTTCCGTGAGCTGGGGCTCGCGGAGCGCCTCGGCCTGCACGTCAACTCCATCGGGGATACCGCGGACCGCGCCACCTATATCGCCAGGCTGCTGGAGTACCTCCGACCGCACGCGGCCGCTCTGTGCGGGGAGTGCCAGGCCCGACTCGAGCGGAACCCCCTCCGCATCCTCGACTGCAAGGTGCCCGACTGCCAGCCCGTCATCGAGAAGGCTCCGTCCATCCTCGATTCCCTCTCGCCCGAGGCGACGAAGCACTTCGAGCGCGTGCGGGAATACCTGGACGCCCTGGGACAGGCGTACACGGTGACGCCCCGGCTCGTGCGCGGGCTCGATTACTACGTGCGGACGACCTTCGAGGTGCTGACCACGGAGCTGGGCGCCCAGAACGCGGTGGCGGGGGGAGGGCGCTATGACGGGCTCATCGAGCGGCTCGGCGGGCCTGCGGATCCCGGCATCGGCTTCGCCATCGGGCTGGAACGGGTCGTCCTCCTGCTGGGAGACGACGACGCGGCGTCACGCCCCTTCGTGCTCCTGATCCCCTTGGGCGAGGCCGCCCTGCAGCGCCTCCTGCCCGTGGCGCGCGCGGCGCGGCGGGCGGGGGTGGCGGCCGAGCTCGGCTATGGCGGGCGCAAGCTCCCGCGCGAGCTGGAGCGCGCGAACAAGCTGGGGGTGGCCTATGCGGTGATCGCGGGCGACAACGAGATCGCCTCGGGGGAGGCCGTGCTGCGCGCCATGGGATCGGGAGAGCAGCGTCGCGTGCCCTTCGCCGCCCTCGCGGGGGAGATCGTCAGCCTGGCCCGCAAGGACGGAGCTCCGTGAGCGCGGCGCGCGTGGAGCCCATGGGCGGCTGGAAGCGGACGCATGGCTGCGGCGCTCTTCGCGCCGCCGATGCCGGGCAGACCGTCACCCTCATGGGCTGGGCCTTTCGTCGCCGTGATCATGGCGGTCTCGTCTTCGTGGATCTGCGGGACCGTGAGGGGCTGACCCAGTGCGTCTTCGATCCGAAGGAGGCGCCCGAGGCTCACGACAAGGTCGAAGGCGTCCGGGCCGAGTTCGTGCTCGCCGTGCGCGGCACCGTGGCCCTGCGTCCCCCCGGAACGGAAAACTCCAAGCTTCCCACGGGCGCGGTCGAGGTCCGGGTGAGCGAGATGAAGATCCTGAACGACTCGCGCCCGCTCCCGTTCCAGCTCGAGGACGAGGGCGAGGTCGACGAGACGCTGCGCCTCAAGTACCGCTATCTCGACATGCGGCGCCCCTCGGTCTTGAAGGCGTTTCAGGTCCGCGACCAGGTGTGCCGGGCCGTGCGCGACTACCTGCACGCCGAGGGCTTTCTCGAGGTGGAAACGCCTTTTCTCACGCGATCGACACCGGAAGGCGCGCGCGATTTTCTCGTCCCCAGCCGGATGCAGCCGGGCAGCTTCTACGCGCTTCCCCAGTCGCCGCAGCTCTTCAAGCAGCTCTTGATGGTGGCGGGCTTCGAGCGGTATTTCCAGATCGTCCGCTGCTTCCGCGACGAGGACCTCCGGAAGGACCGCCAGCCGGAGTTCACCCAGATAGACATCGAGACGTCCTTCCTCGACCGCGACGACTTCCTCCCCATCATCGAGGGCATGGTCGCGGAGATATGGCGGCGGGTGAAGGGGATGGAGCTCGTGCGTCCCTTCCCACGCCTGGCCTATGACGACGCCATGGCGCGCTTTGGCTCCGACAAGCCTGACCTTCGGTTCGGGCTGGAGCTCCAGGACGCGTCAGCACTCTTCGCGGGCGGCGAGTTCCAGGCCTTTGCCCAGACGGTGGCAGGGGGCGGAGCCGTCAAGGCGCTGCGCATTCCCTCGGCCGGCGGAATGAGCAGAAAAGAGCTCGACGACCTCACGAGCGAGGCCAAGCAGCTCGGGGCCAAGGGGCTCGTCTGGATCAAGGTGACGGCCGAGGGCCTGCAGTCCCCCGTGGCGAAATTCCTGACCGCGGTCCAGGACAGGCTGCTGGCCCTCACGGGCGGGACGGCGGGGGACCTGCTCCTGCTCGTGGCCGATGCGCCGGCGGTCGCGGCGACCGTGCTCGGGCGATTCCGCGTCGACCTGGCCCGGCGCTTCCGGCTCATCCCCGAAGGCCGCGACATCTTCGCCTGGGTCATCGACTTTCCGCTCGTGGAATGGAATGCCGACGAGAAGCGCTGGGACGCCGTCCACCATCCCTTCACGGCGCCGCGGGACGAGGACCTCGCCCTTCTCGAGTCGGATCCCGGCAAGGCGCGGGCCAAGGCCTATGACCTCGTGCTGAACGGTCAGGAGGCGGCGGGAGGGTCCATCCGCATCCATCAGCAGTCGGTGCAGGAGCGGCTCTTTGGCCTCATCGGCATCTCCAAGGAGGAGGCCCGGGCGCGCTTCGGGTTCCTCCTGGAAGCCCTCGAGTTCGGCGCCCCGCCCATGGGGGGCATCGCCTTCGGGCTCGATCGGCTGGCCGCCAGCCTGGCGGGGCAGGAATCGATCCGCGAGGTCATCGCCTTCCCCAAGACCCAGAAGGGCACCTGTCCGCTCACCGATGCCCCTGCGCCCGTCGATGCCCGCCAGCTGCGGGACCTCGGCATCCGGGTCGTCGAAGGAGCCGGTCCGGCGTGACCGAGGCCACCCGTCGCATCGTGGTCCCGCCGGACCTCAACCTGTTGGCGTTGCTGGGCCGGAACGAAGCGCACCTGCGCACCATCGAGACGCAATACGACGTGCGGGTGACCTCGCGCGGCCACGACATCACGCTGCGGGGGGCGGAACGTCAGCTCGAGGAGGCGGAGAAGGTGCTCCGCGAGCTCATCGACATGCTGCGGGCGCGGCCGACTCTCGGCGCCCACGATGTCCGCTCGGCCCTCCGCGTGGCCACCGCCGAGCCCGGCACCGACCTCAAGAGCTTTCTCGCCGACGCCATCGCGGTGCCGTCGCGGCGGAAGCTCATCAGCCCCAAGACGCCGAACCAGAAGCGCTATCTGGCTTCCGTGCGCAGCCACGATCTCGTGGTCGCCATCGGCCCCGCGGGCACGGGCAAGTCTTACCTTGCCGTGGCCATGGCCGTCTCAGCGTTGGTCAAGCACGAGGTCTCGCGCATCATCCTGACGCGACCCGCGGTGGAGGCGGGGGAGCGCCTCGGCTTCCTGCCCGGCGATCTCATCGAGAAGGTCCATCCCTATCTCCGCCCCCTCTACGACGCGCTGTACGACATGCTCGAGTCCGAGCGGGTGGCCTCGCTGACCGAGAAGGGCGCCATCGAGATTGCCCCCCTCGCCTACATGCGGGGGCGCACGCTCAATGACGCCTTCATCATCCTGGACGAGGCACAGAACACCACGTCGGAGCAGATGAAGATGTTTCTGACCCGCCTGGGCTTCAACTCGAAGATGGTGATCACGGGAGACATCACCCAGGTGGACCTGCCCTCCAGTCGCCCCTCGGGGCTCATCGAGATCCAGACGGTGCTGCACGGGATCGATGGTATCGAGTTCATCTACTTCGACCATCGCGACGTGGTTCGCCACGACCTCGTGTCGGCCATCGTGCGCGCCTATGACCGCGCCAAGCCGGGCCAGCCCACGCCCTCTCGCCGGGAGCCGTCGGCCGCCGACCTCTCCCCGGATCGTGAAGTCGGAGAGCCCGCGTCCCACCCCGATCCTCGTGGTGAAGAGGGACGAGCAGCCTCTCCTTTCATGCACGTGGAGGGAGAGGACTGACGTGAGAGCGGATGCTTGATGGCGGCCGCCGTGGCCAATCTCCAGCGCCGCGTGCGCGTCTCGCCGGCGCGCCTCAAGCGCACGGCTGAGCGCACCCTGCGGTCCCTGGGCCGCGCGGGCCGGGACGTCCACGTCACCGTGGTGGACGATGCGGCCATCCGTCGCCTCAACGCCCGGTGGATGGGGACGCGCCAGAGCACGGACGTGCTGGCGTTCGACCTCGACGCCCCCGGGCCGTCGCGGCTCCTCGGCGAAGTCGTGGTCTCGGCGGATACTGCGAAGCGACAGGCCAGGCTGGTCCGCGTGGCTGTCGCCCTCGAGCTCGACCTCCTCGTGATCCACGGCCTGCTCCACCTGGCCGGCTATGACGATCGCGAGCCGCGCGAGGCCCGCCGCATGCACGAGCGCGCCCGCAAGATCCTGGCCGACGCGGGACGGCGGGCACCCGCGCGCTTCTGGGACGGCCTCCTGGAGCCCCGACCCCGATGAGCGCTTGCGCGAAGAGGCCGGACCGGGACCCGAATTCTTCCAGCGCTCGGCCAGCCCTATGACCGCTTGCGCGAAGAGGCCGGACCGGGACGCGAATTCCTTCAACGCTTGGCGGACCCGATGACCGGACCACGCCATCGTGCCGGCTTCGTCGCGCTCGTGGGCCGCCCCAACGTGGGCAAGTCCACGCTGCTCAACCGGCTGGTGGGCGAGAAGATGGCCATCGTCTCCCGCCGGCCTCAGACGACCCGGACGCGCATCACCGGCATCAAGCATCTGCCGGACGCCCAGGTCGTCTTCGTGGACACGCCCGGACTCCACGAAGCCGCGGGCAAGCTCGGCCAGCTCATGGCCAAGACAGTGGAGCGGGCCCTCGAGGACGTCGACGTGGCTTGTCTGATCCTTGAGGCGACGGAGCGCCCCGAGCGGCTGGACTCGGCGCTGCTCGAGCGCCTGCGGAGCGTGCGGGCGCCTGTCTACGCCGTCGTGAACAAGACCGATCTGGTCGCCCCCAAGTCGAAGCTCCTCCCCCTCATCGCCGCCTGTGGCGCGGCCTTTCCCTTCACGGAGATCGTGCCCGTCTCCGCGCAGACGGGGGAGAACTGCGACCGTCTGCTCGATCTCCTCGTGGCGGCGCTGCCCGCCCGTCCCGCCTATTTCCCGCGGGAGTCGCTGACGGATCAGCCCGAGACCTTCTGGGTCGCCGAGGCTATCCGGGAGAAGATCTTCCGCCTCACCCACCAGGAGGTTCCCTATGCCTGCGCCGTCCGCGTGGAGGAGCTGAGCGAGCGGAAGCGGCCGGAGTGCCTGTACATCCGGGCCACCATCTTCGTCGAGCACGATTCGCAGAAGGGCATCGTCATCGGCAAGGGCGGCGCCGCCCTCAAGCGCATCGGCACCGCGGCCCGAGAGGACCTCGAGCGCTTCTTCGGCATCAAGGTCTTCCTCCAGCTCACGGTGGCCGTGCGCAAGGGCTGGCGCAAGGACGATCGCGCCCTCAAAGAGTTCGGGTTCCTCCTCACCTCCTAGCATGGCCGTCCACCGGACGCAGGCCGTAGTCATCGGACGTCGCTCCCTCGGCGAGAGCGACCGGCTCGTGGACTTCTACACCCGCGATCACGGCAAGGTGCGGGGCGTGGCCAAGTCGGCGCGGCGGCCGCGGTCGCGCTTCGGGAGCGCGCTCGAGCTTTTCACGCTGGGCGAGCTCGTGTTCTTCGACACGGGGCGCAGTGATCTGGTGCGGGTGGACCACTTCGACATCGTTCATCCTTTCGTGCGGGTGCGCGAGCATCTGGAGCGGCTCGGGCAGGGGGCCTGGGTTCTGGAGTGCTTGGCGCGCCTGTCAGCCGAGCGCGATCCGCAGCCCCCGCTGTTCGGGCTGGTGCTCCGGAGCCTCCGCGCCCTCGAGGCGGGCGCGCGCCCGCCGCGGGTGGCCGCCTGCTTCGCGGTGCGCGCGGTGGACCTGCTCGGGCACCGGCCGCGCCTCGACCGCTGCGTCGAGTGCGGCCGCGCCTACCCGTTCGGCGAGGCCGCCCTGGATGCCATCGCGGGCGGCCTGCTGTGCGGGCGCTGCGGGTTCGGAGCCGACGCCATGCCGCTCTCGGGGGCGGCCGTCGGCCTCTTGAAGCGCCTGCGCACCCTGGGATGGGAGGAGGGGCTCCGGCTGCCCCTTGCCGCGGACCTCGACACCGAGCTGCGCGCGCTGCTCGAGGGCGTCATGACTCGGCTCATCGGCCATCTGCCGCGCTCCTCGCGCTTCCTCGCCCAGACCGCGCGGCCCCTCACCGCCCACCCCTGATTCTCTCAGCGCTCGCAAGGAATTCCTCTCCCTTCGCGAGGGAGAGGGCTGGGTGAGGGTTGGAGGTTGGTCGCCATGCTATTCTCGTTTCCATGTCAGTGACCATGGACGCTCTCGTCTCCCTGTCCAAGCGCCGCGGCTTCATCTTCCAGTCGAGCGAGATTTACGGCGGCACGGGGTCGTGCTGGGACTATGGCCCCCTCGGCGTGGAGCTCAAGCAGAACATCAAGCGGGTCTGGTGGCGGGACTACATCCAGCGCCGGCCCGACATGATGGGGCTCGACGCCTCCATCCTGATGCATCCGACCGTGTGGAAGGCGAGCGGCCACGTCGACAATTTCACCGACCCCATGGTCGACTGCCTGGAGTGTCGCCGCCGCTTCCGCGCCGACAAGATCGACGAGACGCCCTGGGTGCACCACTGTCCCGCGACCAAGGGGAACAAGTTCACCATCCCGGCGGGGGAGCCGTGCAGCCACTGCGGCGTCACCCGGACGTTGTGTCCCGAGTGCGGCAAGGGCGGGCTGACCCCGCCCCGGCAGTTCAACCTCATGTTCAAGACCTTCATGGGGCCGGTGGAAGAAGACGCGTCCCTCACCTACCTCCGGCCCGAGACGGCCCAGGGCATCTTCGTCAACTTCGACAATGTCCTGCAATCGATGCGGCGCAAGCTGCCCTTCGGCATCGGGCAGATCGGCAAGGCCTTCCGCAACGAGATCACGCCGGGCAACTTCATCTTCCGCACCCGTGAGGTCGAGCAGATGGAGATCGAGTTCTTCGTCAACCCTCTGGAGACGGTGGAGGGGCGCCCGGCCGACGAGTACTGGCACGAGCGGTGGATCGAGGACAGCATGGCGTGGTTCCGTCGGTACGGCCTCAGCGAGGAAAACCTGCGCCTGCGCGAGCACGCCGCGGACGAGCTGGCGCACTACGCCAAGCGCACCGCCGACATCGAGTACCGCTTTCCCATCGGCTGGAGCGAGCTCATGGGCATCGCCAATCGCACGGACTTCGACCTCAAGCAGCACGCGAAGTTCAGCGGGAAGGCCCTCACATATTTCGACGAGGAGCGGAAAGAGCACGTGGTTCCCTATGTCATCGAGCCCTCGGCGGGGGTGGACCGGGCGCTTTTGGCCTTCCTGGCCGATGCGTATCGCGAGGAAGAGGTTCGCGGCGAGAAGCGGGTGGTGCTGCGCTTCCATCCGGAGCTCGCGCCGCTCAAGGTCGCCGTGCTGCCCCTCCTCAAGAAGCGCGAGGACATCGTGCGCACGGCTCACGCCATCCGCGACGAGCTGTCCAAGGACTGGGCGGTGGTGTATGACGACACGGCGGCCATCGGGCGCCTGTACCGCCGGCAGGACGAGGTGGGCACGCCCTACTGCGTCACCGTTGACGTGCAGACGGTGGGCGACCAGGCCAAGG
>DASQAK010000003.1:0-22009 GCA_035635755.1 Candidatus Methylomirabilota bacterium | reverse complement strand
TTTTCGGCTCTGGCGGCGGTCACCCTGCTGGTCGCCCCGCCCTCACCGGCGGGGGCGCTCAACCTCGAGGAATGGCTGCCCGGGTTCACCGTGACGCCCTTCCTGTCCGAGCGCATCGAGTACGAGACCAACGTGTTCCAGAGGGCGTCCGACGAGAAGAGCAGCATGATCTCGCGCACCACGCCGGGATTCCTGGTGGAGTACGGACGGGGAACGCTACAGCTCGCGGCGGGCTACCGGGCGGAGATAGTCCACTACTTCGACCTCGAGGGGCTCGACACCGTCAACCACAACTTCGTCGGCCAGGGGAAGCTCACGCTGGCCAAGCTCCAGCTCATGTTCCGGGACGACTACATCCAGACCACCGTCCCCCCGGGCACGGAGCTCACCGGCCCCATCAAGAGCAACACGAACACCCTCGCCCCCACCGCGGAGTACAAGCTGACCGATCGGTTCTCCCTGGGCGCGAACTACACCTGGACCCATATCAGCTTCCCCGGCAGCGACAGCAGCAGCGCCGCCAATGCCGGCGCCCAGGCCCAGCAGGACCAGACCGTCCAGCAGCTCGATCGGGACGAGCACGTGACCGGGCTCACGGTCTTCTGGAAATTCCGGCCCACGGCGGACCTCGGGCTGGGCTACCAGTACGGCACCAAGACCTTCACCTCCGCCACGGAGCGCAACGTGCACACGCACACCGTCACCTTCACGGTGCGCGGAGACGTCACCTCCAAGCTCTCCTCGACCTTCCGGATCGGGATCCTGCACCGGGAGGAGATCTCGGGCGTGGCGCCGAACTTCACCGGTCTCACCATGGGCGGAGGCTGGATCTTCCGGATGAGCGATCGGACCACCTTCACCCTGGATACCGACCGCAGCGTGCAGGAATCGGTGTTCGAGGGAGCCCAGTACTACGTCAGCAGCTCGGCGACCTTCGGCGTGCGTCAGGAGTTCTCGAGAAAGCTTGCCGCCACCTTCCGGACGGCCGTGGGCACCAGTGACTACAACACCCGGCAGCCCCTTGATGCTTTTCGGACCAAGTGGCGTCACGACAACCTGGCGGGGGGTACCCTCGGGCTCGAGTACGCCATCCAGCCTTGGCTCCGAACCGGGCTCGACTACACGTTCCAGAGCCGGGGCTCGAACTTCCGCCCCTTCAACTACGAGGACAGCAAGATCGCCGGTAGGATAACTCTGCAATTCTAGAGGCTGGTTGAGATACAAATGAAGAGAGGAATGGTGACTACGATGCCGCGCTCGCTCTTGCTGCTCCTGGCGGCGCTCCTGCTTGCCGTGGGGCCGGTCGCTCTGGCCACGGCCGAGGAGTACGTCATCGGCTCGCGCGACGTCCTCAAGGTCACGGTGTGGGGACAGGACGATCTCTCCAAGGAGTATCCGGTCGATCCCGACGGCTATGCCGCGATTCCTCTCGTGGGCCGGGTCAAGGCCGCCGGTCTCACCCCCACGGCCTTTGCCGCCGCCCTTCGCGGCGCCCTCGAGAAGGACTACCTGGTCAACCCGCAGGTCCTCGTCTCCGTCAAGGAATTCCAGTCACAGAAGGTGCACGTCAACGGGGAGGCCGACAAGCCGGGGGTCTACTACCTCCAGGGACCGACCACCGTCCGCGATATCCTCTCGCGCGCGGGCGGGCTCTCGAAGACCGCGGGCACCCAGGTCTTGCTCGTCCGCGGCGACAGCGGAAAAGGCGCGACGGGCCCGCCGGGCGGCGCCCCCACGACCAGGCGTCTCGACGTGGCGCGCGTCATGGCCGGTGACACGCCCGAGAACGTCACGGTGATGGACGGCGACTCCATCGTCATCCCCAAGGGCAACACGTTCTTCGTCTTCGGCGAGGTCAAGAAGCCCGGCGCCTATCCGCTCGACAAGGAGACCAACATCCTCGAGGGCATCACCCTGGCCGGCGGCTTCACCGACAAGGCCTCGCCGGGCCGGGTGCGGGTCATCCGGAGCACGGCGGCGGGAGGCCAGGAAGTCATCAGCGTGGACATGAACGACGTGATCAAGCGTGGCCAGCGCGACCGGGCGATCTCCCTCCGGGAGAACGACGTGGTGGTGGTGCCGGAAAGTTTTTTTTAGTAGTGGAGCCCAAGGTGAAGGGGTTTGTCCCGAGATGAGCACATGAGCTTCGAACCGCGCGAGACGCAGGGCCAAGCGCATCTGAACGACTACCTCCGGATGCTGTGGAAGCACCGGTGGCTCCTCACCGCCGTCTTCCTCCTCACGGCGGTGACGGGGGCGATCTGGACCCTCGCCCAGACGCCCATCTACCAGGCCTCGGCCACCGTGCTCATCGAGCCCGAGCTGCCCAAGATCCTGAACATCCAGGAGATCACCAATCCCGGCATGGGCTCCCTCGAGTACTACCGGACGCAGTACGCGCTGATGACGAGCCGCCCCGTCATGGAAAACACCGTGGCCGCCCTCAAGCGCCAGGGCCGCTCGGCCGCCCTCGCCGCCCTCGGCGCGGGCACGGATCCGCGAGTCAAGCACCTGGGCGTGGTGTCCGTCGAGCCCATTCGCAACACGCAGCTCGTCCTCGTCCGCTTCGAGCACTCCGATCCCGTCCTCGCCGCCGAGGTGGCCACGACGGTGGCGCAGGCCTACGTCAAGTACAACCTCGACTCCAAGCTCAAGGGCTCGCGCGATGCCCTGGTGTGGCTGAACGAGCAGATGTCCTCGCTCAAGACCAAGGTCGAGGAGTCGTCGGTCGCGCTGCAGAACTATCGGGTCAAGGCGGGCATTCTCGGGATCCAGGAGCAGCGCGTGCTGACCGCGCAGAAGGCCCAGGAGGTCAACCGCTCGCACCTCGACGCGCAGGCGCGACGGCTGTCCATCGAGTCCAAGCTGCGCGAGCTGAACCGCATCGCCAAGGAGCAGGCGAGCACGGACAGCCTCACCACCTCCATCGAGGAGCCCCTCATCGGCAAGCTCAAGGCCGAGATGGCGGAGCTCCAGAACCAGCGCTCCAAGCTCCTCCAGACCTACAAGGACAAGCATCCCGAGGTCCTCAAGGTGGACGCGCAGATCCAGCAGCTCGCCCAGCGCATGGACGCGGAGATCCAGAAGTCCCTGCGCGCCCTCGACACCGAGTACAAGGTCGCCCGGGCGCGCGAGGACAGCCTGATGGGCGCGGTCAACCGGCTGCGCTCCGAAGGCCAGGAGCTCAACGAGAAGGAGATCGAGTACTCCGCCCTCCAGCGCGAGGCGGATTCGAACCAGCAGCTCTACGAGGCCATGCTCAAGCGCCTGAAGGAGACGGGCGTGGCGGGCGGCCTCGACACCAACAACGCGCGCGTGGTCGAAGAAGCGTCCGCGCCGGGAATCCCGGTGCGCCCGCGCAAGACCTTCGGGCTCATGATGAGCGTGCTCCTGGGGCTGGGGCTGGGCGTGGCCGCCGTCGTGGGCGTCGAGTACTTCGACCGCAGCGTCAAGTCACCGGAGGACGTCGAGCGGGTGCTCGGCCTGCCCGTGATCGCCGTCGTCCCCGCCTTCGCGTCGAGGCGCTGAGATGAGACGCCCCCGCGAGCCACAGACCGGGGCCGGGACCCCCACCGCGCTCGTGACGGAGACGTCGCCCAAGTCCGCCGCCGCCGAGGCGTACCGGACGCTCCGGACCAATATCCAGTTCGCGGGCCTCGATCGGCCCTGCAAGACCATCGTCATCACCTCCGCCACGCCCGCGGAGGGCAAGACGACCACGGCGGCCAACTTCGCCGCGGTGTGCGCGCAGTCGGGCTCGCGCGTCCTCCTCGTGGACGGTGACCTGCGCAAGCCCACCCTTCACAGGATCTTCGGCCTCGACAACCAGCGCGGTCTGACCACGACCATGATCGAGGGCAAGAGCCTGGCCGACGTGGCCATCCCCACGCGGGTGCCCAACCTCTCCGTGGTGGTGAGCGGGCCGCTGCCGCCCAACCACGCCGAGCTGGCCGCCTCGCGACGGATGCACGACCTCATGGAGGCGGCCACGCGCGTCTTCGATCTCATCGTCATCGATACGCCGCCCGTTCTCTCCGTCTCGGACGCGGTGGCCCTCGCCGCCCAGATGGACGGCGTCATCCTGGTCGTGCGCGGGGGCAAGACATCGGCGGAGGCGGCGCGGCGCGCGGCCGAGCAGATCGACGCGGTCAAGGGCCGCATCCTCGGCGTCCTCTTGAACCGGGTGGACGCGCGAAACAGCGGCTATTACGCCGATCACGGCCGCTACTACGATGCCTACTACGGCAGCGATCACAAGGGGTGAGAGCTCGGCGGTACCGCTCGAGTCCGCGAGCATCTGGCTCCTGTACGCGGCCCTCCTGTGGCCGGCCCTGGCGGGCGGCGCGCACGCCGGCTGGCTCCTCGCCGCCACGCAGCTCCTGGTCCTCCTGTCCGCCCTCGCCTGGGTCCTCGGCATGGTCGCCGCGGGCCGGCTCGAGTGGCGCCGCACGGCCCTCGACCGGCCCGTGGGGCTTATCGTCGTCCTGATCGCGACCCAGCTCGCCCTCGGCCCGGGTCCCCTTCTCCGTTGGGCCCTGGCCTCTCCCGAATCGGCGGCCTCCCTGCCCGCGCGCTTTCTCTTCGTGGGCACGGTCTCGCCCGGCGACACGACGCGCGCCCTCCTGCTCTTTCTCACCTACGTCGGCGTCTACGTCGTCGTCGTCAACGTCGTCCGCCGGCGCGCGGACGTCGAGCGGCTCGTGCGCACCCTGCTCGTGACGGGTGGCGTGGTCGCCTTCGCATCGCTCGTGGATTTTCTCGCGCGCGAGGACTGGATCTTCCGCTGGCGGGAGGAGAGGCTGAACGCGCGCTTGACGGGCCCCTTCGCCAATCCCGACCACTGCGCGACCTGGCTCCTCATGCTGGTCTGTCTGGGCGTGGGCTACCTCGCCGCGCGCCGCGGCCAGGCGCGGAGTGAGTCCGGCCGCCTCGCGGACATCGTCCGTTCGCCGCGGGACCGGGAGGCCACGCTTCGCCGCTATCTACCCGCCTTCGGCGTCGGTCTCATGACCCTCGCCATGGTCTTGACCCTGAGCCGCGGCGCCCTCGTGAGCCTGGCCGTGACGGGGTCGCTCGGCCTGCTCGCCGCGGCCCGCCTCGGTGGCCTTAGATGGTCGCTCGCCTCGGCATGCGCGCTCGGCGCGGTGATCCTGGGCTATGGCCTCTGGATCGGGCTCGGCCCGCTGCTCCATCGCGTGGGCTCGGCCGACGCGCTCGGTCGCGTGCTCCAGTGGCAGGCGACCCTGCCCATGCTGGCCGCCTTCCCGACCTTCGGCGTGGGGCTGGGCGCCTACAAGGAAGCCTTCTTCCACTTCCAGCCCTCGACGCTCGGCGCCGGGCACATGTACTTTCCGTACGCGCACAGCGATCTCCTCCAGCTCCTGATCGAGACGGGGCCCCTGGGGGCGGCGCTCTCCCTCTGGGCGGCGGGGCGGGTCGCGCGCGACCTCGTGGGCGCTCATCTTCTCGGTCGTGGCCGCTGCCCCGTGGGCCGAGACACAGACGGCCGGAGGAGCGATCCCTTCAGCGTCGGCATCGCCATGGGCGCGCTCGGCGCCGTCGTCGCCCTTCTCGTCCACAGCGCCGTCGACTTCCCCGCGCGCATTCCCGCCGACGGCATCCTGGCCGCGGCCTGTCTCGGGCTCGCAACCACGGCCATGCACACGCGCTTCACCGGCGGGGGGCCCCTTGTCATGGAGGTGGTCGGCCAGCGCAGGCTGGGCGCGGGGCTTGCGCAGCGGGTCGTGGCCTCGGCCGTCGCTCTCGGGCTCGCCGCCGGGCTCGTGCCCTGGATCATCGGCCCCGCGCGGGTCGAGGCGGCGCCCGCGGAGCGCGCGCAGTCCGGACTGGCCGAGGCGCGCCGACTCCTGGCCGCGCGGGCTCCCGGCGAGCAGGCCCCGCCCGAAGCGCAGGCGCTCACGAGGGCGGCGGTGGCAGATCTTCGGCGGCTGATCGCCTCGACGCCGTCCAATCCCTTCGTCCACGAGCGGCTCGCCTGGGCCCTCGAGCTGCAGTCGGCGGCTCGGGGCGAGGGCGGCGCCGATCTTCATCGAGCCGCCCTCGTGTCCATGCAGCGCGCCGTCGCCCTTCAGCCGGAGAACCCGTACCTCTATCGCTCGCAGGCCGCGTTGAATCTCACCGGAGAAGCCTCGGGCCTGGGCGTCGCTCTCGCCGCCGGGCGCCGGGCGGTCGAGCTCGATCCCGCCCTCCTGCCCGATCTCGTGGACAGGCTGGCTCCGCGCGGGCTCGAGGCGGGGCAATGGGCAGACCTCGTTCCGACGCGCCCCGCTACGCTGACAGCTCTCGCCGCCCAGCTCGAGAGCCGCGGCTTCCTGCGCGAGGCGAATGCCCTCTACGAGCGGGCGCTCCAGAATGCCGGGACGGGCGAGGCGACGGCAATCCGCTGGGCCTGGGCGCAGTTGCTCCTCGGCATACGACAACCCGCGCGCGCCCTCGCGCAGATGGATGCCGCGCTCGCCGGCTCGCCCGGCCATCCCGAGCTCTTGCTCATCCGGGCCCGCGCCCTCGCCGCCCTCGGCCGTCCGGAAGCGCTCGCCTCCTTCAGCGAAGCGCTGCAGAGCGCCCAGGCGCGTCAGAGGGCAGGCGAACGCCTCGTGTTTGCCGACGAGGCCCCGGCCCTCCGCGCCATCGTCTCCTCCCGGCTGGGCGGCGACTCCAGGCTCTCGACGGCACGCTACCGTCGGGCGCTGGCGCAGCGCCTCAGCGACGAGGGGCAATGGCCGGCCGCGCGCGCCGAATGGGACCGCGCGCTGGCCGAAGGTCCACTCGACGCCGCGGGCCACTTCGCGCACGCGCAGGCGCTCGAGGCCACGGGCGAGCGGACGAGAGCGCTCGAAGCCTATGGCCAGGCCGTGGCCCTCGACGCGCGCGCGGTCGCCTACCGCGTCAGGCTGGCCGAGCGCCTCTGGGAGGCCGAGCAATACGTGCAGGGCCTGGCCGAATGGCAGCGGCTCGTGGAGCAGGAGCCACGCAACGTCCAGATGCGGGTGGCTCTGGCCCGCGCCTACCTCAAGACGGGCGATCGCGACCGGGCGCTCGGCGAGTACCGTCGCGTCCTCTCGCTCGAGCCCGGCCACGGCGAGGCCCGCCAGCTCGTGGCGAGGCTCGCGCAGCCGTGACCGCCGCCCTCGATCGGCTCATGACCGCCATTCCGGAGGAGCCGGAGCGTTTCGACGCGCTCTGCCGCGACGTCACCGACTGGATCACGCTCGTGGAGAGCGCAGGGCGTGACGGCGTGCTCGGCATCCTGCGACGCGAGATCGTCCTCGCCAGGATTCCCGTGCCGGAGGACGCGCGGCGGTTGCTCGAGCGGCTGGAGGCGGTGGAGCGCTTGTGGCAGGCCAACGTCACCCGCGCGCTCGATCGGGTCCTCCTCGCCCTCGACGTGGCCGGCATCCAGACGGCGGCGCTCAAGGGCCCGGTTCTCGCCGAGCGTCTCTATCCCGAAGCCTCGATGCGCCGCTGCACGGACCTCGATCTCCTCATCGCAGAGCGAGACATCGAGCGGGCGGCCCGCGCCCTCGAGCCGCTCGGCTATGAGCTCGAAGACGGCCTCGCCGCGCTCTATGCCCGCCGCCATCACCACCATCTGCATCTGGCCGGCCGCTGCCCGCCCGTGATCGAGCTGCACTTCCGCGCCTACGTCGGCTTCGGCGTCACCCTGCCCGCGGAAGCGCTGCTGGCCCGGGCGCGCGCCCATCGCACGGGGGGAGGCGCCCCGTGCTGGGTGCTCGCCCCCGAAGACGAGCTTCTCTACCTGGGCGTTCACGCGGCCGGCCACTGCTTCGACCGGCTTCTCTGGCTCTACGATCTCAAGCTCTTCATGAGCCGGAATCCCAGCCTCGACTGGGCTCTGCTTGCAGAGCGCGCGCGAGCCTTCGGCGTCGAGGCGGCCTGGGCGCTCGCCCGCGATGTGCTGAAGCGACGGCTCGGCGTGGCGGCGCCGGCCGCGACGAACGGCCGCGCGCCCGCTCGGCTCGGCCGCCGTCTCGTGGCAAGATTCGTGGATGGCCGGGTCGGCCCTCCCGCGGCGGGACCGCTCGTGACGTTGCGCCAGCTCCTGGTGATGGCCGCCCTCTGCGATCGGCCCGCCTCCGCCGCGCGGTTCGTCGGCCACCACGTCGCGCGCATCGTGCGGCGGCGCGCCCAGCGCTGGCTGCCCGCCCTCGTTCCCGCGGAATGGGCGGCCTAGCCGTGGGCCGCCTCTCGCTCGACGCCCCCGTGTCCCAGAATCCCGAGGTGGTGAGCCGCGAGGTCGAGGGCGAGTTCGTGCTCCTGGATCTCGAGAGCGCCACGTACTTCGGGCTCAACCAGGTGGGGAGCCGGGTCTGGACCCTCGTGGGCGAGCTGGGCTCGCTCCGCAAGGTCTGCGAGGCCATGGAGCGCGAGTACGCCGTCCCCCGGGAGCAGCTCGAGCGTGACATCCTGAGCCTGGCCCGCGAGCTTCGCGACAAGGGACTCCTCGTCGTCGCCCGCGACGGGCGCTGAGATGGCCTCAGGACTCCTCTCGCGGGTCCGTCGGCTGCCCCCGAGCGAGCGCGCGCTTCTCGCGACCGCCTGGCTCGCCCTCGGCGTTGCCCCTCTCGCGCTGGCCGTCGTGCCCTTTCGCAGGCTGCGTGACTGGGCCGAGGATGAGACGAGGAGCGGGAGGCTCGCGGGCCCTCCGACGCCCGAGCGCGTGGCGGCCCTGGTGGAGGCGGCGGCCCAGCATCACTTCGTGCGCACCACGTGCCTCGCCCGCGCCCTCGTCCTGTGCCGGCTCCTCCGACGGAGAGGCGACGCGGCCCGGCTGGTCATTGGGGGCGCCCGCGGGGTCGGGTCGCAGGGAGGCGACGCGCTGCTTCCAGGCTCCTTCGAGGCGCATGCCTGGGTCGCGTGCGACGGCCTCGCGCTGACGGCGGGAGGCCCGATCGATCGATTCACGATTTTGCTAAGTCAGGGGGGAGCGAGCGCCGCTCCTCCCCCGACACCCCCCCACAGTCTTGCTCGAGAAGAGACGCGCAGGACAACAGCTTGAGTCAAGGGGGAGCGAGCACCGATCCTCCCCCGGCACCCCCCACCGGTCATGCTCGAAGCGAGGAGAGAGATCATGGAGACGAAAGAACCGGCCGATCCCACGGATCCTCAGTTGTCCCGGAAGACGTACGAGACACCCCGTCTGGTGAGCTATGGCAGCATCTCCAAGCTCACGCAGGGCAGCGCGACGGTGGGCAATGACGGGGGCGCCGGAATGATGAACATGCAGTGTCTCTGAGCGCCCCGTGAGTGGTCTCGCAGGTCTTCTCGCTCTCGACGGTGGGAGCGCCGAGACCCTCGTCCTACAGCGGATGCTGGCCGCGCTCGCGCATCGCGGGCGCGATGGACAGAGCACATGGTCGTCGGGGCCGATCGCCATGGGCCATCAGGCCTTCTGGACGACTCCCGAGGCGCAGGGCGAGATCCAGCCCTGGCGCCATCCATCCGGCGAGGTGGTGGCGACTCTGGACGGGCGCATCGACAACCGTCGAGCGCTCCGAGATGCGCTCGTGGCCAGGGGCCACGCCCCCCGCGCCGAGCACGACGCCGAGCTGGTCCTTCGCGCCTATGAATGCTGGGGCGAGGATTTCGCGCGCGAGCTCGTGGGGGATTTCGCGGTGGCGATCTGGGACGGGCCCGCGCGGCGGCTCGTGTGCGCCCGTGATCCGCTCGGGGTCAAGCCCTTCTACTACCATTCCGATGGACACCACTTCCGGTGGAGCTCCGAGCCCCAGGCCATTTTCGAAGACCCTACCGTGCCGCGCCGGCCCCACGAGGGCATGGTTGCCGAGATGCTCGCAGGCTACCTGGTCAGCACCGAGGAGACCCTCTGGCAGGGCCTCTACCGGCTCCGGCCGGGCCACACGCTGACCGTGAGCCGGGAGGGGCTCCACCTGAGACGGTACTGGTCACCCGAGTCCGCGCCCGAGGTCCGCCACTCGAGCGATGCCGAGTACGCCGAGCATTTCCGGACCGTGCTCGAGGAGGCCGTCCGCTCGCGGCTTCGCGCGGTGGGTCCCGTGGGCGCGCATCTCTCGGGCGGGATCGACTCGTCCTCGGTGGCCGTCCTCGCCCTGCGACTGTCGGATTCCGGAGCCGCCTCGGCGCGGATCGAAGCCTTCACCCAGAGCTATCCCGAGCTGGCGGATGACGAGCGCCCGTTTGCCGAGGAGACGGCCGGCCGGTGGGGAATCAAATGGCATGCCCTCCTGCCTGATCCCCCGGGCCCGGGGCACTACGAGGGACAGGCGCGCCGGTATCTCGACTTCCCCGACTATCCGAACGGAACGGCCTGGAGCCTCGCTCTGACGCGGCTCGCTGTCAGCAACGGCTGCCGCGTCATGCTGACGGGAGTCTGGGGCAATGCTTTCCTCGAGGGCTCCGTCGAGCATCTGGCCGATCTCCTCCGGAGCTGTCGGCTCGCCGAGACCCTGCGGTGCGCGCGCGCCTGGGGACCGCTCCTGGGCGGCACGAGTCCGGCATCGGTCGTCTTCGACGGCGCCGTGCGTCCGCTCGTGCCCGCCCCCCTCCGTCGCGCCATCGGCTCCATCGTGCGCCGGCGCATCATCCCCGGCTTCGTGCCGCCCGCCTTCGCCAGACGGGCCGGGCTGCGCGATCGGCTGCGCGCTCCCGAATGGATCCCGCCCTACCCGACCTTCGCCCAGCGCGGCGTCTATCGCGCCGCGCTGAGCGCCTGGAATATCCACGCGGGTGAGATCATGGAGCGTGGAGGGCTCCAGCATGGGATCGAAGAGCGCCATCCCTTCACCGACCGGAGGCTCGTCGAGCTGTGCCTGGCCCTTCCGGAGGCACAGCGCTGGCGCGGGCGGACGCTCAAGTGGGTTGAACGGGAGGCGATGCGCGGGCTGGTGCCGGAGTCGGTCCGGATGAAGACCGACCAGCCCGAGCTGTCGTTCCTCCACATGGACGCGCTCGCCGCCGCGGGCGGCGAGCGCGCCTTCGAGCGCCTCCGGCTCGCCGAGCAGGGCTGGCTCGACGCGCCGAGGGCGCGCGCGCTCTATCGACGGGCCGCCGAGCTCTACGCGCGACGCGACCCGCGCTATGCCGAGCTCGTGGGGCCGCTCTGGACCATTCACGGCCTCGAGCTCTGGCTCCAGGCCGCGATGGGAGAGCCCTCGCCGTGTCCCTGATCGTCGACGAGCACCGCCAGTATCTCGCCGACCCGCACCGACTGGCCGCCTTCGAGCGCGCCATCGCGGCCACGGTCAAGCCGGGGGATGTCGTCATCGACCTGGGCGCGGGCACCGGCATCCTGGGGCTCTTCGCGTGCCGCGCCGGCGCCGCGCGCGTCTACGCCATCGACGACGGCAGCATCATCGGGCTCGCGCGGGAGCTCTGCCGCGCCAACGGCTTCTCGGACCGCGTCGTGTTCGTCAAGGGATTGTCGAGCCGCACCGCGCTGCCGGAGAAGGCCGACGTCGCCGTCTCCGACCAGATCGGTCGCTTCGGCTTCGAGGCCGGCGTCTGGGAATATTTCACCGACCTGCGGGCGCGGCTCCTCAAGCCGCACGCCTCGACGGTGCCCCGCCGCGTCGAGCTCTGGATGTCGGCGGTGGACGCGCCCGCGCTCTTCGAGCAGGTCGAGTTCTGGAGCACGCGCCCCGCGGACTTCGACGTCTCGCCCGCCCGCGCCCTCGCGGTGAACACCGGCTATCCTGTGCGCCTCGACACGGAGCACCTCCTCGCCGAGCCCGCTCTCCTCGCGTCGCTCGATCTCGCCGAGCCCGAGCCCTCCTCCATCGGCGCCGCGGTCGAGCTCACCGTGGAACGCGCGGGCACGCTTCACGGGCTGGGCGGGTGGTTTCGCGCCGAGCTCGCGCCGGGGATCTACATGTCGAATGCGCCGGGCGACGCCTCCCGCATCGACCGCCGCAACGTGTTCCTTCCTCTCGACCGGGCGACCCCCGTGGCGCCGGGCGACCGGATCCGCATCCGTCTGCGCATCCTGCCGTCGGAGGTGATGCTGCGCTGGCACGTGACGATCGAGACCGCCGCGGGAGACGCCAAGGCCGTCTTCTCCCACTCGACGGCGGCGGGCATGCTCCTGGCGCTCGAAGACCTCGCCCGGACGCGCCCGGACTACGTGCCCCGGCTCTCGCCCTGGGGCCTCGCCCGCCAGACGCTTCTGGGGCTGTGCGATGGCCGGCGGCCGCTCGCGGAGATCGAGTCGGAGCTCCGCCGCCGGCATCCCGAGCTCTTCGCCTCCCCGGCGGCCGCCGCGGGCTTCGTCGCCGAGGTCGTCACGCGCTACGCCTGATGGCCATGCATCGCGTCTCGGGACTGCGTCTGGAGGCGGACATCCCGCTGCCCGAGCTGCCGCGCGCTTCCGCCGCCCGAGCGGACTGCCGGTTCCAGCTCCTGCCGCCGCGCCGGCGGGCGGCGGCGCCACGCGCGTGGCTGCATCGCTGGCGGCGCGACGACGGCGGGGTGCTCGTCTCGCTGGGTCGGACTGGGCGCGACTATCTCGTGCGCTTCACGGGCTTGGCAGACTTCCTGATCTCCCGCGAGGCCGACCTCGTACGGTGCCGGGCGCGGCCGGAAGTCTCGCCCGCGACGGTGCGCCATCTGCTCCTCGATCAGGTCATCCCCATGGTCCTCGCTCATCGCGGCCGCCTCGCCCTCCACGCGAGCGCCGCCATCGCGGGCGACGGCGCGCTCGCCTTCGCGGGCAAGGCGGGCTGGGGCAAGTCGACGATCTGCGCGAGCCTGGCCCACGCGGGTGGATCGCCCCTGGCCGACGACTGTCTGGTGATCGGCGGCCGGCGCGGGCGATACTTCGCGGTACCCAGCTATCCCGGCCTGAGGCTCTGGCCGGACACGGTCAAGGCCCTCGGCCGCCGTGTGCGTCCCGGCGCACTCGTGGCGGACTACAGCGAGAAGCGCCGGATCACGTCGCAGCGAGCCGACATCCGCCGGCGGGCGCCTGTTCCCCTCCGAGCCATCTACGTTCTCTCGCCTCCCCGGAGGCGCCGCGTGATCAGCATTGCGCGGATCGAGCCCCGGGAGGCGGTCGGCCGTCTCCTCGCCCACACCCATCGGCTCGATCTCACCGATCGGAGCCGGCTCGTGGCCGAGCTGGATGCCTTGAGCCGACTGGCGGCGCGGGTGCCCGTGTTCGAGCTCGCCTTCCCCCGCGATCTCGAGCGGCTCGCCGCCCTGCGCGCGGCGGTGCTGCGCCACGCCGGGGGCTTGCCCTAGCGCCATGCCCCTCTACTCACACTCGCGCCTGAGCGTCTACGAGACGTGCCCGCGCCAGTACCGCTTCAGGTACGTGGATCGCATCATGCTCCCGAGAGTGAGAACCGCCGAGATGTTCCGCGGCACCCAGGTGCACGCGGCCCTCGAGACGCTCTACCGCCGAATGCAGCGCGGGCGCACGCCGTCGCTCGACGAGGTCCTCGACGGCTATCGACGGGCATGGCAGGAGCAATGGGCGCCCGAGATCCTGATCTCCGACCCGAGCATGACGCCCGACGACTTCCTCCGCCAGGGCGAGCAGGACCTCGTGACCTACGACGCGCGCTACCGTCCCTTCGACGCGGACCGCACGGTGGAGGTCGAGTCACGGATCACGCTGTCGCTCGATCCTGCCCGGCGCATCTCGCTCCAGGGCTACGTCGATCGCCTGTCGATCGCCCGTGATGGCGTCTGGCGGATCCATGACTACAAGACGGGCCGCCGGCTCCCCGCCCAGCAGGTTCTCGACGAGGACAGGCAGCTCGCCCTCTACCAGATCGGCGTGCAGCGACGCTACCCGCTGCTGACCGACCGTGTCGAGCTCGTCTGGCACTATCTGGCCTTCGACCAGGAGATGCGTTCCTCCCGATCGCCCGCGGCCCTTCTCGAGCTCGAGCGACGGACGCTCGCGCTGATCGATGTCATCCAGGCGGACACGGCCTTCGAGACGCGAGTGGGCCATCACTGTCGATCGTGCACGTATCAGCCCATGTGTCCGGCCTGGAGCCATCAGTTCCGGCAGGCCGCGCTCCCCGAGCCAGAGCGTGTGCTGGAGCCTGGCGCGGTCCTCGTGGACAGGCTCGTCGAGCTCCGCCAGCAGAAGCGCGCGCTCGCGCGACAGATGGAACTGACCGAGGCGGACCTTCTCGAGTATTCGCGTCGGGAGAGAGTCGAGAGCGTCTTCGGCGCGACCCACAAGGCCACTATCAGCGAGGAGGAGACCGTGGCCTTTCCAGCGCCCGCGGACCCGAAGCGCGGCCAAGCCGAAGAGGCGATCAGGGTGGCCGGCCGATGGGACGAGGTTGCCAAGCTCGATGTCCGGGCCGCTGTCCGCCTCTACAGGAGCGGAGTATGGCCAGAGTATTTCCGGCGTATCCTGGCTCCTTTACTCAATAAAATCACGAGGTTCCGGATAGGGCTCCGAAAGCGATGACGTCGCCTGCTCACCCCTCCGTCTATGAGGCCAAAGTGCCGAATATATGGATAGGAGCGAGGGCACCGGCACGAAACTAGGAGTCCGACGCGACCGAGACGAGGCTTGAAGGGAGCCTGTGATGGACACACATCTTCCGAGCATCCTGTGCGTGGACGACGATCCGGCGGTGCTGGATCTGCTCAAGGAGTATTTCACCCTGCAGGGCTTCGTGGTCCTCACCGCCACCAATGGCGTCGAGGCCTTCCTGCAGGTCAAGCAGTGGATGCCTCGCGCGGTCGTCATGGATCTCTTCATGCCTCGCCTGGGCGGCATCGGCGCCCTCGGGCGCATCAAGGCGCTCAACCCCGGCATCGCCGTCATCCTCGTGAGCGGCATGGGTAACGCGCTCGACCTCGTCACGGAAGCGGGTCTGTCGGTGGCGGGCGCCCTCGCGAAGCCCCTCGACCTCAACAAGCTCTCGGAGACCCTCGCCCGGGTGGGGGTCATGGCGCCCCTGGCCCTCGCCGCGGGTAACGGCGCCACCCCCGCGCGCCCCGTCCGCGCCAAGGTTCTCGTCATCGACGACGAGCTGGAGATGCGCAAGCTCGTGACGGAGCACCTGCAAGACAAGGGCTACGAGGTCCTCGAGGCGGCCGACGGCGAAGAGGCCCTCGCGCGCCTGCCCGAGTATCAGCCGCACATCGTGCTGCTCGACCTCATGATGCAGGGCATCGGCGGCATGGAGACCCTGCGCCGCATCAAGGCGATGCAGCCCGAGATCTGCGTCATCATGGTCACGGCCATCGAGGAGATCGAGTCGGCGCAGACGGCGCTCGGCCTGGGCGCCTCCGACTACGTCACCAAGCCCTTCAGCCTGCAGTACCTCGACTCCGTCCTCGAGGTGCACCTGCTGATGGACAGGATCAACCCCGACTCGAAGTAGACGCCTCCAGCAGTCGCGCCGCGGCGTCCTCGCCCGAGCGGACGCAGTCGGCGATCCCGACGCCGCGATAGGCTCCGCCCGCCAGAGCGAGGCCGGGCAGCTCCCGCACACATCCCTCGATCGCCTCCACGCGGGCCAGGTGTCCGATCTGGTATTGCGGCATGGCGCGCGGATAGCGGCCCACGCGCGTCCAGAGCGGCGGGACCCGGACCCCGAGCAGCTCGGCCAGCTCTCCCCGCGCCACCCGCGCCAGCGTCTCGTCGTCCCCCTCGAGCACGCCCTCGTTCATGGCCCCGCCCAGGAAGACCCGCAGGAGCGCGCCGCCCTCGGGCGCGCGCCCCGGATACTTCACGCTCGAGAAGGTGCAGGCGATGACGGGCCGCCGCTCCGTCTGCGGCACCACGAAACCGAAGCCGTCGAGCGGGTGCGGGATGTCGGCGCGTCGCCAGGCCAGCGTCACCGTGGCCGAGGACGCGTAGGGGATGCCCTCGAGGAGCAGAGCGAGCGACGGGTGCGTGTAGCGAAGCGCGCGCGCCGTGTGGTGCGCCTCGCAGGCGAGGATCACCGCGTCCGCCTCGGCCGCGTGCCCCTCCGCGGTGGCGACGCGCCAGCGGCCGCCCTCGCGAGTCACCCCGGTCACCCGCTCCTTGAGACGCACTGCGCCCGGGGGGATCCGCGACTGGAGAGCGCGGACCATCTCTTCCATGCCCTCGGCGAAGGTGACGAAGAGCGACCAGCGCGCGCCGCTCGCCTCTCGATTCTCCGCGGGCGCCCGTCGGGCCGCGCGCCAGAGGGCCAGGATGAGGCTCCGCTCGCGCCGCTCCAGCTCCAGGAACCTCGGCATGGTCGCGGCGAGCGAGAGCAGATCGGGATCCGCCGTGTAGATCCCGGCCACGAGGGGCTGCGCCACCCGCTCCAGCGCCTGACGGCCCAGCCGCCGCCTCACGAAGGCGCTCAGACTCTCGTCGGGATCGAGACCTCGCGGCAGCACGAGGTCGAGGGCCATGCGGAGCTTGCCCGGCCAGGAGAAGAGGCGGGAGCGGAGCAAGGGGCCGAAGCGCGTGGGCGCGAGGAGCTGGAAGCCCTCGGGCAGCGGATGCAGGCGGCCCCGGAAGACGACGAAGACGCGCCGGAAGCGATCGTCGGTGCGGACGAGCTTGTCCTCGAGGCCGATCCGGCGACAGAGCTCGAGCGCCCAGGGCTTCTCGGAGAGAAACGAGTCGGCGCCGCACTCCACGAGGAAGCCGTCGCGCCGCTCCGTCTGGATGGTCCCGCCCAGCCGGTCGGAGGCCTCGAAGAGGCTCAGCTCGAGGTCGAGCCCGCCCTCGCGCGCCAGCTCGCAGGCGCGATGGGCCGCGGCCAGACCCGCGATGCCGCCGCCGACGATGGCCAGCTTCACGCGCGAGCGACCTTCATGCCGGTCCCTGCCTGACGAGGTCGGCCAGCATGGCGATGAAGAGGGGATGATCATTGGCGGCGGCGGCGCGGTGGAGTCGAAGGCCGAGCTGGTCGGCGACCTCGCGCGCCTCGACGTCGAGATCATAGAGGATCTCGACGTGATCGCACACGAAGCCGATGGGGGCCAGGACCACGTCGCTGACGCCCTTGCCCTCGAGCCCGCGCAGCACGTTGCAGACGTCGGGCTCGAGCCAGGGCTCGCGCGGGGAGCCGCTCCGGCTCTGATAGGCAACCTGCCAGCGCTCGTGCCCGAGTCGCGCGGCGATCGCGCGCGAGGCGCCCTCGAGCTGGTCCGCATAGGGCGATTCCTTCGCCATGGCCGTGGGCACGCTGTGAGCGGTGAAGACCAGGAGGGCGTCGCCTCGCGCCTCCAGGGGAACCCGGCCCAGGGCGTCGCTCACGCGCGACGTCATCGCGTCGAGGAAGCGCGGGTGATCCCACCACCCAGGCGCGAAGGCCACCTCGGGAGCGCCCGCGCCGATCTTCGCGCGCGCGTCATCCACGTCCCGCATGTAGCGCGTCCACGAGGCCTCGGTCTGGAAGGTCGAGAGAATGATGCCGAGGGCGCGACGATGGCCGGCCTCCCGCATCCCCGCCAAGGTCTCCCGGAGGAAGGGATGCCAGTTCCTCATCCCGATGTGGACGGGAAGCGCGGGGCCCTCGCGCGCGAGAGCCTGGCGAAGCCCCTCGGCCTGACGCAGCGTCAGCTCGGTCAGGGGCGATCGCCCGCCGATCACCTCGTAGTGATGGGCGACGGCGTCGAGACGCTCGGGCGGGATGCGACGGCCGGCCGTGACGATCTCGAGAAAGGGCCGCACGTCCTCCGGCTTCTCCGGCCCGCCGAACGCCAGGAGGAGCACCGAGTCGACGCTCATCGCGCGGACAGCTCGTGGACGATGTCCACGAGCGCCTTCACGTTCTCCACCGGCGTCTCCTGGTGGACTCCATGCCCCAGGTTGAAGATGTGGCCGGGGCGCCCCTGGGCCCCGTCGAGGATGCCCTGCGTCGCGCGCCGGATGGCGCCTGCATTGGACAGGAGCACCGCGGGGTCGAGGTTGCCCTGCACGGCGATGTCATGGCCGAGCCGGTCCCAGGTCGGCCCCAGCTCCACGCGCCAGTCGAGCCCCAGGACGTCGCCTCCCGCCTCCCTCATCAAAGGAAGGAGGCCCGCCGTACCCACCCCGAAGTGAATGACCGGCGTCCCCGGCGTCAGGCGGCGGATGCTCTCACGGCTCCACGGCTGCACGAACTCGCGGTAGTCGGACGGCGACAGCGTCCCCACCCAGGAGTCGAAGAGCTGCACGGCCTGCGCGCCCGCGGCGATCTGGCCGTTGAGGTACTCCGCCACGATGGCGGAGAGCCGGGACATGAGAGCTTCCCACGCCCGCCGCTCCGCCCGCATGAAGCGCTTCGTGAGCAGGAACTCGCGCGAGGGGCCGCCCTCGATGAGATACGAGGCGAGCGTGAAGGGCGCGCCGGCGAACCCGATGAGTGGCACGCCCTCGGCCAGAGCCTTGCGCGCGAGCCTGACCGTTTCGAACACCGCGCCCACCGCCTCTCCCACGTCGACGGTGGGGAGGGCGGCGACGTCGGCCGCGCTCCGGATCGGGCGGGGAATCCGCGGCCCTTCGCCCTCGACGAACTCGAGCCCGACGCCGAGCGGCTCGAGGACAAGCAGGATATCCGCGAAGAGAATGGCGGCGTCCACGCCGAGCCGCTCGACGGGCTGCAGAGTGACCTCGGCCGCGGCCTGCGGGTTCTTGCACAGCTCGAGGAAGCCGTGGCGCGAGCGCATCGTGCGGTACTCGGGCATGTAGCGTCCGGCCTGGCGCATGAGCCAGATGGGCGTGACCGATGTCGGTTGCCGGCGACAGGCGAGGAGAAACGGCGATGCGACGGCGTTCGACATGTCGAGCCGAGCCTACAGGCCGCCTCTGGCGCAGTCAAGAAAGCGGCGGTATGATCCAGCCCCGGCGCATCATTTCACGGCGCGCCGGCCGTGGTCCAGACCCGTCACCCTGGGGAGGAGTCTCCGATGCCCTTCACGTCCGGCAAGCAGGCCTTCCTCGAGATCCTCAAGCAGGAAGGCGTCGAGGTGATGTTCGGCAATCCCGGCACCACCGAGCTGCCCCTCATGGACGGTCTCGCGCGTGAGACGCGCATCCGTTACATCCTCGCCCTGCAGGAAGCGGTGGCCATCGCCATGGCCGACGGTTACGCGCAGGCGAGCGGCAAGCTCGCCGCGGTGAACGTGCACACCTCGCCCGGGCTCGGCAACGCCATGGGCATGCTGTACGACGCGAGCAAGGCGGGCTCACCCCTCCTCCTGACCGCGGGCCAGCACGACCAGGCCATGAACCTGACCGAGCCCATCCTCTGGTCGGATCTGCCGCCCGTGGCGCGGCCCTACGTCAAGTGGTCGCACGAGATCACGCGCCTCGAAGATCTCCCGCGCGCCGTGCGTCGCGCCGCCAAGACCGCGAAGGCGCATCCCACGGGCCCCGTGTTCATCTCGCTTCCCGTCGACGTGCTCAACGCGGAGCGCGACATCGATCTCCTCGAGACGACGCGGGTGGCCCCGCGCATTCGCGGCGACAAGGCGGCCATCGAGGCCGCCGCCGATCTCCTCGTCAAGGCCGAGCGCCCCCTCCTGATCTCCGGGGACGCGGTGGCCCATGGCGACGGCCTCGACGAGATGGCCGAGGTCGCCGAGCTCCTGGGCGCGCCCGTCTACAGCGAGTGCGTGCCCTCGACGTGCTCCTTTCCGTCCACGCATCGGCTCTATCAGGGCACCTTCCCGCGCCTGGGCCCGCCCATTCGCCAGCTTCTGATGAAGCACGACCTGATCTTTTCCGTGGGCGGCGACATCTTCACGCTCTCTCTGCCCTCCGACGTCGAGCCCATGCCCGAGGGCGTGACCCTCATCCACATGGACACGGACCCGTGGGAGATCGGCAAGAACTATCCGGCAAAGGTCGGAATTCTGGGCGATCCCAAGGCCACGCTCCCCGAGCTCGCCGAGGCGATACGCAAGCGGCTCACGCCCGGCGCGACCAAGGCCGCCCAGGCGCGCGCGGAAGCCCTCGGCAAGGCGCGCGAGGCCAAGATCGCCGATCTCAAGGAGCGCGCGCGCCGGGAAAGCGGGCAGACGCCGATCAGCCCGCTCGCGCTGGTGGCGGCGGTGGCGGAAGCGGTGCCGGACGACGCCGTCGTGGTGGACGAGAGCATCTCCTCGGGCGGGGGCCTGCGCGAGCTGCTGCGCTCGCGAGACTCCAAGAGCTTCTTCGGCCTGCGCGGCGGCGGCATCGGCTGGGGACTCCCCGCCTCGCTGGGGATCAAGCTCGCCCAGCCCTCGCGGCCCGTGGTGGCGCTGGTCGGTGACGGCAGCGCCATGTACACCATCCAGTCCTTCTGGACGGCCGCCCACGATTCGATTCCCGTGGTGTGGGTGATCTTCAACAACGCCTCCTACCGCATCCTCAAGCAGCGCACCCTCGCCCTGAAGGGCTTCTCCGCCGAGGACGACAAGTACGTGGCCATGGACCTCGTGAATCCGCGCCTGGACTATGTCGGCCTCGCCAAGGCCCAGGGCGTCGCGGGCGAGCTCGTGGAGAAGTCCGCCGACGTGGGCCCCGCCATCCATCGCGGGCTGGCCTCGGGCGGCCCCTACGTCATCGACGTGCGCATCGACGGGTCGTTCAAGAACTAGTTCATGCCGGGACGCCTGGACGGCAAGGTCGCCATCGTCACGGGCGCCGGATCGCGGGGGCCGGGCGTGGGCAACGGCAAGGCGGCCGCGCTGCTCTTTGCCCGCGAGGGCGCGCGCGTGCTCTGCGTCGATCTCAAGGCCGAGAATGCCGAGGAGACCGTGAAGCAGATCGCCACGGAGGGCGGCGAGGCGAGCGTCTTCGCGGCCGACGTCACCCGCAAGGCGGATTGCCAGGCGATGGTGAACGCGGCCACCGAGCGCTGGGGCGCCATCGACATCCTCCACAACAACGTCGGCATCGAGTCGCGCCGCACCCTCTTCGAGGTCACGGAAGAGGAGTGGGATCAGGTCATGACCGTCGACCTCAAGTCCATGCTCCTGGCCACCCAGGCCGCGGCCCGGCCCATGGTCAAGCGCGGGCGGGGCAGCATCATCTGCGTCTCCTCGGTGGCGGCGATGCGCGGCCACGGCCGCACCGCCTACGCGGCGGCCAAGGCCGGCGTCATCGGCTTCGTGCGCACGTGCGCGGCCCAGCTCGCCCCCAAGGGCGTGCGGGTGAACGCCATCGCGCCTGGGCAAGTGTGGACGCCCATGGTGGAAGACGTCGGCCCCGAGCTTCGCGAGAAGCGCCGCAAGGCGAATCCGCTCGGCGTCGAAGGTGAAGGCTGGGACGTGGGCTGGGCCGCCGTCTACCTGGCGAGCGACGAGGCGCGCTGGGTCACGGGGCAAACCCTCGTCGTCGACGGCGGCTTGACGCTGACCACACGATAACTCTCACGGGAGACCTTTCGATGCCGATGACCTTCGGGATGCACCTGGGACACGTGGGCGGGCCGATGGCCGAGATGCGCAAGCTGTGGCGTTATGCCGACGCCAACGGCTTCGACTGGTTCTCCTCCGCCGACCACTTCCAGGAGTCGCCCTACCGCGACGGGAACGGGCCCTGTTTCGAGGCCATCAGCACGATGACGGCCATCGCCCTCGACACCAGGCACGTGAAGGTCGGCTCGCTTGTGATCTGCGTCAACTACCGCAACCCGGGCGTGCTCGCCAAGGCCGTGTGCACCATCGATCACCTCTCGGGTGGACGCTGCGAGCTCGGCATCGGCGCGGGCTGGCACCAGCACGAGTACGAGGGCTTCGGCATCCCCTTCGAGCGGATCGGGATCCGCCAGGATCACCTGGAGGAAGCGGTGCAGATCCTGCGCATGCTCTTCGACCAGCCCGTCTCGAACTTCAAGGGCCACTACTTCCAGCTCAACGACGCGCGCTGCAACCCCAAGCCCCTCCAGAAGCGGCTGCCCATCTGGGTGGGCGGCCAGGGAGAGAAGCGCACGCTCCGGACCGCGGCCAAGTACGCGGACGGCTGGAACGCGCCGTACATCGACGCGCAGACGTGGAAGGCCAAGAACGCCGTCCTCGACGACTGGTGCGCGAAGGAAGGCCGCGATCCCAAGACGCTCGCGCGCAC
>DASQAK010000002.1:0-36959 GCA_035635755.1 Candidatus Methylomirabilota bacterium | reverse complement strand
GTGCTGTACTCCTCCGCCACCCGCGGCGCCTGCGCGGTGGCGGCTGCGAGGTCGGCCTCGGCGCCCGCGAGATCGCCCACCTTCCGCTTGGCGAGGCCGCGGCCGTAGAGGGAATGAGCCTTGCCCGGATCCAGGCGCAGGGCCGCGTCGTAGTCGGCGATGGCCCGGGCGATCTCGTCGAGCTTCAGGTAGATGAGGGCACGACTGTCGAGGGCATTGGCGTACTCGGGGCGCATCCGCAGGGCCTGGCTGCAGTCCGCGAGGGCGAGCTCGAGCCGGTTCGTGATGGCGCGCGCGAAGCAGCGGCTGTTCCACACCGTCTCGTCCATCGGATTGAGCCGGATGGCCTGATCGAAGTCCTGGATCGCCCGGTCGTGCTGTCCCTTGCGGCTGTACACGGACCCGCGGTGGTGGAAAGCCGTCGCATAGCTCGGATTCAGCCGGATGGCCTGATCGAAGTCCTGGATCCCCCGATCAAGCTCGCCCTTCAGGCTGTAGGCGATCCCCCGGTTCTCGAAGGCCAGCACGTCCCCGGGATTGAGCCGGATGGCCTGATCGAAGTCCTGGATCGCGCGGTCCAGCTCTCCGAGGATGCGGTAGGCATGGCCCCGGTTGTTGTAGGCGAAGCCATAGTTGCGCTCGATGGCGATGGCCTGGTCGTAGTCCCGAATGGCCAGGGCCATCTCGCCTCGACTGCTGTAGGCGTTGCCGCGGTTGTTGTAGGCGAGCGCGTAGTTCGGCTCGAGGCGAATGGCCTGGTCGAAGTCCTGGACGGCCCGGTCGACCTCTCCGAGATTACGATAAGCGTTCCCGCGGTTGTTGAAGGCGAAGGCATACTTCGGGTCGAGGCGGAGCGCCTCGTTGTAGTCCTGGATCGCGCGCTCCGTCTCGCCGCGACTACTATAGGCGTTGCCGCGATTGTTGTACGCGGAGGCGAGGGCCGGATCCAGCCGGATCGCCTGGTCGAAATCCTGGATGGCGCGGTTCGGCTGCGATTTTCGACTATAAGCAAGTCCTCGGTTGTTCAAGGCGGAGGCGTCCCTGGGGTCGATGCGGATCGCCTGATCGTAGTCCTGGATGGCGCGGTCCAGCTCGCCCTTGCTGCTGTAGGCATTCCCTCGGTTGTTGAAGGCGAGGGCGTACGTCGGCTGCACGCGGATGGCCTCGTCGAAGTCCCGGATGGCCCGGTCCAGCTCGCCCTTGGCGCGATAAGCATTCCCCCGGTTGTTGAAGGCGAAGGCGTACTTGGGCTCGAGCTTGACGGCGTGATCGTAATCCTGGATGGCCCGGTCCAGCTCACCCCGACTGCTGTAGGCATTGCCTCGATTGTTGAAGGCGGAGGCAAGCTTCGGGTCGAGCCGGATTGCCTGGTCGAAGTCCTGGATGGCCCGGTTCGGCAGCGCCTTGTGGCTGAAGGCGGTGCCGCGATCATTGTAGGCGATCGCATGCTTGGGATCGAGCCGGATCGCCTGATCGTAGTCCTCGATGGCGCGATCGTACCAGCCCTCGACACGGCGGGCGGTGGCACGGCTGTAGTACGCGGTGGCGAGCTTGGCTCCCTTCTCGCGGCCCGACCTGATGATGGCGGTGCAGCTCTGGATTGCCACCTCGGAGGACCTCACCTCGTCCCCCCGACATTGGCGCCACTCCTTCGTGAGCTCCGCGCCGGCCGCGGGCAGCACCGCGAGGGTGAGAAGGCTCAGGACGCCGAAGGCGAGGAGGGGGGGGCCTGGGCCCCGGGACGGCCCGATCTGGCCCGAGCGGGGCCACCATCGACGAGATTCCATATGTCCCATGTGCTCCCATCCACGGCTCCTCACCGCATCATTTGCGAGCACCCGGCAGCGTGAAGCCGGGGAGCGTCCGAGCCTGCGCCTTCCGGCGAGTTTAGCTCAGAGCGAGGGGGAAACCCACGGGCTGTTCCCGGAGCGGAGAGGCCCGGAATCGCAGAGGCCTTGGCGGGGGCCGGCCGCGGCGGGCTCAGGTTGTCTGGGATTCTGCCACCATCCGGGGCGGGAGCAAGGACGCGGACCGGGTCGCCACCTTGACCTGGTCGAAGGTGCACTGACGGGGCGCCTTGTCGGGCCGCCAGCGCAAAAATCGCGTCCCGTGACGAAAGCGTCCGCCAGTGAAGTGATCGTAGCCGACCTCGACCACGAGCTTCGGCGCGAGGGGCTCCCATTCCGCCGACCGCTTCGTGCTCCATCGGCTGGGCCCGCTCGGGCGCGGCGTCGGCGCCCGCTTCATGAAGAAGAAGGGGCCGGCCGCGCCGTTGGGATACCGCTTCATCACCATGGCGCGATCCCGGAGATGAGGAAGCAGGACCGGGGCGACCTCGACGTAGTACTGCAGCAGATCACCCTTGGTCAGCCCCAGTCGAGGCCAGAACGGCTTGAGGAGATTGGTCAGGGTGAGGGCCCGATCCGCCAGCGCCAGCTCGACCACGTTCACGCCGAGCGGGATGACCCGATCCTTCGTCGCCGTCCGAAACGCCGCCTGTCGATGCGACACGGGCGCCGCGCGGCCGGGCACGCGGCGCTGCCCTCTGCGCGCCCGCCCGGACAGCCGCGTTACGGGTAGCTGTGCCCGCCCCGGTGGCTCTTCCATTCGCGCCCGAAACGTACTTGGTCGCCCTTGGATCGCGGATTCGCGCTCCGGAGCATGCCGCGTCGCTTCCGCCGTTCGGCGTGGAGCCGCGCGCGCTCCTCCGGAATTCCCGCGCCGACGAGGGCCCCCACGATGGTGCCCGCGAGTCCGCCCGCGCCCGCTCCCGCGAAGGCGGCCGCGATCGGTCCCGCCGCGATGAGTCCGAAGCCAGGAATGGCGATGGCCGTCGTGGTCGCGACCGCCGCCAGTGCCGCGCCCACCACGCCGCCGATGGTTCCGCCGATCCCTGCGCCCTCGGCCGCCTTGGTGCCCACCTCAGCCTTCGTCGGCGTCTCCGCAAGAACTTGTCGCGTGCGGCTCTCGTCGGTCATCTGGGCACCTCCTCCGGATGAAGTCGGCCGGGACACGGCCAAACGTGATCTGAAGCAGCAAGGACCGTGCCTCGCCGGGTCCGCTCATGCCCTCGCATCCACGCGGACATGGGCGCGGAAGTCGCGCAGGTTGCTCGGCCTTACCGGGAAGAAATGTCGCGAGTGGTAAGAATGCCTGCCGGTCACTGCCCCTGCGGGACCGCGTGGCGGGCGACACCTCGCGACCGCCGTCACGCGCCTTCGAGCAGCGCGGCGGGAGCCGTGGAGGCGAGGCGGGCGTATTCGCGAATCTGATCGCGCGACTCCTGAAGCGTCGCGCTCACCGCGTCCGCTCCGGCGGCGAGGAGTTGGTCCTGCTCGCCCCGGTCCTGCTCGCCCCACCGTCCGACGACGATCTTGAGGTGGGGGAACCGAGCGCGGAGGCGCTTGCACAGGTAACGCGTGTGGGCGAGATCGCCCGGCCTGATCGAGGCGACACAGACGATGGTCGGGTTCCTCGTGGCCACGAGGGAGAGGACCTCGCCCGACAGCGTATCCGCCGAGTCGACCTCGAGGGTGATGGCGTGTGGCCGCAGGAGATGCTCGAGCATCCCGAGCGCCACCTCGCCCGCCTCGTCTCCCGCCACGCATCCCTGCACGCGTGGCGACTCGGAGGCAGGCAGCTGCGGGGCGGCAAGGGCACGACCCTCGCCGTCCGTTCGCGCGGGTGATGAGAGCCGCGAGGCGGCCAGATCGCCCACGGTCTGCGCGGCCGCCTGGTAGATGGTCTGGACCTCCTCGTCGGTGAGCCGCTGCATGTCGTGGTCCCGCTTCGCATGGCTCAGGGCGGGAAGGAGGATGTCGTCACACACGTCTTCTGGCGGATGCCTCTCGAGGTAGGCGCGGATGATGTCGTTCGCCTCCGCATCGTCTCTCGCGAGCGATCGCTGATAGTAGCAGACGTCGGCCCGCAGCACCGGCTCGTCGTTCGCCATGAGGATCGTGAGAAATCCGAGGGCGGGCACGTGCCTGCCCAGGACGACGAGACAGACGGTCAGGGGCGTGGCCAGGAGGAGGCCGATGGGACCCCAGAGCCAGGTCCAGAAGGCGATGGCGACGAGAAGCGCCGTCTGCGACAGGCCGAGCGCCTGCCGGTAGAGCAGCGGCTCGACCACCACGTAGGTCAGGGCCTCGACGACGAGGAAGAGACCTACGGTGAGCAGGGGCCGCGACCAGCCGGAGAATATCGCAAGGCTCACGACCACGGGCGCCAGCGCACCCATCACGGTTCCGATGTAGGGCACGAAGCGAAGGGCGAAGGCGAGGAAGCCCCACAGCACGACGTAGGGAACGCCGATCAGATAGAGCCCGAGCCCGATGGCCGCGCCATAGCCCAGGTTGATCATGGTCTGAACGAGCACATAGCGGGTGATGCGGTTGTTCGCGTCTCCCAGGGCTCGTGTGGTGGTGGCGAGCCGGCCGTGCCCGATCAGCCGGAGCAGCCGGTTGCGCAGGTCCCGCTGCTCGATGAGCATGAAGATGACGAGGACGATCACGAAGCCCGCACTCGTCAAGGCGTCGAGCAGCCTGGGCACGTGCACGAAGGCTATGCGCTCGTTCCTGACGGTGACGGGAACGGGCTCCTGCTTCGGCGGCAGCGCCGCTCTCTGGAGCTCACTGATGACCTCGTTGGCTGTCGACTCGACGTCCTTCAGGGCCCCCGGCTTTCTCACGCCGCGCAGATCGGCGATCTTCTGCCTGAGGTTTCCTCGAAACTGCGGCATGTCGTGGCTGATCAGGACGATCTGCTGGGCCACGACGTAGCTGATTCCCCCCAGGACCAGGGACACGAGCACGACGACGAGAACCACCGACCCGACCCGACCCGCGCGCGTGTTCCCGAGGCCTGTCCGCTGGAGCGCGCGCACGGGCGGACCGAGCAAGAAGCTCAGGAGCAGGGCCACCGCGACGGGAATGAGAACGGTCTGCGCCCAGTAGAGCGCTGCGACGATCGGGATGGCAAAGGCGCCGATCAGATAAGGCCGGAGCTCAGCGAGGAGCGCGCGAGCCTGCCGAGCGCGCTGACCCTTGCTCTCCGGCAGTGTCCGTGGGCGGACAGTGTGGTTGTCCGAAGCCATAGAAAAGTCCGAGGCAACCGCCGTGCCGAATTCGAAGGACGTCTATTCGCGCTCTTCGGATGGGCGACGATTCGCTGGCGGCGTCTTTTACCGAGTCAACCCGGCCGGGCCGGGCGCCCAGACCCGATCGACGTCCTGCGATCGACGGGGCTGGTGACTTCGATACGCCAGGAAGATTTCCCTGTCATGTGACGGACGCGTCAGATGCCGAGAGCAGTCAGGCGAGCCCGGGTGGGCACGCCGTCTTCGTCCCAGCCGCGCAGGGCGTAGTAGCGATCGACCATCATCGCCAGCTCCTCCGGCGGACAGCGCATGCCCGCCGAGGGCCCGTCGGGAATGGGCTCATGCATCACGCGCCACGGCAGCACGTCGTCCTTGCGCCGGACGCCCTCGCGCACGTTGAAGAGCCGCTCGAGATTGATCACGCGCTCGCCCACCCGCTCCAGCTCCTCCACCGTCATGTCCCAGCCCGTGACGGCGCGGACCATACGCGCGTAGGGCTCGTCCACGAAGAGGCCGAAGCCGCGCTCGGAGGTGAAGCGGCAGAGCACGAGCGAATCGTCCACCGCCGTGAAGTGCTGGCTGCGCACGGCGAACTCCGGCTTGCCGTCGGTGCCGCGGCGATCGTACCCCTGCGCGTACTGCGGCGTGGGGCGCGTGTCGTGATGGCTGCCCCCGCGCGTGGCCGTGGCGTAGCCGATGGACATGCCCTTGAGGGCGCGCGCGGAATGCGCGGGCAGCTCGAGGCGCTTCACGGCATAGACGGCCCGCGTCGCTTCTGTCCCCATGGACTCGGCGAGGCGCCAGGCGCCCTCCGCGAGCCTGTCGCCGAATCCCTCGCGCGCCGCCGTCATCTCCACGAGCCGCAGCATGCCGCGCCAGTCGCCCCAGCCGAAGGGCAGCCCGACCTCGGCCTGGGTGAGCCAGCCGCGCTCGAGCGCCTCGGCCGCGAAGGCCAGGGTCACGCCCATCGAGATGGTGTCGAGCCCCAAGAGATCGCAGAGATCGTTGGCCTTGGCGAGCGAGCCCGCGTGCGCGTTGCCCAGCATGGAGCCGAAGGCGAAGATGGTCTCGTACTCGGGCATCTTGGCCTTGAGACCTCGGAGCTCGCCGTCGCGGATCTCGTACTGCTTGCCGCAGGCGACGGGACATTTGAGACAGGTCGTGTCACGGTCGTGATGGTGGGCGTGCATCTCCTCCCCGGAGATCATTCCCGCCTCGGCAAAGGTTTCCTGACGGAGGTTGTAGGCGCCGAGGCCGCCCAGGGTGTTGATGGGCTTGACGAGAAACGACGTGCCGTACTTCGAGAGCGCCGCCGTGCCCGTCTTGAGGGGCTCGCGCTTCTCTTCGAGAAGCGCCTTCAGGAGGGCGGCGTCCGCCACCTCGGTCTTCTTCGCCCCCGCCACGACCACGGCCTTGACGCGCTTGGCCCCGAGCACGGCCCCGATCCCCCCGCGCCCGGCCACGCCTTCGCGATTCTTCCAGTACGTCGCCGCGCAGGCGAAGCGCACGAGCCGCTCGCCCGCAGGGCCGATGGCCATGACATCGGTGGCGTCGCCCTCCACCGCCTGGATGGCATGCACGGTGTCCCGGGTGGTCTGGCCCCAGAGGCCGGTGGCCGGCTTCACCTCGAGACCCGTCTCCGTCACTTTCAGGTAGACGTGGGCGGGAGCCTGGCCGGTGATGACGAGGGCGTCGAAGCCCGTGCGCTTCATGGTGGCGGGCCACCGCCCGCCGAAGGTCGAGTCGAAGAAGAGGCCGGTCAGCGGCGATTTCGAGGCGACGCAGGCGCGGCTATTGCCCGGCACCGTCGTGTCGGTGATGGGCCCCACGGCGAAGACTACCGCGTTGGCCGGCGCATAGGCGTCGACCTGAGGCGGGACGTGATCGAGGAGGAGCCGCGCGGCCAGCCCGTTGCCGCCGAGGAGGGCGCGGGCCGCGGACTCTTCGAGGCCCTCGACACGGCTCGTGCCGCGTGTGAGATCGACGAAGAGAATCCGCCCGCCATAGCCCTTCATGGGCGCGCGCGCTCCAGCATCCCGGCGTTGGTCGTCATGGCCGCTCCGAGTGGAGCGTCGCCCATTATACCTACCGGGCGCGTCAGTTGGCGCCGAGGGCGCGCAGGTTCTTCTTGGCCGCCTCGGCCAGCTCGGCCTCGATGCCCGACGATGCGAGGAGCTTCTTGTAGACGATGACGGCGAAGTCGGGCTGCTTGAGGGCGGCGAAGGACTGCCCGGCGCCGAGGAGGGCGCGCCGGCCCAGCGGCGTATCGGGGGCGACATACGCCGCCGTCATGTAGGCATCGACGGCCTGCTGGTGACGGCCCGCTCCCCGATAGCCCTCGCCGAGGCGATAGGCGGCCTCGGTGGCGACCTGGACATCGCTGGCCGACAGCGCGCGCTCGAAGAGCGGCTGCGCCTCGGCCCACTTGCCATCGATCATGGCCACGCGCGCCTGGCCGAGAGTGGCCGCGCCCTCCCACGCCGGGTAGTCGCGCGTCACGCGCGCGTAGAGGTCGAGGGCCTGGGCCTGATCGCCCGCCGTCTCGTAGCTCCGGCCCAGGAGCAGGAGGGCGCGCGGCAGCGCGGGGTCCTGCGCGGGCGACGTGTCCACGAAGGCCTGAAGCCTCGTGCGCGCCTCGGCGACGGCGCCGGTGCGGACGAGGGCCTCGGCGTAGTCGAGGCGCACGTCCCGAGCGGCGGCATGGGTCGGATAGCGCGTGGCCAGGGTCTGGAGGACGTCGCTGGCCAGCGTCCACTCCCCGCCCCGCCCCGCGGCGGCTCCCACCTGGGCGAGGACCGCCGGCGTCGTGTCGCTGGCGGGAAACTCCTTGATCAGCCTCTGGGTCGCCGCGCGCGCCTCCTTCCATTTCTGCTCGTCGGCGGCCACCACCGCCGTGGCGCCGAGCACGCGAGGCGTCGTGGTCGGGTCGGCGGGCTGCGTGAGGAGCGCCGTCGCGAAGCGGTTGAAGTCCGCGCGCTTGCCCTGGTTCCACAGCACCGCGGCAATGCCGTACTCGGCGGCGGCGGCGATGGGGGTCGTGCCCCCATCGCGCGCCTCCACGAACTCGCGCTCGGCCTCGTCCCACTGCTTGCGGTCGAAGGCGATGCGGCCGAGCCCGAGGTGCGCCGCCGCGCCCTCGCCCAGGGCGAGGGCGGCGGTGAGCTCGCGCGTGGCGTCCTCCGGCTTGCCGTCGGCCATGAGGGCGGCGGCGCGGGCCAGGCGCATGCGGCCGATATACGGCGAGAGGGGCGCGCGACGCACCAGGGTGGTCAGGTCGGCCACCATGCCCGCGCCCTTGCCTGCCCGAAGGAGGAGGATGGCGCGGTTGAGCCGAGCGACTTCGGCGTGCTCGCCCTCGGGATAGCGCTGGATCAGCCCGTCGAGGAGGCTCTGGGCTCCGGTCGTATCGCCGGAGCGCGCGGCGATCTCGGAGGCGAGCAGGAGCGCGCCGGGAGCGCGTGGGTCCTTGGCCTGGCTCGTGGCGAACTGGGTCCAGATCTTCCGCGCTTCCTCGTGACGGCCGCGGCGGAACTGGGTCCAGCCGAGCGCGAGCTGCACCGAGGGCGCCTCGGGGGAGGAGCCGTAGTCTGCGAGAAAGCGGCCATAGCGGTCCGCGGCCTGGTCCCAGTCGCGCGCGGCATAGCCCGCCTCGCCGCCGAGGGCGAGCACGGCCGCGCGGACATCCGGGTCGAGCGGCTGGCGGAGGAGCCCGTCGAGGCGCGCCTGGGCCTGGCCGAACTCGCGCCCCTCGATGTCAATCTGGGCGAGGCGATAGCCCGCGTACCAGCCGAGGGGGGGCGTGCCCGGATTGCTGGCGACGAGCTCGAAGGCGCTCCGCGCCTCGCTCGGCTGCTTCGCCTCGCGCTCGAGCTCGGCGCCGAGGAGCACGACATAGGCGCGCGATGCAGGCTCGAGGTTCTTGCCCAGGAGCTCGAGCGAGAGGGCGCGCCCTTCCTCCACTCGATGCTTCTCCGTGGCCCAGCGGTCCACGGCGAGAAGGACGGGTAGCGTCAGCGTGCCCTTGGCGTCGGCCTGTTCGAGCCGGCGCGCCTCGTCGAGGGCGGCGGCATAGTCGCCGATATCGAGGAGGGCCAGGGTCAGTCCCGCCCGGGCCCACAGGATCTCGCTGAGCTTGGGATAGGCCGAGAGGAGACCGCGATAGGTCTGCACCGCCTCCAGGGGCTGCCCGGCCGCTCGGCTCCACCAGGCCTGGCGGAGCAGGCCGGACTCGATATTGAGCTGCGGCCCGCGCGCGGTGAACGTGGACAGCCGGGCCACGGCGTTCTTGTGGTCGCCGAGCCGTCCGAGCGTATCGCCGAGCCAGAACTGAGACTCGGCGGCCACGGAGCGCGGCAGGCTGAGGGCGAGGAGCCCCGTCCAGGCTTCGCGCGCGTCGGGGAAGCGGCCCAGGCCGTAGAGAGCGAGCGCGCGTCCGTGACGAGCCCACGGAATCACCTCGGGCGGCGCGCCCGCCTTGAGGATGTTGTCGAAGGTCTCGAGCGCGCGCGCGGGCTGGGCCGCGTTGAGCAGGACCATCCCGTACGTCAGGCCGCCGTAGTACGCGATGTCCGAGCGCGGCTCGTCCTGGATGGCCAGATGCAGCGTCTGCTCCACGCCCTCCGTCTGCTTCAGGCGGATCAGCGTCTCGGCCAGCCAGTACCGCGCCTCGCGCAGGAGCGCCCGGTCCGTGTTCTTCTTGACGGCGTTCTCGAGGGCCTCGCGCGCCTCTTCGAATTCGTTTCGCTGGAAGCGCGCGCGCCCGCACTCGACCAGCTCGGAGGCGACCCCGAAGACCGTCCCGAGCGGATTGCACGCGAGGAAGCGCGGCGGGGGCGCGGGCGCGAGGGGGAGCTGCGTCAGGTCGACCACGATCCGCGCGGGCGGGAGCGGGGGCACCGGCTGCGGCGAGGGCGGAAGGCTCATCGGCCCGCTGCCCACTGGCCCCTTGTCCAGTGCCGGTGACACCAGCGGCAACACGGCGGCGAGATCCGGCGGAGGCAGGGTGAACGACACCTCCGCGGCCTGCGCGACGGAGGGAGCCAGGGCAAGGCCCAGCAGCGCGAGCATCCTGACCATGCTCATCGCTTCTCGCTCTTTCCCCCGGCCCTGGGAGCGGGCTTGATGTTCGCCGCGACGGCGGCCTTGCGCGTCTTGGCCCAGGCGGCCAGCGTCTTGTCCGGGCTCTTCTCCGCGACCTCGTCGTAGTACTTGGCCGCCTGCGTCCACTGCTTCTGCTCCTCGAGGGCAAGCCCCGAGCCCGCGAGGGCCCGGAAGTGAAGGGCAGGCTCGAGACCCGCCGTATCGCCGGCGGCCTGGAAGGCGGGCAGCGCCTGCGCCGGGCGCTTGAGCTTCATCTCGCTCTCGCCCACGAGCAGGAAGGCCTCGCCGCGCACCGCGTCCTCCGGGCTCTTGGCCGCCGCGCGCGCAAACGTGGCCGCCTCGCGAAAGGCGTTCTTCGTGAAGGCGGCCTGAGCCGACTGCAGCGAGGTCCGCCCGGTCAGCGGGTGCTCGGGAAATTCCTTGCGCAACCGGGCTCGGGCTGCTTCCGCGTCGCGCGAGCGGCCGAGACGCTCGGCGATGGCGCCGGCATCGTAGAGTCCGTCGGCCGAGGCAGGCTTTTGCGACATGAGCGCGGTGTACTCGTCGGCCAGCTCGCTCTTGCGGCCGTCCTTCATGAGGGTGTCGAGGACGGCCCGACGCGCCGTGGGGGCCAGCTCGCTCGTCGGATTGGCCTTGGCGAAGGCGCGCAGATCGGTCACGCCCTGGTCGGTCTGCCCCGTGGCCAGCCGCGCCCGGGCCTGCCAGTAGCGCGCGTCCGGGGCGAGCTTGTGCTCGGGATTCTTGGTCACGAAGGCCTGGAGCACGCCCTGCGCATCCTCGGCGCGCTTGAGCTCGATGAGCGCGCGCGCGAGCTGGATGGTGGCCGTGGGCGCGAGGGCATGGTCGGGAAACTCGCTGACGAGACGCTGGAAGGCGGCGGCGGCGGGCTCCCGACGCTTGGACTCGAGCTCGCTCCACCCGAGACCGTAGAGCGCGTCAGGCACGCGGAGTCCCCCCGCGCCACCGGCGATGACGTCGGAGTACGCGGTGCGCGCGTCGCTGAACCGCTTGAGACGATAGAAGGCTTCCGCCTCCCAGAAGCGAAGCTCGCCCGGCTTCCCCGGCGGCGGCTGGAAGCTCTCGGCTTTCTTGAATGCCTCGAGGGCGGCCTCGCCCGCGCCCTGAGAGAGTCGTGCTTTGCCCAGGAGCAGCGTCGCTTCTCCCGCCCGTCGTTCGCTCGGGAAGCGCTCGACGAAGCGCTCGAGCATGCGGCGGGAGAGCGGGTAGAGGCCGTCGTCGAAGGCCTTCTCGCCGACCAGGAAGAGACGATCCGCCTCCTCGAGGGCGGCCCCGGGGCTCGCCCAGGCGCCGAGGATGACGAGTCCCACGAGCAGCGAGAAAATTAGGCACGCGCGCAGGTGCGCCATACGGATAGGGTCAGGCTACCACGGCCCCCCAGCGGAGCCTACGACTCGGCGACCAGGCGGTAGCCGACTCCGGGCTCCGTGAGCAGATAGCGCGGCCGCGCGGGGACGGTCTCGAGCTTGCGGCGGAGCTGAGCGACGTAGAAGCGCAGGTTCTGGCTGTCCTCGGTGTGGGCCGGCCCCCAGACTTCCTTGAGAAGCTGCCGGTGAGTCAGCACCTTGCCCGCATGCCGGATGAGGGTAGTCAGGAGCTTGTACTCGATCGGCGTGAGATGGATCTCCTTGTCGCCGACCAGCACGTGGCGCCGCGCGAGATCCACGGAGAGATCGCCCACGACGAAGGTGGTGGCCGCGGCGCCTTCACCCACCTGGTCGCGGCGCCGGAGGGCCGCCCGCATGCGAGCGAGCAGCTCGCCGACAGAGAAGGGCTTGCTGACATAGTCGTCGGCACCGCCGTCGAGGGCGGCGATCTTGTCGCGCTCCTGCCCTCGCGCGGAGAGCACGATGACGGGCACCGAGGTCCACTCGCGAAGTCGCGCGAGGACGCCGAGGCCGTCGAGGTCGGGCAGGCCGAGGTCGAGAATGACGAGGTCGGGCTGGCGGGTCGCCGCCTCGATCAGGCCATCCTCGCCGCTGCCCGCCTCGAAGAGGCGGTAACCGTGGCCCGTGAGCGCGGCGCGGAGGAAGCGCCTGATCTGAGGCTCGTCCTCGATGAGCACCACCGAGGGCCCGGGAATCTGATCGGACGAGGTCTCGGGCTTTCCCTCGGGATCAGCCACCTTCTGCCTCCACTCGTGGGGGTGTGCCCTCGAGCGGGAGCGTGAAGCGGAAGGCGGCGCCTCCGTCCGGCCGGTTCTGCGCCCAGATGCGACCGCCGTGGGCTTCGACGATGGCCCGGCATATGGTCAGCCCGAGCCCCGCGCCTCGCGACGAACTAGAGACGCTCCGGTAGAACTTGTCGAACACGCGCGCCTCGTCGCCGGGAGCGAGGCCCGGCCCGTGATCGGCGATCTCCACCGTGACGCTCGAGCCATCGCTCCACGCGCGAAGCTCGACGGCCGTGCCCGCGGGCGTGTACTTGACCACGTTCTCGAGCAGGTTGGTCAGCGCCTGATCGATCAGGACATCGTCCATGGGAACGAGCGGCAGGTCCTTGGGCACATCCGTCCGCAGGGGCCGGTCGCGAAGCGCCGGCTCGAGACGTCCGAGCACGGCGCCCACCACTTCCTCGAGCTGATGCCACTCCTTGCGCACCTCGACGCCGGACTCGAGGCGAGTCATCTCGAGGAGGTTCCGGACGAGGCGATTCAGACGGTCGGCCTCCTCGCGGATGGTCTGAAGCAGCTCGTGCTGGACGTCGGCGGCGGGACGGCCCTCGAGCAGGGTGCTGGCGGCGCCCGTGATGGCAGCAAGCGGGGTCCGCAAATCGTGGGAGACCGAGCTCAGGAGCGAGTTGCGAAGACGCTCCGTCTCCATCCGCACCTGGGTCGCCTGCGCCTCCTCGGCGAGGACGGCCCGCTCGATGGCCAGCGCGGTCTGGTTCGCGAACGTCTCGAGCAAATGGAGCTGCTCGGGGCTGTCGAAAGCGTGACGCTCGGCGGGCCGCACCCCGAGGACCCCGACCGCGCCGCGAGAGCCGATGAGGGGGACGTAGAGCGCGGTCGCCCCCGGGAGCGTCGAGGTGCCGAGCCCGGCCAGCTCGCGGTGGGCATAGACCCACTGGGCGACCGCCAGCTCTGTCGTGTCGATGGCCAGGGTGGCGGCAGGGACCACACGGTGTCCCAATCGCCCCCCCGCCGCCGGCAGGAGGACCGCCATCTCGGCGGAAAAGACCTCGAGGATGTGCTGGACGGCGATGGCGAGAAGGCTCTCCACTTCGCGCGTATTGGCCAGCTCCCGGCTCATGGCATAGAGGGCGGCCGTCCGGCGCTCGCGCTCACGCGCGGTGAGGGCCTGGATCCGCGTGCGGACGGTGAGTCCGCTGATCACGAGGGCGACCACGAGCATGACCCCGAACGTGATCAGGTACTGGGTGTCGGAGACGGCGAAGGAGAAGTAGGGAGGCACGAAGAAGAAGTCGAAGGTGGCGACACTGAGGACCGAGGCGAGCACGGTGGGCCCACGGCTGCTCCGGGTCGCCACCGCCACCACCCCCAGGAGGTAGACCATGATGAGGTTCGACAGACCCACGTGGGAAAACATGACCCAGGCGACGGCAGTGCAGAGGGCGACGATGCCGATCGCTTCTGCATAGGCGGGCACGTTGGTGGGCTCGAGGCGCTCGCGGGCCGGGCGGGAAACCGGCGCCTCCTTGTCCCCGCTGACGACGTAGATGTCGATGTCGCCGCTGCCCCGCACGAGGGCGTCTGCGATGGAGCCGAGGAGCACGCGCTTCCAGAGGGGGCGCTCCGGCTTGCCGATCACGATCTTGCTGACGTTCCGGGCCCGCGCGTAGGTCAGGATCTCCTCGCTCATCGTGGGCCCCGACAGCGTGGCCGTCTCCGCCCCGAGCTGCTCGGCCAGGCGCAGGGTCTGCACGACGCGGTCCCGATCGGCCTGGGACAGGCGCGCGCTCGCTGGCGTCTCCACGTAGCCGACGATCCACTCGGCCCCGAGCCGGGTGGCCAGCCGGCGACCGGCGCGCACGAGCTGTGCCGCCGCCGGGCTCGAGCTGACGCAGACGAGGACGCGCTCGGCCACCGGCCAGGTCTTGGGGATGGCGTGGTCGCGCATGTAGGCCTGCATCTGCGCGTCCACGCGCTCGGCCGTGCGCCGCAACGCCAGCTCCCGGAGGGCGATCAGGTTGCCCTTGCGGAAGAAGCTCCGCATGGCTTCCTGCGCCTGCTCGGGGAGATAGACCTTGCCCTCCTGCAGGCGATGGATCAGCTCGTCCGGCGGCAGGTCGACCAGCTCGATCTCGTCGGACCGGTCGAAGACCGAGTCCGGGATGGTCTCGCGCACGACCACTCCCGTGATCTTGGCCACGAGGTCGTTGAGGCTCTCGAGGTGCTGGACGTTGACGGCCGTGTAGACGTTGATGCCCGCGTCGAGCAGCTCCATCACGTCCTGCCAGCGCTTGGCGTGGCGCGAGCCCTCGGCGTTGGAGTGGGCCAGCTCGTCCACGATGATGTACGCCGGACGTCGGGCGAGGGCCGCGTCGAGGTCGAACTCCTTCAGGGCGGTGCCGCGATAGGGCACGAGGCGCGGGGGGAGGATCTCGAGCCCCTGGAGGAGGGCTTCCGTCTCGGCCCGGCCGTGGGTCTCAGCGTAACCCACCACCACATCCACGCCGTCGGCCTTGAGCTCCCGCGCGGCCTCGAGCATGGCGAAGGTCTTGCCGACGCCCGCGGCGGCGCCGAAGAAGAGCTTGAGACGGCCCTGCGCCTTGCGCGCCTCTTCCTCCATGGCCCGGGCGAGCAGGGCCTCGGGGTCAGGCCGGTGCTCCGTCATCCTCGTCCGCCTCGATCCATGCTGCTGCCAGTGTATCGAAAGCGGCCGCCGAGCGGCACTCCCCTAGAAGAAGGAGTAGTAGAGGGCGACCGTGAAAGTATCCTGGCTCTGGGCCGTCGGCGTCGTGCCGAAGTTCTTCAGGGTAAAGGCCCGCCGGCTCGCCTCGTCGTGCCGGTACTCGAGCCGGCCGACCAGGCCCCGCCAGATCTTGTACTCGAGGGTGCCCGTGATCTCGTAGAGGTCCAGATTGTGACCCGGGGTTGTCACGCCGTTTCTCACGCCGTGCGGGTCGGCGAAGTATTCCAAGCGCGCCATGGTCCGAAGCGCCTTGGTCCAGTCATAGGCGCCGTACACGGCCACGCCGCTCCAGCGCGAATCATTGTTCTTGCGAATGCCGAGGGCGACGAGGAGCGGATCGTTCTCCTCTCCCGCGAAGTCGAAGTTGACGGCCAGGGTCACCTTGTCGATCCCGGTATAGAGGACCGTCGTGTCCACGATCCAGCGCTGATTGACGTCATCTCCCCGCATCTGGGCCCGGGTCTGCTCGGGGCCGACGTGGAAGTTCGTGGTGATGGAGAACTTGTCGGACGGCGTGAACGCCACGGAGCCGATCGCCCGCAGATAGCCGTTGAAGTTGTCGGCGGAGTCCCAGCCATTCGTGAAGCCGAGCGTCACGGACAGCCACTTGGCGAAGGGATACGTGGCCAGGAGGCCCGTGTGCGTGTATGGCGTGCCGATGCTGTAGAGGAAGGAGCGAGAGAAGTTGAGGTTCTTGGGGCTCTCGTAGACTTCGTAGCCGATCGGCGTCCCCCACTTGCCTCCCTTCAGCGTGAGCCCCTCACCTATCGGCAGCAGGACCGAGCCATAGGCCTCGGCCAGGTCGTACTTGGGTGTATTGCGAAGATAGGGCAGGCCGTCGTCCAGATCCCGGAAGATGCCGATCGAATGGTTCTTCTGCGAGTCCATCCCCGCCGTCACCACCACGCCGAACCCCCACGGATAGCGTTCCGAGGGATCTTTCTTGAAGGAAAGCTCGAGCGCGTTCCACGTGTACCCGACGTCGTGATCGTAGAAGCGGATGTCGTTGGTGTTGCCCCGGCTCGCCTGTCCGAGATTCACGACGTAGCTGTTCTCGAGATAGCCGTAGAGGAACATCTCTTCCAGCAGGCTCTTGGGTTGCCCTTCGGGCGCCGCCTCGCGACCGAGCAGGTCGGCCAGCGAGCGCTGGGCGAGGGCGGGGCCGGCCCCGGCGGTGATCATCGCCACCGCGCAGAGCATCGCTGTCAGGAACCGCGTCATCGAGGCCTCCTTGGCCGCCTTGTGACTACTTGCCGTCCAGGGCTAGATTCAGCGTGAGCACGTTGACCCGCGGCTCTCCGAGGAATCCCAGGAACCGCCCCTCGGTGTGCCGCTCCACGAGCTGCCGCACGGTCTCCGGGTCGAGCTTCCGCACCTTGGCTACGCGAGGTACCTGATAGAGCGCGGCGGCGGGACTGATGTGGGGATCGAGACCGCTGCCGGACGCGGTTACGAGGTCCACGGGTACTCGTGCGGTATTGCCGGGATCGGCCGCGCGCAGCGCGTCCACGCGCCCCTGAACCGCCTTGACGAGGTCGGGATTGGTCGGGCTGAGATTCGAGCCGGAGGAGGAGCCGGCGTTGTCGGCGAAGGGACTGGTGGCCGACGGGCGGCTCCAGAAATACTTCGGATCGTCGAAGGGCTGGCCGATGAGCCTGGAGCCCACTGGCTTGCCATCCTTGACGACGAGGCTGCCATTGGCCTGGGCCGGAAACAGCGCCTGGGCGATGCCGGTGACAACGAGCGGATAGGCCACGCCCGTCAGGAGCGTCATGAGCAGCAGGATCATGAGAGCGGGCCGCAGGTGCGCAAGCATGATGTGATCTCCTCCCTTACACCAGGCCCAGGGCCACGAGGATCATGTCCACCAGCTTGATCCCCGGGAACGGGACGAGGATGCCCCCCACGCCGTAGACCCAGAGATTGCGCCGCAGGACGGCCGCCGCGCCCAGGGGCCGGTAACGCACGCCCTTCAGGGCGAGGGGGATGAGGCCGATGATGATGAGCGCGTTGAAGATGACGGCGGACAGGATGGCGCTCTGGGGCGTCGCCAGATGCATGACGTTCAGCACGCCGAGTGCGGGGTAGGTGCTGGCGAAGGCCGCGGGAATGATCGCGAAGTACTTGGCGACGTCGTTGGCGATGCTGAAGGTGGTGAGCGCGCCGCGGGTCATCAGCATCTGCTTGCCCGTCTCGACCACTTCGAGCAGCTTGGTCGGGTTGGAGTCGAGATCGACCATGTTGCCCGCTTCCTTGGCAGCCTGGGTACCCGTGTTCATGGCCACGGCCACATCGGCCTGGGCCAGGGCCGGCGCGTCGTTGGTCCCGTCCCCCGTCATGGCCACCAGGCGGCCCTCGGCCTGGATGTCGCGGATCAGCTTGAGCTTGGCCTCCGGCGTCGCCTGGGCGAGGAAGTCGTCCACGCCCGCCTCGGCGCTGATGGCGGCGGCCGTGAGGGGATTGTCGCCGGTGATCATGATGGTCTTGATGCCCATGCGCCGGAGCTGGATGAAGCGCTCGCGGATGCCGCCCTTGACGATGTCCTTGAGCTGGATCGTGCCGAGCACCTTGGCGCCGTCAGAGACGACGAGCGGCGTGCCGCCGGACTTCGCGATGGTGTCCACGACGGTCTGGACGCTCGCGGGAACACTGCCGCCGAGCCGCTTGATATGGGCCTCGATGGCATCGGCGGCACCTTTCCGGATCTGCCGCCCATTGAGATCCACGCCGCTCATGCGCGTCTGGGCCGTGAAAGGCACGAACTTGGCGCCCAAGGCCTGGATGTCACGCTCGCGGAGCCCGTACTTCTCCTTGGCGAGCACGACGATGCTGCGCCCCTCGGGCGTTTCGTCGGTCAGCGAGGCGAGCTGCGCCGCGTCTCCCAGCGTCGTCTCGCTGACCCCGTCGGCGGGAAAGAAGACGGTGGCCTGGCGGTTGCCGAGGGTGATGGTGCCCGTCTTGTCGAGCAGGAGCACGTCCACGTCGCCCGCCGCCTCCACTGCGCGTCCCGACATGGCGATGACGTTCTTCTGGATCATGCGGTCCATGCCCGCGATGCCGATCGCGGAAAGGAGGGCGCCGATGGTGGTCGGGATCAGGCAGACGAGAAGGGCGACCAGCACGGTGACGCTGATCGGCGTGCCCTGCCCCGCGGCCTGGACACTGTAGAGCGAGTACGGCAAGAGCGTGGCCGTGGCGAGCAGGAAGACGATGGTCAGGCCCGCGAGCAAGATATCCAGCGCGATCTCGTTGGGTGTCTTCTGCCGCTTCGCGCCCTCCACGAGGGCGATCATCCGGTCGAGAAACGCCTCACCGGGGTTCGCCTTGACCTCGACAATAATCCAGTCGGAGAGGACCTGGGTGCCGCCGGTGACGGAGCTGCGGTCGCCGCCGCTCTCGCGGATGACGGGGGCACTCTCACCCGTGATGGCGCTCTCGTTCACGGAGGCGATGCCCTCGATCACCTCGCCGTCGGCCGGGATGAACTCGCCCGCCTCCACCAGCACAACGTCGCCCTTCCGAAGCGCGGAGGCCGAGACCATCTCGACCTTCGCCGTTCGCTCGGGGCGCGCGAGGCGCTTGGCCTGGAGGTCGCGCCGCGCCTTGCGCAGCGAGGCCGCCTGGGCCTTGCCGCGCCCTTCCGCCATGGCCTCGGCGAAGTTGGCGAAGAGCACGGTGAACCAGAGCCAGAGCGAGACGCCGAAAATGAAGCCCGCCGAGGCCTCGCCGTGGCCGACTAAGGCCTGCACCCAGAGCACGGTGGTCAGGATCGAGCCGACGTAGACCACGAACATGACGGGGTTCCGCACCTGACGCCTGGGCGTCAGCTTCTTGAAGGAATCGATCGTCGCCTGCCTCAGAATGGCCAGGTCGAAGAGCGAGCGAGCTTTCGCGCTGGTTGCCATGGGGGCTGACCTCACTTGGCCATCACGAGGGTGAGATGCTCCGCGATGGGGCCGAGAGCCAGCGCCGGAACGTAGGTGAGGGCGCCGACCAGGATGACGGTGCCGACGAGCAGCACCACGAAGAGCGGAGTGTGCGTGGCCAGGGTGCCCAGGCCGGGCGGCACGAGCTTCTTCCGCGCGAGGGACCCGGCGAGGGCGAGCACAGGCACGGCCAGCCAGTACCGCCCGAAGAGGAAGGCGAGGCCCAGCGAGGTATTGTAGAAGGGCGTGTTCGCGTTGAGCCCGGCGAAGGCGCTGCCGTTGTTGTTGGAGGCCGAGGAGAACGCGTAGAGGACCTCGCTGAAGCCGTGGATGCCGGGATTGGCCATGCTGCTCTTGCCCGCGGGTAGCAGAACGGCCACAGCGGTGCCGATGAGCACGAGGGCGGGCACGATGAGGATGATGAGCGTGGACATCTTCATCTCGTAGGCCTCGATCTTCTTGCCCAGGTACTCCGGCGTGCGGCCGACCATGAGGCCGGCCACGAAGACGGCGACGATGGCGAAGACAACCATGCCGTAGAGCCCCGAGCCGACGCCGCCGTAGACCACCTCCCCGAGCTGAATCATCCACAGCGGCACGAGGCCACCGATCGGCGTGAAGGAGTCGTGCATCGAGTTGACGGATCCGTTGGAGGCGGCCGTGGTCGCGGTGGCCCAGAGGGTCGAGTTGGCGATCCCGAAACGCACCTCCTTGCCTTCCATGTTGCCGCCGGACTGAAGCGCGCTGGCCGTGTGATCCACCCCCTGCTTGACGAAGACCGCGCCCCGCTGCTCAGCCACCACGGCCGTCAGGAGCATACCGATGAAGATCACCGTCATGGCAGCCAGGAGCACCCAGCCCTGGCGCGTGTCCCGCACCATGACGCCGAAGGTGTAGCAGAGGGCGGCGGGGATGAGCAGGATGGCCAGCAGCTCGAGGAAGTTGGAGAGCGGCGTGGGGTTCTCGAAGGGATGGGCGGAGTTGGCGTTGAAGAAGCCGCCACCGTTGGTGCCGAGTTGCTTGATGGCGATCTGCGACGCGGCCGGGCCGACGGCGATCACCTGCTCGGTCAAGGTGGACTTCTTCGTCTTGGGCTGGCCCTTCTCGTCGAGGACGGGCTTGCCGTCCTTGTCAGTGATCGGCTCGTCGTACTGGGTGGGCTGGACGACAGACGCCTTGGGATAGGCGCCGAAGGTCTGAACCACGCCCTGGGAGACGAGGACGAGGGCGAACACGATCGACAGCGGCAAGAGGATGTAGACCGTCGTCCGCGTGATGTCCACCCAGAAGTTGCCGATGGTCTGCGCCGATCGGCGGGCGAACCCCCGGATCAACGCCACGAGCACGGCCATGCCTGAAGCTGCGGACACAAAGTTCTGGACGGTCAGCCCGACCATCTGGGTGAGGTAGCTCATGGTGCTCTCGCCGCCGTACCCCTGCCAGTTCGTGTTGGTGGCGAAGCTCGCCGCCGTGTTGAAGGAGGAGTCCGCGGACACCGCCCCGAAGCCTTGCGGATTCAGCGGAAGAACCCCCTGAACCCGCTGGAGCCCATACACCAGGAGGAGGCCGGCGGCGTTGAAGACGAGCATGGCGATGGCGTAGGCCTTCCATCCCATCTCCTCGCCGGGCCTCACGCCCGCGAGTCGATAGATGAGGCGCTCGAGCCCGCCGAAGACACGGTCGAGGCCGAACGGCCGGCCCTCGTAGACACGCGCCATGTAATCGCCGAGGGGCTTGGCGAGGGCCAGGAGCACCACCAGATAGAAGAGGAGCTGGATCGTCCCGTTGGCCGTCATGCGAACATCTCCGGCTTGAGCAAGGCCAGGACCAGATACACCAGGAGCCCGAGGGCCACGATTCCCCCGACCACGTAGAGCAGCGGCATGATCGCCTCCTACAACCGCTCAAACAGGCGGATGAGCGCCCGCGTGAGCACGAAGAACGCGATGGTCACCCCGACGAATAGCGCGTCACCCATGACTGACGTGTCCTCCTTCAGAGCGCCCCGTGATACCGGGAGATGGGCCATGTGGCGACGAGGCGACTATCTACCCCGACGCAGCCCGGGAGTGTCCTGGCCATCGTTTCAAGCGCGGCCCTTTCCTGTTCGCTCCCCACCAGTCCCCACAGCTCGAGGACACCGTTGTGGGCAAAGACGGAAGGACGCGGGGACGAGATCCACGTCTCATCTGCCATGCGCGCCCGCATTGCCTCAATGAGCTGAGCGTCCGAGCGCTGGACAGGCGGCGGGGGTGCGGGAATGAGCGCCTTGATCAGATCCCGACGGGTCAGCACTCCCTCCAGGCGCTCACCGCTGCCCACACTGACCACGGGAAGGAGGCTGACGCTTGCCGTCTCGAAGAGCAGGGCTGCGGATCGCGGGGCGAGGTCAGGGCTCACGGTGATCGCGGGAGATCTCATGACTTCTCCGACGGTCGCGCCCACGGCCCGGCAATAGTCACGCGCCAGGTCCGCGCTGTCGGCCAGGATCTGATGCCACCACGGCACCTGCCTCCGGGGACCCAGCCGCGCGATCAAATCCTGCTCGCTGAGAATGCCGACGACATGTCCGTCGGCATCGACGGCGGGCAAGCCCGGCAGTCCCTCGAGAGCGAGCCTGCGAGCCGCTTGATCGATCGGCGCATTCGCGCGAATCGGAGCGACGTTTCGGGTCATGATATCGGCCACCGTCGCCGTCCCGGCAGACGGCCGGCTCTGACCCACCAGCTCAACCGTCGACTCTATCGGTCCGACTCTGACCAACTTCGCTATTCCCATGGCTGCGTCTCTCAGTCTGCTGTCGTATAGCCCGGCGGGGCGCCGACTACAGAACGACCTCGGTGCCGAGCCCGGTGTGGGTAAACAGCTTGAGGAGCAGCGCGTTCGGTAGCCGTCCGTCGACGATATAGGCCTGCCCGACTCCGCCCTTGAGAGCGCGGACGCAGGCTTCGACTTTCGGCAGCATGCCGCCTTCGATGACGCCCTCCCGTGCGAGCACGTCCAGTTCCGCCACGCTCCCGCGACGAAGCAAGTGCCCGTCCCGGCCCCGAATGCCCGGGACATCCGAGAGAAAGATCACCTTCACCGCGTTGAGCGCGGCGGCTACGTCCCCCGCAACGAGGTCCGCGTTGATGTTGAGGAGCTCGCCGTGGGGGCCGGCGCCGAGCGGGGCCAGAACGGGCACGAAGCCGTTGTCCTGCAGGAGCCGGAGCGGCTCGGGGTCCACCGCCTTGACGTCGCCGACCCGGCCGAGATCGATCTCCTTGCCGTCCGGCAGGACATAGGTGCGACGGCTCGCGCGGATGAGGCCCGCGTCGCCGCCGCACAGCCCCACGGCGCGCCCCCCGTGGGCGGCGATGGCACCCACGATCTCCTTGTTGATGCTTCCCGCCAGCACCATCTCCACGATGTCCATGGTCTCGTCATCCGTGACGCGCAGGCCTCCGATGAAGTGCGGGCTCTTTCCCAGCCGCTTCATCATGCGATCGATCTGCGGCCCGCCGCCGTGCACGACCACCGGTCGCACACCGAGCGTCCGGACGAGGGCGATGTCGCGGGAGAAGAGATCGCGGAGACCTGGCTTCTCCATCGCCGCGCCGCCGTACTTGATGACGACCGTCCGGCCGTGGAGCGGCTCGAGACGCCCGTGCACGCCGGCGCTCACCGAGCCTGTCACGGGCGCGGCCGTCGACGCTTCTTCAATATTGGTCAGGCCCATGGTTGAGCCCTCCTTCGTCATGACCGAGTCACCCTGTTGGCTTCGACCAGCGAATCTTCCGCGTACGCCCGCGCCGGCTCCGGGAGGTTCTCGTTCTGGGCCGGAACGCGTCGCGGCTCGGCGATCGAAGGGACGACCCGAATCCATACCACCGGGCGCTCGCACGAGCATGGTTGACCCGCCAAGCTCCGATTGAGCCTTGCCCAGATGCCGAGAACGCCGAACATCGCCAGGACCCCGGAGGCCTGAAGGGCGACCCGCCACGGTCCCCAGGGAATGAGCGTCTGGAGGACAGCCAGGCCGGCAGTCATCATGGCCACCAGAGCGAAGACGACGCCGCCCGCGGGTCGCGCGTGATCAACATGGTCGCCGGGATCCCCTGGACGCGCGGGGGCGAGTCTGACGAAGCCCTCCGGCGGGGTGTCGTCGGCCCCTTCGGCCGGATCCGCGCCGCCTGACAGCATCCTTCGCCTCCAGCCAGACACTGCATCGCACATCGGACGTTTCCTCCTCACGTAGCGCGGACCACCTCGACCCATCCGTGCCGCTACATCCCCGAGCTTGGCCGAAGGCGGCGGCGGGGACCGTTAAAAGGCAGGGCGGCCGCGTGAGAGAGCCGTGAGAGCCCGGGACCCGTCAGGTCCTCCAAGTCCCTGTTCTGATGGGGAATGCGCACCCGCGGGCCACTCGCCCGTGTACAATCGGCAACGGAGACGTCGTCATGGACGAAAACGAGAAGCTGCTCAATGCCGCCGAGGAATTACTGCAGGACCGCAATGACGTGCGCGCGGGTCAGGCCCTGGCCGAGGCGCACGCGGCCGACATCGCGCACGTGTTCCAGCAGATGCCGGTGGCGGACCGCGCGGCGATCTTCCGCTCACTTCGGCCGGACCAGGCGGGCGATGTCCTCTCCGAGCTGGACGACGCCACACTGCTCGAGCTCGTGCGCTCGCTGGACGACGTCGAGGTCTCGCTGATCCTGGACCGCATGCCGCCGGAGCATGCCGCCGACGTCGTGGACGAGCTGTCCACGGAGCACGCCGAGAAGATCCTGGACCTCATGGAGGACGAGAAGTCCGAGGAGATCCAGGAGATCCTCGAGTATCCCGAGGACTCGGCGGGGCGCCTCATGTCCGCCGACGTCGTCGCGATCAGGGAGACCTCGACGGTCGAGGAGGCGATCCAGCACATCAGGAAGACCGTCACCGAAGAGCGCCCGTTCGGCGTCTATGCCGTCGACGATCATGGGCACCTCATTGGACGCATCCCTCTGCGGCGACTCCTCCTCGCGAATCCGCGAAGTCTGGTCCTGGGCATCCTGGAAGAAGACGTCGTGAGCGTCAACGCGACCATGGACAAGGAAGAGGTCGCCCGCCTCGTGGCCAAGTACGACCTCGTCACCGTCCCTGTCGTCGACGATCAGAACCGGCTGGTGGGCACGATCTCGGTGGACGATGTGATCGACATCGTCCAGGAGGAGGCTTCGGAAGACATCTTCCGGATGGCGGGCTCGGACGCGGCCGAGCTCGAGCGCCGCTCGCCGCGTCAGGTGGCCATGCTCCGCCTGCCCTGGGTGCTCCTGACCCTGCTGATCGAGATGATGGCGGGCGTGGTCATCCACTTCTTCGACAAGACCCTGGGCAAGGTCATCCTGCTCGCTTCCTTCATGCCGGTGATCCAGGCGATCTCCGGCAACACGGGGCTTCAGTCCGTGACCATGATCGTGCGAGGTCTGGCCACGGGCCAGGTCCAGCTCGTGCGGTGGTGGGAACCGCTCTGGCGGCAGATCCAGACGTCGATGATCATCGGCGCGGTGTGTGCCGTGGTGGTCGGCCTGATCGGGCTCCTGTGGCACTCGTCCGCTTTCGCCCTGGTCGTCGCCATCTCCATGTTCGTCTCCGTGAACCTCTCCGGGTTCGCGGGGACAGCAATTCCCATGGTGTCCAAGCGGCTCGGCTTCGATCCTGCGCTGACGGCGGGGCCCTTCGAGACGGCTTTCCAGGACGTTCTCGGCGTCACCATCTTCCTGTCACTGGCTACCGTACTGCTTCACTGGCTCGTCTAGCCAGGCGCACCCTCGCTGTCCCTTTCCGGCTCCCACGACCCGCCAACTTCTTGACACGCCGAATGTAGTGTACTAATGTACTAGTACATTATTACGGTGAACTGCGGAGACGGGCGAGAGGCCCGAAGGAGGATGAACGTGATGAACTATCATATCGCAGAGCAGATCGCGAGGGACAGGCTGAGGGAAGCCCGGCAGATAGCTGCCCAGGCCAATCTTATCAAGGATTTGCCTCGCAATGGCGAGCCGCTACGGGTGACCGTTGGGCTTGGGCTAATCAGGATGGGCCGCTGGCTGGCGGGCCCCGCTGCCAAGCGACAGACCGGGCGACGGGCAACGGCTTAGGCAGCTCATGTCGCGAGAAGCGTGCCGAGTCGCGCCGCCGTCCGGCCTCCGGGTAAACCCGAAGAGCGCCGTGCCGGTGCATGCGCAGCTCATGACCCAGATCAGGCACTTCATCTCGACGGGCACCCTCAAGCCGGGCACGCAGCTGCCCACGGTCCGCCAGCTCGCAGGCTTCCTTCGGATCAATCCGAGCACGGTGGCCCGCGCGCTGGCGGATCTCGAGCGCGAGGGCTTCATCGAGGCCCACCAGGGCCGCGGCACCTTCGTCACCGGGCGGCCCCCGCGCGAAAGCCGAGCCGCCAGGAGCCTCGAGCGCCTCGTGGGCGAGAGCCTGGAGCGGGCCCGCCGGCTCGGCTTCACCGCGGAGGAGTTCGTGGCCGCCCTCGCCTCGAGTCACCCGGCGGGGCGGGCGTCGAAGGCCGTCAGGCACCGGGTCCTCCTCGTGGAATGCAATCACGCCGAGCTCACCCGCTATCGCGACGAGCTCGAAGCCGAGCTGCCACTGCAAATCGACCGCATGCTCGTCGAGGAGTTCGAGGCCCGGGTGAGCCAGGATCCGACGTTCGTCAAGGCGTACCGGGTGGTCATCACCACGTTCTTCCACATTCACGAAGTCCGGAGGGTCATGCCGCCCGATGCGCCGCCCTCGGTGGCGCTCCTCGCGGAGGCGAGCATCAAGACGCTCCTGCGCCTGACGGAGCTGCCCGAAGGCACGACGGTCGGCCTGGTGTGCGCCTCCGCCGCGGGCGGACAGAACCTGCTGCGCTCCGTCCAGTCGGCCGGGCTCATGCACATCACCCCCGTGCTCGCCTCGACCGACGACTCCTGGTCCATCGACCGCATGCTGGAGAAGACGCGCATCGTCGTCTCCAGCGAGCACGCCGTGAAGCAGATCCGCGGGCTCCTGCCCCCCGACGTCGAACTGGTGATCGCCGATCGCAGGCTCGACCGTGGGGGGATCGACATGCTCTGTGATCTCCTCGCGCAGATGGACGAGGACGGCCAAGACCATGCGTGAGGTGCCCGCGACCTTCTGCTAGGCTTGCCCGTGTGAGCGCTCCCGAGTCCGTCTGTGTCTTCGACCTCGATCATACCCTCGTCAATTCCCCCCTCGACCTCCGGGCGGTCGGCCGCGAGATGGAAGCGTTCATCCGCGCGCGCGGCGCCACCGTGCCCGAGCGCGAGCTTCGCTGGTCCGGGGCCGAGCTGCTGGGGCTGGTGCGCCAGGACGCCGCCCATCTCGAGGATGAGCTGATGCAGATCCCCCGGCGCCACGAGCGGGCCGCCATGGCCGAGGCCATCCTCGAGCCCTTCGCGAGGGAAGCCCTCGCCGCCATGAAGCAGCTCGGCTATGCCACGGCCATCTGGACCAACAACGACCGTGTGGTCGCCGACTTCGTGCTGGGCCGCTTCGAGCTGGGCGCGCATCTCGATCTCGTCGTCACGCGCGACGAGATGACGGCGCTCAAGCCGCACCCGGACGGCCTCCGCGTCGTGAGAGAGAGATGGCCCGCGGCCGATCGGATCGTGATGGTGGGCGACTCCTGGGTCGACGGCGCGGCCGCCCAGGCCGGGGGCATTCCCTTCATCCGCTATCGCGGCCATCCCGAAGAGTTTGCCCGGCGCGACATCGCCATCGCCGCCCACATCGCCTCCCTCCTCGACCTGCCCGCCGCGCTGGCCTGAGCCCCCACCCTCACCTACTCAGCCCTCGCCTCGTCGCTCGAAGCGAGCGTCTCGGCTCGAGGCGAGTGCTGAGTAAATCAGGGGTGGTCGTGCCAGCGTATACTTCACGACGTGGATCTCTTCGATTCGCCGCCGACGGAAAAGCAGCCCGCCGCGCCCGCCCCTCTCGCCGACCGCATGAGACCGCGCAGCCTGGACGAGGTCGTGGGCCAGGAGCACCTCGTCGGCCCCGGCAAGGTCCTCCGCCGCTCCCTCGAGGACGGAGCCCTGCATTCGATGATCCTCTGGGGACCACCGGGCACGGGCAAGACCACCCTGGCCTTTCTCATGGCCCAGGTCGCGGGGGCGCGCTTCGTTCCCTTCTCGGCCGTCCTGGCGGGCGTGAAGGAGATCCGCCAGGTGGTGGCGGAGGCGGAAGCCGAGCGCGGTCGCGGCGGCCGGCGGACCATTCTCTTCGTGGACGAGATTCACCGCTTCAACCGCGGCCAGCAGGACGCCTTCCTGCCGCACGTGGAGAAGGGCACGCTGATCCTGATCGGGGCGACCACGGAGAATCCGTCCTTCGAGGTGAACGCGGCGCTCCTCTCGCGCTGCCGGGTCTATGTCCTCCGTCCGCTGTCCGAAGCAGACATCGTGCGCATCCTCGAGCGCGCCCTTCACGACGTCCCACGCGGGCTCGGCGCCGCGAAGGTCTCGGCGGATCCCGACGCCTTGCCCCTCATCGCCCGCCTCTCGGACGGCGACGCGCGCGGCGCCCTCAACATCCTCGAGCTGGCCGTCCAGCTCCAGGGTGGCCGGATCACCGCGGAAGGGATCCGCGAGGCCGTCCAGAAGAAGGCCCTCCTCTACGACAAGTCGGGCGAGGAGCACTACAACCTCATCTCGGCCCTCCACAAGTCGCTGCGCGACTCGGATCCCGACGGCGCCCTCTACTGGCTCGGGCGCATGCTCGAGGCGGGCGAGGACGCCCTGTACATCGCGCGGCGCCTCGTGCGCTTCGCCTCCGAGGACGTAGGCAACGCCGATCCGCACGCGCTGCGCATCACCCTCGACGCCAAGGAGGCCTATCACTTCCTCGGCTCTCCCGAAGGCGAGCTCGCCCTGGCCCAGGCCACCTGCTATCTGGCGCTGGCCCCGAAATCGAACGCCGTCTACGCCGCCTGGAACGAGGTCGCCCAGGACATCCAGGACAAGCCCGCCGAGCCCGTGCCGCTACATCTCCGCAACGCGCCCACGGGTCTCATGGCCAACCAGGGCTACGGCAAGGGTTACCAGTACGCGCATGACGCGCCCGAGGCGCGGGTAAGTCAGGAGCATCTGCCTGCGGCCCTCAGCGGGCGCGTGTACTACCGGCCCACGGATCGCGGGCTCGAGAAAGAGCTCCGCGCGCGCCTGGAGGCGTGGCGGAGGTGGCGGGAGGAGCAGACCAAGCGGTGAGCGAGCGGGCCTGGCTGGCGGCGGTCTGCGCCTCCGAGCTCGGCACGCTCCTGGTCTTCTCGAACTTCTCCGCCCTGCTCCCGCTCCTTCAGCACGAGTGGGACCTCAGCAACAGTCAGGCCGGCCTCATCGTGTCCTTCTACCAGTTCGGCTACATCGGCGCGGTCATGATCCTGGCCACGCTGACGGACTACATGCCGCCGCGCCGCGTCTATCTCTGGAGCGCCTTCTGGATGGCCGCGGCCAGCTTCGCCTTCGCCTTCTGGGCGCAGGGCTTCCTCTCCGCCATCATCCTGCGCGGCGCCGTCCGCCTGGGATTCGCGGGCACCTACATGCCGGGCATGCGCATGGTCGCCGAGCGCTTCGCCTCGGGGAGACGCGGCTTCGCCATGGGGTGCTACATCGGCACCTTCACCCTCGGGACCTCGCTGTCCCTCCTGCTCACGGGCTGGGCCAATGGGCACTGGGGATGGCGGGCGGCCTTCGCCCTGACCGCGGTGGGCCCTCTCGCCGCCGGTGTGATCGGCTGGCTGGTCTTGCCGCGCAGCATGGTCGCCGCGCCGCCCGCCCAGAGGCCCATCCCCGCGGAGAAGCCCGCGGAGAAAAAAGTCGAGCGGCTCGGACCAGTCCTTCAGAACCGCGCCGCTCTGCGCCTCATCACCGCCTATGCCGCCCACACCTTCGAGCTGATGGGCATGCGCGGGTGGATCGTGCCCTTCTTCACGGCGAGCCTGATCGCCTCGGGCGCGGAGCTGGTCGAGGCCAATCAGCGCGCCGCGCTCGCCGCCTCGGCCGTCCTGGCCATCGGCGCCCTGCCTCATCCCTTCTCGGGCCTGCTCTCCGATCGCTTCGGCCGGGCCATGCCCATCAGCGTTCTCATGCTGCTCTCCGCATGCTGCTCGTTCGCCATGGGCTGGGCTCACGACTGGCCCTTCTCGAGCCTGGTCGCCCTCGGGCTCGTCTACGGCATTCTCATCACGTCGGAGTCGGCCATCGTCTCGACCGGGATCGCCGATGCCGCCGAGCCCGCCTATCTCGGACGGACCATGGCGCTCCAGTCCACCGTCGGCTTCACGGCGGGAGCGCTCTCCCCGTGGGCCGTGGGAGTCGTGCTCGACTGGGCTCCCCGCCTGGGCGTGATCGGCGATGCCAAGTGGACCTGGGGATTCGGGCTCCTTGGGGCCATCGCTCTCTTGGGGCCGGCGGCCGTCGGTTTCAAGGAGTTCACCCGGAGCCCCCGACGGGTTTAGAGTAGGACGATGGCAAAGAGAAAGCTCCGCGTGGGCGTCATCTTCGGAGGGCAATCCGGCGAGCACGAGGTCTCGCTCGCGGGCGCGGCCTCCGTGCTGGCCGCCATCGATCGCGAGCGATTCGAAGCCGTGCCCATCGGCATCACTCGCGAAGGCCGCTGGCTCATGGGCGGAGATCCGCTTCAGGCGCTGTCTGACGACGCTGGGCGCCGCGCCCTCGCCGAGGGCGGGGTCGAGGCCTCCGTGAAGCACGAGCTGGCCGCGCGCGCGGGAGATGCCACGGGGACGACGGCGGCCCTCGCGCGCATGGAGACCTCCGAGAGCCTGCCCGCGGGCCTGCGTGAGCGGCTCGACGTGGTCTGGATCATGCTCCACGGTCCGCGCGGAGAGGACGGGACCATTCAAGGCCTGCTCGAGCTGGCGGGCGTGCCGTATGTCGGCGCGGGCGTCCTCGCCTCCGCCGTGGGCATGGACAAGGTCGCCATGAAGGACATGTTCCGGGCCCACGGCCTGCCCATCGTCGACTACCTCGTGGTCAAGCGTCACGACTGGCGGTCGCGCCCGGCCGAGGTGCAGGGCGCCGTGGCCGACGCTGTCGGCTTTCCCTGCTTCGTCAAGCCGGCGAACCTTGGCTCGAGCGTGGGCATCAGCAAGGTCAAGGCCGCGGAGGAGCTGACGACCGCCCTCGATCTGGCCGCCCGCCATGACCGCCGCCTTCTCGTCGAGCGCGCCGTCCAGGGACGCGAGGTCGAGGTCGCCGTCCTCGGCAACGACGCGCCGCAAGCCTCCGTTCCCGGCGAGGTCTGCTACGCGGGCGAGTGGTACGACTACGAGACCAAGTACGGCCAGGGGCACACGACCTTCAAGGTGCCCGCGCCGCTCGCTCCCGAGGTGACGGCGCGCGTGCGCGAGCTCGCCATCCGCGCCTTCCAGGCCATCGACGGGGCGGGGCTGGCGCGTGTGGACTTCTTCATCGAGAACGATTCCCACGTCCTCGTCAACGAGATCAATACTCTGCCGGGCTTCACGGCCACCAGCGCCTATCCCAAGCTCTGGGAGGCCTCGGGCATCTCCTACACCGAGCTCATCTCCCGGCTCATTGATCTCGCGCGCGAACGACGCTGAGCCCAGCATGGCTCGCGCCGGCTTCGGCCTCCTTTCCGTTCTCCTCTCGCTCCTCGTCATCGGGCTCCTGGGCGCGGTGGCGCTCAACCACTACTGGAGCGCGACCCCCAATCCGCGCGCCGGCAGCGCCCCCGGCGAGGGCGTGAGCCCCGACCAGTCGGCGCGGCTTGCCGAGGCCCAGGCGCTCTCGAGTCGCGCCATGACCGCCCTCACTCTCTGCGCCCAGACGACAGGGATGCCGGCGGACATGCCCGGCCGCGCGAGCGGACGTTGCTCGCTGGGCGAGATCGCTTCCAACGCGGGGGTCGGTCCCAACGGCGTCACGGCCGACGGTCGCTGGCAAATCACCTCCGCGGAGATCAGCGCGGGCGGCGGGGGCGCGCTGACCGGACAGGTTTCCATCACCGGCCTTGGCGGCAGCGCCGCGGGCCTCTCCGCCTCGCTCTTCGCCACGCCGGGCGGCATGGTGTCGCGCTGCGATGTGGGCGGCTCCCCGCCGCCCGCGAGCCCGTCGGCCGGGCGGGGCTGCTGAGGTCGGGACGGCTGAGGCCGTGCGTATCGTCATCGCGGGCGGCGGCACCGGAGGCCACACGAGCGCGGCTCTTGCCGTCGCCGCCATCCTGCGCCGCGGCGGCGACACGGACATCCGCTGGATCGGAAGCCACGACGGCCTGGAGGCAACGCGCGCCCCGGAGGCGGGGCTGATCTTTCATCCCATCGCCACGGGTAAGCTCCGCCGCTACTGGGACCGCCGGAACATCAGCGATCTCCTCCTGAACGTCCCCGCCGGCTTCCTGCAGTCCTGGCTGCTCCTGCGCCGCCTCCATCCCGCTCTCCTCTTTGCCACGGGCGGCTTCGTGTCGGTACCTCCATCGCTCGCCGCCCGCGCGCTCGGCATTCCCGTCGTCGTGCACGAGCAAACCTCGGTCCCGGGACTCGCCAATCGGCTGACCGGTCGCTGGGCCGAGCGCATCGCCGTCTCTTTCCCGGTCCGCGGCGACGTCTTCCCGCCCGAGCGAGTGGTGTTGACCGGCAATCCCCTGAGGCCCGCCCTTCGCCACGGGAGCCCCGAGGCCGCCTTCGCGCGGTTCGGCTTCGATCCCGGCCTGCCCCTCGTCTACGTCACCGGGGGCGCCCAGGGCTCGCATCGGATCAACCGAGCGGTCGGCGAGGCCCTCCCCCAGCTCTTGCTCTTCTGCCAGATCCTCCATCAGTGCGGCGACAATCGAGAGACCGGCGATCGTCTCTGGCTCCAGGACAAGGCGCTCTCTCTTCCTGCGTCGCTCAGGCCACGCTTCGCCGTGAGGCCCTGGGTGGGCGAGGAGCTTCGTGATGTCTATGCGGCAGCGGCCCTCTGCATCGGGCGGAGCGGCGCGGGCACCGTCAACGAATGCTGTCAGCTGGGCGTGCCCGCGCTCTTCGTTCCGCTTCCGGGAACGAGCGGCGATGAGCAGACGGCCAACGCACGGCTGGTCGCCGAGGCAGGTGGGGCCGTCGTCCTGCCGCAGAGTGAGCTCGAGCCCGCGACCTTGACGGCAGCGGTGCGACGACTTCTCGACGACCGCGAGGCGCTGGCGGCCATGGGAGCTCGGGCCCGCAGCCTGGCCCTCCCCGACGCCGCCGAGCGGCTCGCGCGACTCATCCTGGAGGTCGCCCGTCCGTGAAGCACGGAACGGAGGCACGGCCACGCGGGCGCCAGGCTGGCTCAGGACGGCGCCGAGAGCGGCCTCGAGGCGCCACGGCGGGCATCGCCCTGCTCGGGGGCCAAAGTGGCCGTAGCGGGGCGCGTAGAAGCTCAGAGGAGGGCTAGGGCGACCATGTTGACGGCGGGACTCGGAATCTGGGCGGCGATCACCATCGCGGTGGCGGGCCCCGTGACATCGCCCGAATACCTGCCGGTGCAAGTCGCTCAGGCCGAGGGCTACTTCGCCCAGGAAAAGCTCGACGTCGCGCTCAAGGTGGAGCGCAGCGAAGGCGAGGCCGCCCGGACTCTCGCGAGCGGCAAGGCGGACCTGGCCGCCACGTCCATCGACACGGCGTATGGTCAGGGGCACGTCGCGGGCGAGCCGCCCCTCCTCCTCTTCGGTCTCACGGCGGCGCCGCCCGTGGCGATCGTCGTCTCGCCGAGCCACCGCGCGAGCATTCGCTCGCTGGCGGATCTCCGGGGGCAGCCGGTGGGGCTGCCGGGGGCGGGCACGCCCGAGCACGCCATGCTCACCTCCGTCCTTTCCCATGCCGGGATCCGGATCCAGCAGGTCCCGGTGCACAGCCATGGTCTTCTCCGCCTCGCCGGCGCCCTCGAGCAGGGACAGGTCGCCGCGGCCGTCCTGGGCGATCCGTGGGTGACGCGACTGGCCGGTGAGGGCAGCGGCGTGCTCGTCGACCTCCGCACGCGGGCAGGAGCGCGGCGCTGGCTGGGCGCCGAGACCGTGCACGCCGCCGTCTTCGTGCGCCCGGGCTCCAAGCTGAGCGAGCGAGAGCTGACGGCGGTGGCGCGCGCGCTCCTGCGGGCCGTCGCCCGTCTGAGCGAGGCGAGCCCCGAGGCCGTGGGAGCCGCCCTGCCCGCCTCCGTGAAGGGCAGTCCGGAGGATTTCGCGACGCGACTCCAGGGCGCGCGCGGATCCTGGCTGCCGCGCGGCCGAGTCACCGAGGAGATGCTCAAGGTCAGCGTGGAGCAGGCGCGCGAGCGGGCGCCCCTGCCCGAGACGGTCAAGCTGCCGCTACTCCGCTGGTATCCCCTCCTCCTCACGGAGCCTCTCCGCAAGGCCCAGTCGCCGGCAGGCCCCTGAAGAGGCCGCCGGCCAGGTTGTCAGGAGCTCCTAGAGGAGGCCCAAGCGCTGGAGGAGGCGGCGGGTGGTCTCGACGGGGAGGCCGACGACGTTGGTGTAGCAGCCGTCTATACGGTCGATCAGGAGGCTCCCTCGACCCTGAACGGCATAGGCGCCGGCCTTGTCCAGGGGCTCGCCCGTCGCCACGTAGGCCGCGAGATCCTCGTCCGTCGCGTTCGTCATGGTCACGCGCGTCACCACGGCCGCGGTCTCCTCGCGGCCCCCGGGCGCCTCCACGAGGGCCACGCCGGTGATGACTTCATGGGTGCGGCCACGAAGGGCCCGCAGCATCCGCAGGGCATCGGGAAGATCCGCCGGCTTGCCCAGATATCGCCCGTCGAGCACCACCTCCGTGTCGGCGCCCAGGACCACCGCCGGGCTCGTCTGCTCCCGCGCGACGGCACGGGCCTTGGCGAGGGCCACGGCAACCATGGCTAGGGCGGCGTTGCCGGGCGGGTGCTGCTCGGGGACGTGGCTCGGATGAACCGTGAAGGCGAGACCGAGACTGGCCAGGAGCTCCTGACGGCGGGGCGAGGCGGAGGCGAGAACGAGCTGCGTAACGCGGCTCAGCTGACTATTAAGGGGTTCTTGTCCGTAATGATCCGCGTGTTCTTGTCGAGCGCCTGGGTGAGGAACTTCGGCAGATTGAAGGAGTGAAGATGCGCCGCTCCATTCCAGTAGCCGAGGCTGTCCGGATTCATCCGCGAGGCGATGAGGCGATCGATGTCGGCCGCCGTCTGCGCCCGAGGATCGGTGCCCTTGGAGGCCAGGATGAAGCCCCATGGCGTCCCGAAGCACGAGATGAAGCCCTGGTACGGCGCCACCACGGGGAAGACCTCGCGGAGCGTCCGATGGACGGCGCCGAAGAAGAAAAGCTCGTTGATCTTGGTCATGCCCGCTTGCATGGTCATCACGCCGCCGTCCGTCAGGCGGTCGCGGATGAGGCTATAGAACTCGGTGGTGAAGAGCAGGCAGGCCGGCCCCTCCTCGAGGGGCTCGGGCAAGTCGACCACGATCAGGTCGAAGCGCTCTCTGGTCTTCTCGAGATACGCTCTGGCGTCCTCGTGGAGCACTCGGGTGCGCGGGTCCTCGAAGGCGCCCTTGTGCATCTCGGGCAGGTGCTTCTTGCACTCTTCCACCACCTCGCCGTCGATATCCACCATGAGGCAATCGGTGATGGACGGATGCCGCAAAATTTCCCGAACGGTAGCGCCCTCGCCCCCGCCGATGACCATGGCCCGCACCGGCTTGGGGTGGGCGAGGAGACCCGGCTGGACGAGGATCTCGTGGTAGATGAACTCGTCGTGCTCGCTGGACTGGATGCGGCCGTCCAGGACCAGCACCTTGCCGTACGAGTGGGTCTCGAAGATCTCCATGAACTGGAACTTGGTCTGGCGCGTGGCGATGGTGCGGGCGATGGCGTGCATGTGGCCTTCGACGGGAGTGGTGGTCTCGAAGAACCACTTGTACTGCGGAGGACCCGCCATCTAGCGGCGGACGACCGGCTTGCCGAAGGCGTCGGCCGGCTTGTGGGGCATGGGGACGGAGCTGAGGAAGATGCCGCGCTGGAGCTCGACGACGGAGGCCCGGGCCGCGCCGAGCTCGGCCACGAGGTGATCGGCGGCCGCCTGGGGCTGCAGCACGTCGCCGCAGGAGAACACGTCCACGGCGGCGTAGCGGTACTCCGGCCAGGTGTGGATGGCCAGGTGCGATTCGGCGATGACGACGACGCCGCTGATACCGAACGGATTGAACTCGTGGAAGACGACGTCCACGATGGTGGCCTGTGCAGCCTTGGCGGCCTCCACCATCGCTGTCTTCACGGCCTCGAGGCTGTTGATCGTATCGGCGTCGCATTCGAAGAGCTCGAGAAGCAGGTGTCGCCCCAGTGCTTGCACTGTTTTCCCTCCTCTCCGTTCGTCAGTCGCTCGCGAAAATTTGCGAGTGTAAGTTTTTAGAATGTAGGGCCATGTTTTTAGCATTGCAAGGAAAAAATGGCCTTTCCCGGCGGCTCGCCGCGGCCAAATCGCCCGCAGCGGGGCGGCTCGGCGCCCGCCGAGCGCCCTTGCCGAGCGCTCGCGGAGCCTCTGGGAAGGCCTCGGGAAGCCACTTTTCTCTTGCGTTCCTCTCTCGACTCGCTAACATGAGCCGAGAAAAAGTATCCGACAGCTCACGAGAAGCCGTCGTGCCGTGCACGCGATGAGCGAGGAGGGCGAGGAGCGAATGGGCTGGAAACCGGTGACCAAGGCCGCGACAACCTCCGGAAGCGCTGAGGGAACGACTCCGCTCAACGCTTTCGACAACGCGCTCCTGGCTGCGGGTATCGGCAACATCAACCTCGTCAAGGTCTCGAGCATTCTGCCGCCCGAGACGGCCGTCGTGGACCTGCCTCGGCTTCGCCCCGGCGCCCTCGTGCCCACCGCTTACGCCGCCATGACGAGCGAGGTCCCGGGCGAAGTGGTGGCGGCGGCCGTGGGCTGGGCGCGGCCGGCCGATCCCACCAAGAACGGCGTCATCATGGAATTCCACGACAAGGCCACGCGAGAGGAAGCCGAGCGGGCCATCGTGCACATGCTCGCGGAAGCCTTCCGTGTCCGGGGCTGGACCATCCACGAGATGCAGGTCTGCGCCGCGGAGCACCGTGTCGAGCGCACGGGCTGCGCCCTCGCCGCCGTGACGCTCCTCGCCGACGACGACGTCGTCTAGCCGGGTGAGCCGCAGGACGTCGCGGGGCGCGGGCCCCGCCGTCCGAGGCGAGCGTCCCACGTGAAGCCCGCCGACCCGAGGTTCATCGCCTGCCGGGCGCCTCATCCGGACGCTCGAATCGTCCTCTTCGGCATTCCGTTCGAAGGCACCGTGAATCTCCGCACGGGCGCCGATCACGGTCCCCACGACCTCCGCGTCGCCTCGGATTCCATCGAGACGTACTCGCCCTTCCTCGACCGTGACCTGGAAGATCTCGGCATCGCCGACCTGGGAGACTGCGAGCTGGGAACGGGCAGCCCGCGCGCCCGGCTGGACCGCGCCCGCGATGAGATCCGCGCCTTCTGGCGGCCCCGCCTCCGCCCCGTCATGCTGGGAGGCGACCACACGGCCACCCTGCCGGTGATCGAGGTCCTCGCGCCCGCCATCCCGGAGCTGCGCATCCTCCAGCTCGACGCCCATCCGGACCTGCGCGAGGAGTTCCTGGGAGAGCGCTACAACTACGCCTCGGCGATGGCCAGGGTCATGGACGTGGTGGCGCCGGAGCGCGTCTACCAGGTGGGAATGCGGACAGGCGCCCGCGAGGAATACCGGCGCAAGACGCCGCATCTCTACCCCGCGCACGCCGTCCACCCGGTCGAGGCTGTCCGGAGCCTGCTCCCCGAGCTCCGCCGTCACCCTCTCTACGTCACCATCGACGTGGATGTCCTCGATCCCTCCGAGGCCCCGGGCACCGGCGCCCCCGAGCCCTGTGGGCTCTCCGCCTCCGAGCTGATCGACATCATC
>DASQAK010000001.1:0-13085 GCA_035635755.1 Candidatus Methylomirabilota bacterium | reverse complement strand
GTTCCTGCCCGGGACGTACGATCCGCCGTCCTTCGCCCTCAAGCTGGGCCACAAGGACGTGTCCCTGGCCACCGCGCTGGGGAGAGAGATGGGCGTGCCCATGCGCCTGGCCAATCTCGCGCTGGCCGAGCTGACGGAGGCGCTCGCCCACGGCTGGGGCGACAAGGACTCGAGCAGCTACATGCTGCTCCCGCTCGAGCGGGCGGGGGTCAAGACCGGCGTGCCCCTCGAGAAGCTTCGCGAGGTGATCGAGCAAGACACGCCCTCGTGAGGGTCGAGGTCCAGCTCGATGGGTTGGCCTTCCCGGAACAGCCGCGAAGGCGCGACGGCGGCTAGACGGCCATCCCGCTCCAGGCGATGCGGTCAGCTGTCATTTCCCATCCGGCCAACCAAGCGCTCTGCCAGTACCTTCGGGGCCAAGGCCGTCGAGACATTGCTCCCGTCGCTCGTCCGGAGGAGATGCCGAGGCCATACGATACGCTCGGCACACACCCGGATCTGGTGGCGCGTCTCTGGGACGAGATCACCAGCTTGCTTCCCCAGGACTGTCGCTTCGTGCTGTTCGGCACCCCCGCGCTGATTCATCCTGATACGGGAATCGTCTTCGGCTTCGCCGGCGGCACTCACACCTACGCGCTCCGCCTCCCCGAGAGGATCCGGCATGAGGCGCTGGCGGCTGGGGCCACACGCCTCAAGGCCTATCCCCGGCACCCGTCCCTGGACCTGGACTCCATCGGCCCGGAATGGCTGTTCTGCCTGTGGCTGAAAAACGAAGAGCGCTGGTGCCTGTCTGCGTATGAGCTCGCGGAGACGGCCGGCTAGCTCCGGTACAGCTTCCGCCGAGCTTCTCGACGAGGACTAAATTAGCTGAGCCGGTCGACGAGCGCGCGGGCCCAAGCCATCCGCTGAGCGGACATCACGAGCTTCTCGCCGAAGGGCTCGCCGAAGGGGCGCGTGGCATCGATGCCAAGCTTGGCCGTCACCCCTCGCTCGTCTGCGCTCGGGTCGAGCATGGCGCCGAGACTTCCGGAGATGACGACGAGGTCGCGATCGGGCTGCATGCGGGTGGCCACCGCCCACAGCACGTCCGACTCGTCGAACACATCGATGTCATCGTCCACCACGATGACGAGCTTCAAGTAGTGGTCGACGCCAAGCACGATCGGAATCACGTGCTTGGCTTCGCCTGGCCGCCCTTGCCGGATGGAGACGTAGGCGGTGAAGGACGACGTCCCCGAGAGCGGGACGTGCACGCCCGTGACGTTGGGAATGGCGCGGCTGAGCGCGTTCATAATCTCCGCCTCGCGAATGAGGCCGAGGGTGGTGATGTGATCGCCCGCGCGCCCCGAGCCGATGGACTGGAACCACGGCGCCTCCCGCCTCGCGATGGCCCGGGCCACGAAGACGTGCTCCGTGCTCCGGCGCGAGAAGTAGCCCGTGAACTCGCCGAAGGGCCCCTCCGGCTCGCGCTCGCCGGGCAGGATCTCGCCCTCGATCACGATCTCCGCCGCGGCGGGGACGTGGAGATCCAGCGTCGCGCAGGGGGCAACCTCGAGCGGCTCCCCGAAGAGCCCGCCCACCACCTCGAACTTGCCGATCTCCGCGGGCGGATAGGCGAGCGAGCCCATGGAGACGATGGGGTGGAGCCCGAGGGCGATGGCGCAGGGCAACGCCTGGCCTTTCGCCTCGGCGCGGCGCTGGTACTCGAACATCCGGCGGCGGGAGTGGAGGCTCACCCCCATCCGGTTCCGCCCCTTCAGCTGGAGGCGGTGATAGCCCTCGGTCTCCACGCCCGTCTCGGGATCTCGCGCTACCAGCATGCCCGCCGTGATGTATCGCCCGGCGTCACCCGGGAAATAGACGGGAATGGGAAGCGCGGCGAGATCGACGGCGTCCCCCGTTACCACGTGACCGCGAAACGGAGGGTCCGCCACCACCACGGGCTTCATGGGCTCCTTGATCCGGCGCGCATACTCGGCTGCCAGCTCGGACTCCGGCACGCCGAGGGCGAAGGCGAGGGCGCGGCGGCTTGCCACCACGTTGCACACGACGGGAATGTCGTGGCCGTGGATCTTCTCGAAGAAGAGGATGGGATAGCGCCGCCGGCGCTCGTACTCGAGCACCACGGCCATGATGTCGTGCTCGAGGGAGACGGGCTCGGCGATGCGGACGACCTCGCCGGGATTGGCCTCCCTGTACGCCGACACGAAGCTGCGGAGATCCTGAGCCACGGGGTGATTCTAGCAGCATCGCCTCTGCCCAGCGGCGTTGACGGTGTGCGGGCCCTGTGATACTTCAGGAGCGCGATGGTGGTCACCGTCTACGGCGCTGGCGCGATCGGAGGCACCACGGGTGCCGCCCTCGCGCGGGCGGGACACGAGGTCCTCCTCGTGGACAGCTACGCTCCCCACGTCGAGGCCATCAACGCGAGCGGCCTCACCGTGGACAGGGAAGGCGCGGCGGCCACGACCCGCGTTCGGGCCGTCACCCCCGACGGCCTCGGCGACAATCTCGAGCTCGTCCTCCTCGCCGTCAAGAGCCATCACACCGCCGACGCGCTCCGGGAGATCACGCCGCGGCTGGCGCCCGGCGGGACGATCGTCTCGCTCCAGAACGGGCTGAGCGAGGAGCTGATCGCGCAGGCCATCGGCGCCGAGCGGACCGTGGGCTGCCTGGTCAACTGGGCGGCGGACTGGGTGGCGCCGGGACGAATCCTCCACGGCGGCCACGGCGCCTTCGTGCTCGGCGAGCTCGATGGACGGATCACGCCCCGCGTCCGCGAGCTCGCGCGGCTGCTGAGCGCGGTGGAAGAGACGCCGGTCACCGACAACATCTGGGGCTACAAGTGGGCCAAGCTGATCTACGGCGCGCTCCTCTTCGGCACCGCGGTGGTCGACGCGCACGTGTACGAAGTGGTGGAGCGGAGCGCGGGCGTGCAGGCGGCGCTCGTGGGTATCGTGGGAGAGGGCATGGCGGCCAGCGACAAGGCGGGCGTGCGACTGGAGCCCTTCGACGAGTTCGACCCGACATGGTACCGGGCCGCCCTCGGGGGCGACGCGTGCGCCTGCGCGCGCGCGATGACGGCCATCGCGACGCACTACCGGGCGCACACCAAGACCAAGACGGGAATCTGGCGCGACCTCGCCGTGCGCAGGCGCAAGACCGAGGTCGATGGCCAGCTCGGCGTCCTCGTGCGAAAGGGTGAGGCGTTCGGAGTGGCCATGCCGCTCATGCGGCGGCTGACCGAGCTGATCCGCGACCTATGAGCGGCCCGCACTGGGCCTGGCAGGATCCGCTCGAGGCCCGGCTCCTTCCCGCCGTCTCCGCCGAGGAGCTGATGGGCCATGCGCGCGCCATCGCCTCCTGGGAGCGCGAGTCGGGCACCGCCGGCGAGGCGCAGGCTTTCGACTACATCGAGGGGTGCCTCAAGCGCTTCGGCCTCGTGGTCGAGCGCCGAGAGATCGAGGCGTACATCTCGCTGCCCCTCGAGGCTCATATCATCCTGCCCGACGGCACCTCCCTCCCCGCCCTCACCCACTCCTTTTCCACGACGACGATGCCCGAGGGGCTCGAGGCCGAGCTGGTCGAGGGCGGCGAAGGAACGGGGGAGGCCCTCGCCCGCGCGGGCGCTACCGGCAAGCTCGCCCTCATCGAGGGCTTCGCGACGCCGGGCAAGGCCTGGACAGCGCAGGAGGCGGGGACCCTCGGCCAGATCTTCGTGAGCCTGGATCATCTCCACAACATGATCGTGACTACCATCTGGGGCACGCCCACGCCGGAGACGGTCTCGCGCATCCCGCGCCTCCCCTGCTGCTCGATTCTCCGGGCCGACGCCGAGCGCCTGCGCGCGCTCCTGGCGCGCGGCCCGCTGCGCGTGCGCCTGATCACGCGCGTGCGCACGGGATGGATGGCCATCCCGCATCTCGTCGCCGAGCTGGCGGGGGCAGCGGAGGACACCTTCGCGCTCTTCTCCGGCCATGTCGACGCCTGGCACTTCGGCGCCATGGACAACGGCACCGCCAATGCCACCATGCTCGAGGTGGCGCGGCTGCTCGGCACCCGTCGGGGCGAGCTCCGGCGGGGCATGCGCTTCGCCTTCTGGTCCGGCCATTCGCACGGGCGATATGCGGGCTCCGCCTGGTACGCGGACCATGCCTGGCGCGATCTCGAGCGCCGTTGCGTCCTCCACATGAACGTCGACTCCACCGGCGCGCGCGGGGCCACCGACTACACCGTCTTTCACGCCACCGAGGACGCCGCGGACTTCGCGGAGACCGTGGTGGCGGACGTGACGGGACAGCGCGGGCGCGCCCGACACTTCTCGCGGGCGGGCGACCAGTCGTTCTGGGGCATCGGCCTCCCCAGCGCTTTCATGTCCATGTCCCAGCTCCCGAAGCAGGACACGCAGTTCGGCCGAGCGACGGAGCGCCTCTTCGGGACCTCCGGATTCCCCTGGTGGTGGCACACGCGCGAGGACACCACCGACAAGATCGATGCCGCGGTGCTGACCCTCGACACCAAGGTCTACGTCGCCGCCGCCCTCCGGCTCTGCAACGCCCCCGTGCTGCCCCTCGCCCATGCGCGCGCCGCGCGCGCCATCGCCGACACCGCGGCCGAGCTGCACGGCGCCGCCGCCGGCGTCGTCGACCTCGCGCCCGTGGTCGAATCGGCGCGCGCCCTCGAGGCGGCGCTCCGCGCGCGCGAAAATTCCCTCGCGCGCGCGGCGGCCGGGGTGAACCGCGCGCTCATGCGCCTCTCCCGCGCCCTCATTCCGCTCCTCTACACGACGGGCGATCGCTTCGCCCATGACCTCGCCGTGGGCATCCCGCCCCTGGCGGGGCTGCAGCCCGCGCGCGGCCTCGCCGCGCTCGACCCCGCCTCCGACTCGAGCCGGTTCGCGGTGGCGGCGCTGGTCCGGGAGCGCAACCGGGTCCTCCATACCCTGGACGAGGCAGCGGAGCTCGTCCGTGAGCTGGCCAGTGCCGGCGAGCCATCGTGATCGAAGTCGTGCCGCGAAAGGAGATTTCTCGATGATGCCAGCTCGAAGCGCGCTGCTCTCCGCCCTCGCCGTCGCCTGGGCGATGTCGGTCTGCCTCGGATCTGTCTTTCCCGCGGAGGCCCAGAAGAAGGGCGGCACCCTCACCATCGTGCGTCCCACCGACCCCGTCTCCCTCGATCCCCAGCTCGAGACGACCGCCCCCGGGGCCTGGGTCTACTTCAACATGCTCGAGCCGCTGCTCACCATGGACGAGAAGATGCAGATCCGTCCCGCCCTCGCCGCCTCCTACGAGATCCTCTCGCCCACCAAGGTGCGCTTCAAGCTGCGGCCGAACGTCAAGTTCCACGACGGCACGCCCCTCAACGCCGCCGCCGTGAAATTCACCTTCGACCGCGCCCTGCGGGGCACGCCTCCCGCGCGGTGGGCAAGCCTCGCCGGCTCTCTGAGCGGCGCGGAAGTGGTGGACGACCTGACGGTGGACGTGATGACGCGCGAGCCCTATGGCCCCATCCTTCGCACCCTGGCCATGTACTGCACGGGCATCGTGTCGCCCACGGCCGTGCAGAAGATGGGCCCCGATTTCAGCCGCGCGCCCGTGGGGACGGGGCCCTTCAAGTTCGTCGAGTGGAAGACCAACACCCACGTCATCCTCGAGCGCAATCCCGACTACTGGGGCGACAAGGCGCCGCTCGATCGCGTCATCTTCAAGGTGGTGCCGGAAGAAGGCGCCCGGATGATCGCGCTCCAGACGGGCGACGCCGACATGGTGCTCCTGCCCGCCCCTGCCCAGCTCGCCGCCCTCAAGCGCGACTCGAAGTACGTCGTCCACGAGGTGGTGGGCGGGCGCGTGGTCTTCGCGGGCATGCATGCCGGGCTGGCCCCGCTCGACGACGTGCGCGTGCGCACGGCCCTGATCCACGCCGTGGACCGCAAGGCCATCCTCGAAAACATCCTGGAGGGCTCGGCGGTGCCCGCCCGCGGCGTGCTCGCGCCCAGCGTGTTCGGCTTCAAGGACATGCAGCTCGACAAGCTCTACCCCTTCGATCGCGCCCGAGCCAAGGCCCTCCTCGCCCAGGCGGGCTGGACGCCCGGGCCCGACGGCGTCTTGCAGAAGGGAGGGCAGAAGCTCTCGCTCTCCTGGCTGGCCGCCCGCGGTCGCTACCCCAAGGACGGCGAGATCACGGAGGCCATCCAGGCCATGTTCAAGGAGGTCGGGGTCGAGGCCAAAGTGCAGTTCCTGGAGTGGGCGACGGTGTTCACCCAGTTCCGCGCCGCCACCCTGAACCAGCACATGTTCACGCTGGGCTGGGTCACCTCCAACGCCGACGCCGACTACTCGCTCTATGCGCTCTTCCACTCCAAGCAGGTGCCGCCCACGGGCTGGAACACCTCACGCTACGCTAACCCGCGCGTGGACGCGCTCGTTGAGCAGGCGCGCCGGAGCCTCAACCAGACGGAGCGTGAGAAGCTCTACGCCGAGGTGCAGGACATCCTCGCCAAGGAAATGGTGTGGATTCCCGTCTACAACACCAAGGAGATCGTGGTCACCCGCGCGAGCGTCAAGGGCTTCACCGTGCATCCCGTGGAGTACAACCTGTGGCTGGGAAAGGTCTGGCTCGACAAGTAGCGCCGCCCTCATGATGCCTCCCGCGCCCACCGGCCCGGGCGCCGCCGCGCGCCCGGCGCCGGAGCCGGCGCGACGGCCATGCTGACCTTCATCGCGCGGCGGCTTCTCCTCGCCATCCCGGTGCTCCTGGGCGTGGTCTTCGTGGTCATGCTCACCATCGAGCTGATTCCGGGCGATGCCGTGTCGCTGATGCTGGGCGAGCACGCCACGCCCGAGGCGGTGGCCAAGCTGCGCGACTATCTCGGCCTCGACAAGCCCCTGCTCGTCCGCTACGTGGGCTACGTCGGGCGCGTGGCGCGCGGCGACCTCGGCCGCTCCATCCAGCAGAACCGCCCCGTGGTCGACGAGCTTGCCGATGCCTGGCCGGCCACCCTCGAGCTGACCGCGGCCGCGCTGGTGATCTCCGCCGCCCTCGGGATCGCCGCGGGCGTGATCTCCGCGGTGTGGCCGAACTCCGCCTTCGACGCCCTGGCCCGTCTCGGCTCCCTCTTCGGCCTCTCCATGCCGGTCTTCTGGACCGGCCTCGTGCTCATCGTGGTCTTCGCCTTGTGGCTGCCCTGGATGCCCGTGGGGGGAATGGGATCGCCCGCGCACCTCGTGCTGCCCGCGGTCACCCTGGCCCTGCCCTCGCTGGCCATGGTCGCGCGCATGACGCGCTCGAGCGTGCTCGACGTGCTCCGCGAGGATTACGTGCGCACCGCGCGGGCCAAGGGCGTGGCCGAGCGGCTGGTGGTGGCCAAGCACGCCCTGCGCAACGCGGCCATTCCCATCCTCACGCTGCTGGGTCTGCAGGCCGGCCAGCTCATGGGCGGCGCTGTGCTCACCGAGACCGTCTTCGCCTGGCCCGGGCTCGGGCGCCTCATGGTCAAGGCGATCTTCGCCCGCGACTACGTGCTGCTCCAGGGCGCGGTGCTCATCTTCGCCCTCGCCTTCGTGGTCATCAACCTCGCGGTGGACCTCGCCTACGGAGCGCTGGACCCGCGGATCGCGCGGCAGGGCTAGCGTGGCGGTGGGCGCCGGCGTGATCGTGACCCGCCCCGCCGCCCCCGCCACACTTTCCGCCGATGCCTGGCAGCGCTTCCGCCGCAACCGCCTGGCCTTGGCGGGGCTCGTCGTGGTCGCCCTGCTCGTCGTCGCGGCCGTGGGCGCGCCGTGGCTGGCGCCCGCCGATCCCGCCAAGCAGAGCCTGATCGAGAAGCGGGCGCGACCGGGAAACAAGTTCCTCCTCGGGGCCGACGAGTTCGGACGCGATATCCTCTCGCGCGTGCTCTTCGGGAGCCGGGTGGCCCTGCTCGTCGGACTCCTGTCGGTGGCCATCGCGCTGGGGTTCGGCCTGGTCCTGGGCTGCCTGGCGGGATTCGCGGGGGGCTGGATCGACGTGCTGATCATGCGCGGGGTCGAGATCCTCCTGGCCTTCCCCTACCTTCTGCTCGCCATCGCGGTAGTGTCGGCGCTGGGGCCCGGCGTGCTGAACACCACCATCGCGGTCGGCATCTGGGGGACGCCCACGGTGACCCGCGTGGTCCGTGCGGCGGTCCTCGCCGCCCGAGAGAGCGAGTACGTCAGCGCGGCCCGGGCCCTCGGGGCCTCGGCGGGCGAGATCCTGCGGCGCCACGTGCTCCGGAACATTCTGCCGACGGTGGTGGTTTATTCGACGCTCTTCATGGCCAATGCCATCCTCGTCGAAGCAGCCCTCTCTTTCCTGGGCCTGGGCGTGCAGCCGCCCACGCCGTCCTGGGGACTCATGGTCTCCAGCGGACGGGACTTCCTGCTCGTGGCCCCCCACATCGCGACCATCCCGGGTCTCGCCATCATGCTCGCCGTCCTGGGATTCAACCTCCTCGGAGACGGGCTGCGGGACGCCCTCGATCCGCGCCTGCGGGGCCAGGTCTAGCAGTGCGCCTCCAGGGACGCGCAGCCGTCGTCACCGGCGCCGCGCACGGCATCGGCCGCGCCATCTGCGTGGAGCTGGCCCGCGAAGGGGCTTCGGTGTGGGCGTGCGACGTGCTGGCGCGCGAGCTCGAGGAGACGCGGCGGACGGTGGAGGCGGTGGCCGCGGGCGCCTGCCGGATCGCGGAGCTGGACGTGCGCGATTCGGAGGCGGTGACGGCCTTGGTGGCGCGGATCGAGGCGACGGCGGGACGCATCGACGCCCTCGTGAACTCCGCGGGCGGGGTGGCGGGGCAGACCATGAGGCCCATCGAGCAGGTCACGGATGACGACTGGCAGGTCATCTTCGCCATCAACCTCAACGGAGCCTTCCACTTCATGCGCGCGGCGGCGCCGATCATGAAGCGCGCGGGCCGGGGCGCCATCGTGAACATCTCATCGGGAGCGGGACGCTCCTACAGCCTCACGGGCATCCAGGCCTATGCCAGCGCGAAGGCGGGCCTCATCGGCTTCACCCGCCAGACCGCGCGCGAGCTGGGCGCCCATGGCATCCGCGTGAACTGCGTGGCGCCGGGCTTCGTTCGCTCGAATCCGGCCTCCGAGCGGCAATGGGAAACCATGGGCGCGGCCGGGCAGCGGCGCCTGCTCGACTCGATCGCGCTCGGTCGGCTCGGCCTCCCGGAGGAGATCGCGCGCGCCGTCATCTTCTTTCTCTCCGATGACGCGGCGTACGTCACCGGGCAGACCATCAGCGTCGACGGCGGCCACTGGATGCTCGGCTGAAATTCGAGCTGAGACACTGCCGAGGAGCCGCAGGCGACGAGAGTGGCGAGGCGAGGGCTGAATGAAATTCGAGCTGAGACACTGCCCGCTGTTCGAGTCGAGCGACGGCCTCTGGCCGGCGCGAGACGAGAGCTGGGTTGATCCCGCAGGCGTGGCAGTTCGAGCTGAAGGGCGAAGCCCTGAGGCGAGGGCTGAGTGAATCAGTGGCGAGACGAGGGCTGAATGAAGTTCACCGCGAAAGGAGATGTGCTATAAGCGTCTGCGGGCGAAGCGACCCGCGCTCTGCCAAGGGATGCGACCGGCCGGTTCTAATACTCCAACCGCCAAAGGAGGCGCATCGATGATCCGTGCACTTCGTCACGTCGGAGTTGCTCTGGTGTTCCTCGCCATCGCCGCCAGTCCTCTCGTCGCCGTGGCCCAGGCTCCGGCCCCGCCGCCACCCTATGGGGCGCCGATCACCTTCGCCCAGGCCCAGAAGGCGATGGCGGCGGCGCACGCTGAGGCCACGAAGAACAGCTGGAACGTGGTCATCGCCATCGTCGACAGTGGCGGGCATCTCGTCTTGCTCCAGCGCCTTGACAACACGCAGTACGGCAGCATCGACGTCGCCAAGGGCAAGGCCACGACCGCGGTGAGCTTCCGTCGGCCCACCAAGGCCCTCGAGGACGTCATCACCGGGGGCGGCGCCGGGCTTCGCATCTTGAAGCTGGAAGGAGCGACGCCGCTCGAGGGCGGCGTCCCCATCGTGGTCGACGGCAAGATCATCGGCGGCATCGGCGTGTCGGGGGTGCTCTCCTCCCAGGACGCGCAGACGGCCAGGGCAGGCGCCGACGCCCTGAAGTAAGCGCTCGTCATTGCGGCATCGAGGCCGCGGAGGGCCCTCATGCAACCCATCACGCGCTGGCGCGGTCAGGCTCAGGGGCGCAACCGCATGGCGGCCTATCAGGCCCTGGTCTGGACCGTGGCAACGTACGATGACCGCTCCGCGGATATCCAGGAGCAGACACGCCGCGCCCTCGCGGTGATCGATAAGAACCTCGCCGAGGCCGGGACGGACAAGACGCGCCTGGTCTCGGCGCAGGTTTTCCTGGCCGACATGACGACCAAGCCCCGGTTCGATGACGTGTGGAACGAGTGGATGGGTCCCGATCCCGATCACTGGCCTCAGCGGGCATGCGTGGGCGCCACCCTCGCCGGCCACTGTCTGGTCGAGATCATCGTGGTGGCCGCGACAAAGTAAGAGGAGCAACAAGGAGGACATGCCCATGGACGCCAATGCTGCCGTTCTGTACGAGGTGAACAAGCCCCTGGTGATCGAAGACGTGGAGGTGCTCGAGCCCGGTCCTCACGAGGTGCGCGTGCGCTGGGCGGCCAATGGCGTCTGCCACAGCGACCTCCACGTGATGACGGGCGACTACCCTCACCCGCTCCCCGTCGTCCTCGGCCACGAGGCGGCCGGCGTGGTCGAGAAGATCGGGGCGGGCGTGGAGAGCGTCAAGCCCGGCGATCACGTGTGCTCGAGCTACATCCCCTCCTGCGGGAAATGCTGGTACTGCATCGGCGGCCAGCCGACCATGTGCGCGCTCCGCGACAAGCCGCGGTGGTTCATGCTCGACGGCACATCGCGCTTCCGCAAGAACGGGCAACCGCTCCACCACTTCCTCCAGGTCTCCGGCTACGCCACGCACTCCGTCCTCCTCGAGGAAAGCGTCATCCCCATCCGGAAGGACGCGCCCCTCGATCTCGCGTGCCTCGTGAGCTACGGCGTGCTCGCGGGCGCCGGCCCCGTGTTCAACCGCGCCAAGGTGCCGCCGGGAGCCAGCGTGGCCGTGTTCGGCTGCGGCGGGGTCGGGCTCAACACCATCCAGGCGGCGCGGATGGTGGGGGCGGGCAAGATCATCGCCGTCGACGTGAATCCTCAGAAGCTCACGTGGGCGGAGGAGTTCGGGGCGACCCACGTGGTGGATGCCTCGAAAGAGGACCCGGTTGCGCGCGTGCAGGCCATCGGCGGCATCGGCGGCGTGGACTTCGCCTTCGAGGTCGTGGGCACGCAGAAGACCATCGAGCAGGCCCTCGCCTCCACTCACCGGGGCGGCATGTGCGTGATCGTGGGCGTCAGCCCGGCCGGCACGCGCCTGTCCATCGACCCCGGCATGCTCCTTCAGCAGCGCGTGCTCACGGGGTCGTCCTTCGGAGCAGGGCACCAGCGCGCCGACGTGCCGCTCCTCATCGATCTCTTCATGGCCGGCAAGTACCAGCTCAAGGAGCTGGTCTCGCGTCGCCTTCCCCTGAAGGAGCTGAACCACGCCTTCGACCTCATGAAGCAGGGCGAGGTCAAGCGCTCCGTCATCGTCTACGAGTAGCACAGGCGGCTCAAAAAGGCCCCGATGCGAGGCGGCGAGGACGGCGGCACCCCGAGGCGTATTTCGCACTCAGCGCTCGCCTCATGGCTGCGCCCTTCAGCTCGAACTGCCACGTACGTTGAGCGGGTGCCGCCGTCCTCGCCGCACTCCCGCAGATCGGCCTTTTTCAGCCGCCTGAGAGGAGGTCGGGAAGGTCGTCCATCGAGGTGAAGATGCCGCCGCGGGCCTGCGCCAGGAGCGCGGGCGGGGTGAGGCGGGCGAAGCCGAAGGCGGTCATGCCCGCCGCGTTGGCGGCCTCGACGCCGAGGGGGCTGTCCTCGATGATGGCGCAGCGGGCGGGCGCCACGCCCAGGCTGCGCGCCGCGTGCAAGAACAGATCGGGGGCGGGCTTGCCCCGCGCGACGTCCTGGGCGCTGAAGATCCTCCCCTCGAAGCGCGCGAGCAGTCCCGTCGCCGCGAGCGCCCGCCGGATCCGCTCGTGAGTGCCGCTCGAGGCCACGCAGGTCGGAAGGGTGATTCGCTGGAGCGCGCGCTCCACGCCGGGCACGGCCGTCAGCCTGGTGGCGAAGACCTCGAAGAGGCGCGCGTGATAGCGATCCTCGAGGTCGCTCGGCAAGGCTCGGCCGAACCGAGCTTCGACGAGCTGGCGGATGGTCGTCATGGACCGCCCCATGAACTCCGTCATGCATTCCTCACGGGTCATGCCGAGCTCCACGCCCGTTTCGTTCAGCAGCTCCGAGAGGATCTGGTTCGCGTGCCCCTCGCTGTCGACGAGCACACCGTCGTTGTCGAAGATCACGAGATCGAAGCGGGTCACCGTACCGGGCGGGGTCAGGCGACGCGGTACCGCTTGAGCACGTCGCGGTCGATGTCGATGCCGAGGCCGGGGCGGGTGGGAACGTCGACCCACCCCGCGCGGTGCGTGATCCGGGACGAGGCGAGATCGTCGCGGAAGGGATTGAAGGTCTGCTCGAACTCGAGGAGCGGGGGAATCGGCACCAGGCAGGGCGGGCTGTCGGGCAGCGAGGCGATGAAGTGCAAGGTGGCCGCGAGCCCGATGGCCGTCCCCCACGCGTGGGGCACGCACTGCACGCCGGCCGCCTGGGCGAGCGCGGCGATCTTCTTGCACTCCGTGAGGCCACCCGCCGCGCAGACGTCCGGCTGGATGATGTCCATGGCCCGCTTGTCGAGGATGGCGCGGAAGGAGAACTTGGTGAACTCGTTCTCCCCGCCCGCCACCGCCATGTCGAGGGCGCGCGACACCTCGACGTAGCCGTCCAGATCCTCCGGGGAGATCGGCTCCTCGAACCAGTACACGCCGAGCCGCTCCATCTCGCGGCCGAGAGTGATCGCCTGCGGCACGTTGTAGCAGTGGTTCGCGTCGACCATGAGCAGCCGGTCGGGCCCGAGGGCCTCGCGCACG